>JAKFEA010000377.1:0-1881 GCA_036675905.1 Acidovorax sp. | reverse complement strand
CAGCCACAGCGAGCCGTAGGCCGGCAGCAGCAGCCAGTAGGCCGGCGACAGGCACCAGTCGCTCACCCCGGCCCACTGGATGGCGGCGAAATCCAGCAGCGCGGCCTCGACGAACAGCGCCGGGAACACCCAGCGCGGCGCGAGCAGCAGCCCGGCGAGGAAGAACACCGCCCAGGACGCGCTGGGCAGGTTGAGCGTGGCGAAGTGCTGGCCGCGGGTCATGGCCAGCAACGCCGCCAGGGCGATACCGAGCAGCAGTTGGACGCGGGGCGACAGGTTCATCCATTCATCTCCAGGTTAAACACGTAGGGTGCACGGTGCGCACCGCAACACGATTGCGGCGCCACTAGAGCGCCTGATAACGCACCGTCAGGTAGACCGCCTGGCCGGGCTGGTTGAAGCCCTCGGCGGTCTGGTAATCGGCATCCAGCAGGTTGGCGACGCGGGTCTGCAGGCGCCACTCGGGGCTCAGGCGGTACTCGCCGCGCAGGTCCAGGGTGGCGAAGCCGGCCAGCTCGGTCTGGTTCTCCAGGTCGTCGTAGGCCGAGTCCTGCGCATGCAGGCTGGCGCCGACGCTGAAGGCGCCGAAAGCACGGTCCAGATCCAGGTTGAACAGCTGGCTCGGCCGGCGGTTGAGGTCTTTGCCGTAGTAGGCGATGCCGCCGCTGCCGGTGCGTCGGGAACGGTTCTGCGCATCCAGCAGGCTGTAGTTGGCGTTCCATTGCCAGCCGAGCAACTGGCTGCCGACCACCAGCTCCAGGCCGCGAATGCGCGCCTCGTCCACGCCCGCGGCGCTGAGGTTGCCGTCGACCCGCACGTTGGCGATCAGGTTGTCGATGTCGGTGCGGTAGGCATTCACCGCCCAGTGCCCCCAGCCATGCCGGCCGGCCAAGCCGGCTTCCAGGCTGGTGGAGGTTTCCGCATCGAGATCCGGGTTGCCGAAGCCGGGGAAGTACAGCTGGTTGAACGACGGCGCGGCGAACGAGGTGCCGCGCGAGGCGTGCAGCCGCCAGGCGTCCGTCAGCCGGAAACCGTAGCCGGCGAACCAGGTGTCGGCGTCGCCGAACTGCGTGTTCGCATCGCGCCGAAGGTTGCCTTGCCAGCTATGGGCGCCGCTCTGCCCGTTCAGGCCCGCGAAGGCGGAGCGGATGCTGCGCGATCGCACCGGGAACACCTGGCTGGAGCTGACGCGCTGCTCGCGGTCCTCCAGGCCGAGCAGCAACGCACCGGCTGCCGTCTCCACCGTGTTCAGCCAGCTCCACTGGGTCTGTTCGGTGCTGAAGGCGCTGAAGTTGGCGGGCCGGGCCACCAGCGCGTTGGCGGTGTCACGGCTCTGCGAGAGGCGCAGCTCGGTCTGCCAGCCGGGCAGCAGGCGGCCCTTGGCGCCGGCCTGCGCCACCAGCGCCCGGATGGCGTTGGCGCGGTCGATGTTCAGGCCGCCTTCGTCGAAGTGCGTCACGCCGTCCGAGTGCAGCAGGCTGCCGTCAACGCTCCAGCCGTTTCCCAGGTCGTAGCCGGCACTGCCAGAGAACGTGTCCTGGCGGAACGGATCGACGTCGGGGTTGTAGTTGGAGGTCGGCCGCACTTCCGGCCGCGTGCTGTTGATGCCGCGCTCGCCTTCGCGCTGCAGCGAGAGCGACCAGTTCAGCGGCCCGGATCCTGCCTGCACGCCCACGGCGCCGCGCCAGTATTCGCGGCTGCCGGCGGCCAGCGATGCGTACGGATGGAAGCCGTCGCGGCCCTTGCGGGTGAACACCTGCACCACGCCGCCGACGCCGTCGCTGCCGTACAGGGCCGAGGCCGGACCCTTGAGCACCTCGATGCGCTCGATCATCTCCAGCGGGATGCCTTCCCAGGTCGGTGCGATCTTGATCAGGTCAC
>JAKFEA010000376.1:0-2393 GCA_036675905.1 Acidovorax sp. | reverse complement strand
GCGCGTGAGCAGATAGCTGCCGGGGGTGGCGGGATCGGCACGCAGTTCGTAGTCGCTGGCCTGCAATTGCGCCGGGTCGGTGATCTGCAGGCTGACGGTGCTGCCGCCGGTGTTGGTGGAAGCAGGCAGCACGCGCGGCGCCCCCACGTTCATGAGCGGCGCGCCGCTGCCGGCCGGCTGGCGCAGGTCGAGACCGAGCGCCTGCTGTTCGTTCAGGCTGCCGGCGATGGCCGCGGCCATGCGGCCGACCAGCGCCTGCGCGTCGGCGAGGTCTTCGTCCTGAAACGCCAGCAGGCCGGCGAGACTGCCGCCGCCGAGCGAGGCGGTGGGCAGTGATCGATCAACGCCCCCCTCGCGCACGCCCAGGCGCAGCTTGGCCGGGTCGTAGAGATCGGGCATGGCCTTGAGTTCGAGCGCGCTGCCGCCGAGCACCAGGCGCTGGCCGCCGCCGATGAACAGGCCCAGCGTGCCGTCGTCGGCCGTGATCGTGCTCACCTGCACGAAGCCGCTGATCTCGCTGACGAGTTGGTCGCGCTGATCGAGCAGGTCGTTGGGCGCGTGGCCGGTGCCGAGCGCGGTCGCTATCTGTTTGTTGATGTCGGCGACGCGCTGGGCGAGCGTGTTGACCGTCGCGATGGAGGTCTTGAAGTCCTGCGCCACGCCGGACTGCAGCGTGTCGATCTGCCCGCCGGCGGCGCGCAGGCGCGAGGCGAGTTCTTCGGTGCGGGCGAGCACGACCTGACGCGCGGCGGCGTCCTGCGGCCGGTTGGCCACATCGACGAAGGCGTTGAGCAGTTGGCCCGCAGCAAAGCCGATGCCGAGTTCGCCAGGCGGGAACACCGACTCCAGGCGCTTGAGTTGTTCGAGGTGCGTGGCGTCGAACGCAGCCTGTGATTTCGAGGCTGCCGCCGCGCGGGTGAGAAAGGAGTCGGCGGCGCGCGTGACGCTGTCGATCTGCGCACCATTGCCGAAGAAGCCGGCGCCGGTGTATTGGCCTCCGGCCGTGGAGAGCTCCACCTGCTGGCGCGAATAGCCGGGCGTGCTGGCGTTGGCGATGTTCGAGCCGGTGGTCTGCAGCGCCGCATAGTTGGCGAACATGGCACGAGTGCCGAGGGACATCAGGCCGGCCATGCGTGGCTCCTTGCGGTATGCGGTGTGGCGGGGCAATGGTGCATGCGCCGCCTCACGTCGTCAGGTCCCGCTGCAGCCGGAGCGTGGTGTTGATCACGCGGCCGAGCTTGTCGGCGTAGGCCGGGTCGGTGGCATAGCCGGCGCGCTGCAATCCGTGGGCGAAGCCGTGGGCGCTGCCGCCTTGCTCCACCACATTGGCGTAGCGCGGGCTGTTCTTGATGAGCTGGGCATAGTCGCGGAACGACTCTTCGGGCGAGGCGTAGGCGCGGAATTTCGCGGTCACCTTGCGCGGCTCGCCGTCGATGTATTCGGTGGTCGTCACTGTGGCGACCGGGCCCTTCCAGTTCGCGCCGGCCTTGATGCCGAACAGGTTGTGACTCGGGCTGCCGTCGGCATGGCGGATGTCGCGCTTGCCCCAGCCGGATTCGAGCGCGGCCTGGCTCAGGATGAACGCGGCGGGGATGCCGGTGTCGGCGGATGCCTTCTCGGCGGCATCGCTGTGGCGAGCGATGAAGTTCTCGGCGCGGGAGGCGCCGGGCAGGCGGTTCCAGACTTGTGCGCCTGCAGCGGCATCACGCGGCAGGGCCCGCAGGACTCCTTCTGCCTGCGGGACAGAGCCGGAGAGGGTCCCAGCGTGCGGCACGGTTCGCTTTGCTCCCTCTCCCTCTGGGAGAGGGCTGGGGTGAGGGCCCGCGGCCTCGCGACGCCCCACCTGCCTCTCGAGTTGCCGCGCAATCATCGCGCTCAATCCCCCCGGCAAGCCGGTCAGCTTCTGCGCCAACTGGCTGTCGAGCAACTCGGTCCCCATCTTCGTGCCCGAGTTGTCGAGCATGCCGCTGGAAAGCGTGGCCTGGCGCATGCTCTTCATCAGCTCCTGCATGAAGAGCGATTCGAATTGCTTGGCGGTTTCTGCGATGGCCGCGCGCGGGTTGCTGCCGGCGCTGGCTTGAAGCGAGCGCAGGGCATTGGCATCGAGGCCGACGGTTCTCATCTCTTGCTCCCTCGCCCCTCTGGGGAGAGTGTTGGGGTGAGGGGCGTTCCGGCCTGGCCCTCACCCCCACCCTCTCCCAGAGGGAGAGGGAGGAAGTCATCCATTCCGTGAGGCAGAGGAGGAGGCAAACCCAAAGCGTTCGGGCTCGTGCTCATATCACCTCGAGCTCCGCATTGAGCGCCCCTGCCGCCTTGATCGCCTGCAGGATCGCCAGCAGCTCCTGCGGCGTGGCGCCGAGCGAGTTGAGGGCCTTGACCACTTCGGTGAGTTG
>JAKFEA010000375.1:0-12846 GCA_036675905.1 Acidovorax sp. | reverse complement strand
GGGCAACTGCTTCATCCTCAAGCCCAGCCCGCTGGACCCGAGCGCCTCGATCCTGATGGCCCGCCTGCTCAAGGAGGCCGGCCTGCCCGACGGCGTGTTCAACGTGGTGCAGGGCGACAAGGAGGCGGTGGACGCGCTGCTGGAGCACCCCGAGGTCAAGGCGGTCTCCTTCGTCGGCTCCACCGCCATCGCGCAGAAGATCTACGAGACCGGCGCCCGCCACGGCAAGCGGGTGCAGGCGCTGGGTGGCGCCAAGAACCACATGGTGGTGATGCCCGACGCCGACCTCGGCCAGGCGGTCGACGCGCTGATCGGCGCGGCCTTCGGTTCGGCCGGCGAGCGTTGCATGGCGATCTCGCTGGGGGTGCTGGTGGGCGAGGCGGCCGACAGGATCCTGCCGATGCTCGCCGAGCGCACCCGGCAGCTGAAGATCAAGAACGGCGCCGAGCTGGACGCGGAGATGGGTCCCATCGTCAGCAGCGCCGCCCACCAGCGCATCGCCGGCTACATCGGCCAGGGCGTCGACGAGGGCGCCAAACTGCTGGTGGACGGCCGCACCTTCCAGGGCGCCAAGGCGGGTGCCGGCTGCGAGGGCGGCTTCTGGATCGGCGGCTCCCTGTTCGACGGCGTCACGCCGGACATGAAGATCTACAAGGAGGAGATCTTCGGCCCGGTGCTCGGCTGCGTGCGCGTCAAGGACCTGGCCGCGGCCGTGGAACTGATCAACTCGCACGAGTACGGCAACGGCGTGTGCTGCTTCACCCGCGACGGCAACGTGGCGCGCGAGTTCTCGCGCCGGGTGCAGGTGGGCATGGTCGGCATCAACGTGCCGATCCCGGTGCCCATGGCATGGCATGGTTTCGGCGGCTGGAAGAAGAGCCTGTTCGGCGACATGCATGCCTACGGCGAGGAGGGCGTGCGCTTCTACACCAAGCAGAAGTCCATCATGCAGCGCTGGCCCGAGAGCATCGGCAAGGGCGCCGAGTTCGTGATGCCTACTGCAAAGTAGGCACCCCCCGAAGCGGCCTTCGGCCGCCTCCCCCCAGGGGGCGCCACCAGCGGCCCGGCGGAGCCGGTTCCGCGGTGGCACTGGAAAAAGATGGCGCATCCGGAGCGCGAGGAGGAGACAAGAGGGGATGAGCGACACCACCTTCGACTACATCATCATCGGCGCCGGCACGGCCGGCTGCCTGCTGGCCAACCGGCTCTCCGCCGATCCTTCCAAGACCGTGCTGCTGATCGAAGCCGGCCACAAGGACGACTACCACTGGATCCACATTCCCGTCGGTTACCTGTACTGCATCGGCAACCCGCGCACCGACTGGATGTACCGGACCGAGCCGGACGCCGGCCTGAACGGGCGCCAGCTGAAGTACCCGCGCGGCAAGGCGCTGGGCGGCTGCTCCAGCATCAACGGGATGATCTACATGCGCGGCCAGTCGCGCGATTACGACCAGTGGGCCGAGCTGACCGGGGACGCCGAATGGCGCTGGGACCAGTGCCTGCCCTTCTTCAAGCGGCACGAGGACTTCTACAAGGGCGCCGACGAAGTCCACGGCGCCGGCGGCGAATGGCGGGTGGAGCGCCAGCGCCTGCGCTGGGATGTCCTCGATGCGTTCGCGCAGGCGGCGCAGCAGGCCGGCATCCCGCACACCGAGGATTTCAACCGCGGCAGCAACGAAGGCGTGGGCTACTTCCAGGTCAACCAGAAGAACGGCTGGCGCTGGAACACCGCCAAGGCCTTCCTGCGCCCGACCTGCCACGGGCGGTCCAACTTCACGCTGTGGACCGATGCGCGCGTGCAGCGCCTGCACATCGAGCGGCAGCCTGACGGCCGCTTGCGCTGCACCGGCGCCGAGGTCCTGAAGGACGGCCAGAAGGTCAGCGCCCGTGCGCGCGGCCAGGTGCTGCTGTCCGCCGGCAGCATCGGCTCGCCTCAGCTGCTGCAGCTGTCCGGAGTCGGGCCGGCCGGCCTGTTGCAGCAGCATGGCATTCCTGTCGTGCACGACCTGCCCGGCGTCGGCGAGAACCTGCAGGACCACCTGCAGATCCGCGCGGTGTTCAAGGTGCGCGGCGTGCAGACGCTCAACACGCTGGCCAACAGCTGGCATGGCAAGGCCCGCATCGGCCTGGAGTACCTGCTGATGCGCAGCGGCCCGATGAGCATGGCGCCCTCGCAGCTGGGCGCATTCACGCGCAGCACGCCCGACCAGCGCTGGCCGAACGTCGAGTACCACGTGCAGCCGCTCAGCCTGGACGCGTTCGGCGAGCCGCTGCACCGCTTCCCGGCGTTCACGGCCAGCGTGTGCAACCTCAACCCGACCAGCCGCGGCTCGGTGCGCATCCGCAGTCCGCGCCCGGACGACGCCCCGGCGATCGCGCCCAACTACCTGAGCACGCCCGAGGACCGGCAGGTCGCGGCCGACTCGCTGCGGCTGACGCGGCGCATCTGCGCCCAGCCGGCGCTGGCGAAGTACGGCGCCGAGGAATGGAAGCCCGGGCTGCAGTACCAGACCGACGAGGAACTGGCGCGGCTGGCCGGCGACATCGCCACCACCATCTTCCACCCGGTGGGCACCACCCGCATGGGCCGCGACGGCGACCCGATGGCGGTGCTGGATTCGCAGTTCCGCCTGCGCGGCATCGATGGCCTGCGCGTCGTCGACGCGGGAGCAATGCCCACGATCACCAGCGGCAACACCAATTCGCCCACGCTGATGATGGCCGAGAAGGCCGCCGAATGGGTGCTGGCCGGCGCAGTCTGATCGGTCGGGGACAGAGCGGTGCGCGCTTCGCGCTTGCTCCGGTCTGTCCCCGATGCAGCTAGAAGCGCCGGCTGACGCGCAGGACCACGTCGCCGGTCGACAGCGCCGGCTGGCGCACGGTGGTGCCCGGCAGCAGCACGCCGCCCCGCGACACCGGCACCGCCTTGCTGGCGGGCTGCCGCAGCTGCGACCACTCCAGCCCCCACTGCCAGGCCGAGCCGTCCGGCGAGGCCAGCAGCCGCAGCGTCCACAAGCGCTTGCGCGCGCCCTCGAACTTCGAGCGATCGAGCAGCCCGTAGTAGTCCACGTGCAGCCGGTGCGACACGCTGGTGCGCGCCTCCACTTCCACGCGGCCTGTCCAACCGGCGGCGGGTGCCAAGGCGGGACTGCGCCAGCGCACGCCGGCCAACATCGCCGAGGAAAGTTCGTCGAGGCCGCCTGCGATCGATGTCCCGCGGATCAGGCGCCGGTTGGCCAGCCAGCCGGCCGAGAGCCAGGCCTCGCCCCAGGCCGCCGGCGCATGCGGCCGCCAGAGGAGGTCCGCGCCGCCTTCGTACTGCCGGGTGGTGGTCGTGAGCGGCGCGCCGGCCTGCGTGCGGCCGTCGTACTCGAGGGCGCCGCCTGCCAGGTGAGCCCGTGCTGCGAGTGCCCCGCCACCGTCCAGCGGGCGGGTCGCTTCCAGCTGCACCTGCGCCATCGGTCCGGTCTCGGTCAACAGGTTGCCGCCCAGCGCGCTGCGCTCGGCGAGTCGGCGGTGCATCAGTCCGATGGAGCCTGTGATCTCCAGGGGCGGGGCATCGGCCGCCTGCGCCAGCGGCGCGGCAGCCGCCAGGAGCAGCAGCGCGGCAGGGCGGATGCGCGCGGTCAGAGCAACGCCCTCAGTTCCGCGGCCGTGCTGTCGACCACGCTCTCGTAGCTGCCGTCGCCGTCCGCATCGACCTCCAGCGCGGCGCCGGCCAGGCTGAACGTGACCTTCAAGCGCGAGTTGCCGGCACCGGTGACCAGGATCACGCCCGAGGCCGGCAAGCCGGTCAGGGTGCTCCAGCGCAGATGGGTGGGCGTGCTGACCGCGTAGCTGCCCCCGCCCGTGCCCAGCTTCGCGCTGTCGGACTCGACGCCGGCCGAGAGGCTGCTGGTGACTTCGTTTCCGCTGAGGCTAATCGACTGGCGGTAGTTGCGCCAGGTCGTGCTGCGCGAGACGCCGCCGGTGATCGTGCTGTTGGCCAGCGCGGTGCCGCTGGCCAGCAGCGTCTGCACGGTCTGCGAAGTGAATGTCCAGTCGAGCGTGAGGTCGCCATCGCTGCTGGTGGTCACGCCGCCCGTGGTGACCGACAGCTGGCGCGCCACGATGGTGAGGACCACATGGAAGGGTGTGCCGTTGGTCGTCATCGCGCCGCTGGCCACAGTCATCGTCATCGAGCCGCTGATCGTGGTGGACTGGCCATTGACGACCTCTCTGCACTGGCTGGCGGTGACCGTGAGGTTATCGCCAGCGCCCATCTGTACGCTGTTGGCGACCGAACCGCTGAGGCCAATGCTCCCCCCGCCGGTGCAGGTTGCGGATTCGTTGACGGCCACGCCGCTGGCCATCGCGAGGCCGTTGCCGCGCGCAGCGAGCGAGCGAGCGGCTTCGGCCAGCAGCAGCGTCGATGCGTCGCCACTGCCACCGCCGCCCTGGACCTGCACGCCGGTGACCAGACCCGTGCTGCCTTGCGCGGCGCCGGTGTTCTGCACCGAATCCGCCGCGTGGGCGCCCACCGGCTTCGCGTTGGCCTGCGTGATCTGGACCGCCGCCGGCGCCGCCGCCGCGCCGGACCCGCCGTCGCTGCCGCCACCGCCGCACGCGGACAGCAATGCCGCCGCGATCGCAGCGCATGCAAGGTGCTTCTTCATGGTTCCCTCCCTCTGGATGTTCGAATTTGCCTTCCCCAAGGCGGCGGGGAATATAGCACCGGGTCCTGTCGCTGCGCCTGACAAAAATCGCGGAACAAGCACCTCCCCAAAGCGCCGCGGCCCGGGCTTCCTGCGGCGCTCCGACCGGGAAAATCCCGATGCCCGGATGCAGGGGGCGCCAGTAGAGTGGCCGGCACTCGCAAGCGGACGATCGTCCGTGCAAAGGCGGGGGTCCGAGGAGACAAGACAAGCAGAACTCGACAGCGATCGCTGCAGCAGTCAGGAAAATGCTTTCAGGGCGCCGGCTCACCCCGGCGCCCTTTGTTTTGCGCGGCCGCCGGCAGCTCTGCAGTGGAATGCGAAAATCGCGCCCGATGGACCTGATCTGGATGGCGCTGGCCTCGCTGATGGCCGGATTCGTGGACGCCATCGTCGGGGGCGGGGGACTGATCCTGGTCCCGGCGCTGTTCGCGATCCTTCCCAACACCCACCCCGCCACGCTGTTCGGCATCAACAAGAGCGCGTCGATCTGGGGCACCGCGATCGCCACCGTGCAGTACAGCCGGCGCGTGCAGCTGCACTGGCACTCGCTGGCGCCCGCCGCGCTGTGCGGACTGGCCGGCGCGTTCGCGGGCGCGTGGGCCGTGACGGTGGTCTCCCCGGAATTCCTGCGCAAGCTGCTGCCCTTCGTGCTGGTGGCCGTGCTGGCCTACACGATCGCCCGCAAGCAGCTGGGGCAGCACCATGCGCCCACGCTGACGCGAAGAGCGGAGACGTGGGCGGCCGCCGCGATCGGCCTGGTGCTGGGCTTCTACGATGGCTTCTTCGGGCCGGGCACCGGCAGCTTCCTGGTGTTCCTGTTCGTGCGCTGGCTGGGCTACGACTTCCTGCACGCCTCGGCCTCGGCCAAGCTGGTCAACACGTCCACCAACCTGGCCGCACTGTCGCTGTTCGCGTGGAAGGGCCACGTGTGGTGGCACTACGCGCTGGTGCTGGCGCTGGCCAACGTGGCCGGCAGCCTGGTGGGCACGCGGCTGGCGCTGCGGCATGGCGCCGGCTTCGTGCGCGGGATGTTCATCGTGGTGGTGGGCGCGCTCATCGTGAAGACCGGCTACGACGCCTTCCTGCGCTGAGCCAGGCGCGGCCGATAATGGCCCGATGGATGACATCGTCCGCCAGGCGATCGCCAAGTGGCCCAACGTGCCGCACTGCTACGGGTGGCTCGGGCTGGACGCCCGCGGTGACTGGTACATGCGCGACGACCGCGTGCAGGCGGCGGGGCCGTTTCCGGCCGTCAAGGGCGCCGTGCTGCGCCATGCCAAGCTGATCGAGTTCATCCAGCGCAACTACGAGGCCGATGGGGGCGGGCGCTGGTTCTTCCAGAACGGCCCGCAGCGCGTGTACGTGGAACTGGAAGCCGCCCCCTGGATCCTGCGGCTGTCCCCCGACGGCCAGGTGCGCACGCACACCGGCCGCACGGTGCAACCGCGCAGCAGCCATGTGGACGAGAACGGGCGGCTGTTCCTGGACACGGATGCCGGCCTGGGACTGGTGCACACCGCGGACATGCATGCCGCGGCCGACCGCGTCGAGGAGGGGCAGTGGACGCCTGACCCGCTGCCGGCGGCCGCGTTGGCGGATCGATTCGGTTTCGTCCTCAGCCCCGCGCGGAGCCCGCACGAAGGCGGCTGAGCAGGACCGCCCAGAAAGCAAAGAGCCGGCTCGCGGCCGGCTCCCGATTGCAGCGCCTTCGCGCCCTACTTGACCGAGCTCACCATGTATTCGACGGCGGCACGCAGGTCGGCGTCGGATGCGCTGCTGCCGCCGCGCGGCGGCATGGCGCCCTTGCCCTTGACCGCCGACTGCACCAGCGTGTCCATGCCTTGTGCCAGGCGCGGTGCCCAGGCGGCCTTGTCGCCCAGCTTGGGTGCGCCGGCCACGCCGGCCGCGTGGCAGGCCATGCAGGCCTGCTTGTAGATGGCCTCGCCATTGCCGGCCGCTGCCGCGGGGGCGGCGGCTGCCGGAGCGGTTGCGGCGGTCGCGGCAGCTGTCTGGGTGGCGGGAGCCGCAGCAGCAGGAGCCGCGGCGGGTGCGGCTGCGGTGCCGGTGGCGGGAGCCGCCGCGGCCTCAGCAGCAGGTGCCTGCCCTTGTGGCGCCTGCGGCTCGGCGAACTTGGCGCCGGCGGAGTTGGCCATGAAGGCCACTGCGCGCGCGATCTCGGTGTCGCTGGCATCGCCGCCGCCCTGCGGCGGCATGGCGCCCTTGCCCTTGAGCGCGGATTGGACCAGCGTGTCGAAGCCGGTCTTGATGCGCGCGGCCCAGCTTGCGGCATCGCCGAACTTGGGCGCGCCCGCGACACCCTGCGCATGGCAGGCCGCGCACTGGGCCTTGTAGATCTCCTCGCCCGACTTGAGCGGGCGGTTGGCATCGCGGATCTCCACGGTGCCGACCTTGCGCAGGCGCTCGGCGACGCCGCGCTCGAGATCCTGCTCCGTCAGGCCGCCCAGCGCGTACGACTCGGCTTGCGTGCTGCCGGACGGCTTGTCGTCCGAGGTCACGTAGGCGACGAAGCCCATGATGACGGCGACGGGCACGACGAAAGCCAGGATGGCGGCGACCAGCAGCTGCTTGGGCGTCTTGATCGGGCCTGTATGGGCTTCTTCGTGCATGCTGTCGCTCATGGCGTCCTCGGGATCTATGCGCACTGCGCGTGACAAACCAACTCTCGATTATAGCTGTGGCACTGCTGCGCTCCCGCTGTGCGCGGCATGCGCGCGCCGCTGGCGCAGAGGCTGCCGCGCGATGGGCGATAATGCGCGCCTTCCCTGATGCGGCTGTAGCTCAGTGGATAGAGTATTGGCCTCCGAAGCCAAGGGTCGTGGGTTCGATCCCCGCCAGCCGCGCCACTTCCAGCCTCGCACCATTCACGCCACGTGAGAGCACCGCGGCGTGCCCGCGAAGGTCCGCGGCCGGCCTCTCGCTTTTTCCTGCCGGGTGCGGTGACCTCAAGGCGCCTGGGGCCGCAGCAGCACCAGGCCGCCGGTGGAACTGGCCAGCACGGTGCCATCGTCGGCCAGCGCGATCACCGACTGCAGCACGGGACCGCCGCTGCCGGCCAGCCGTGCGTTGAGGTCCACCAGGCCGTCTTCGGGACTCCACAGGAAAGCCCGTTGTGCGCCATCGGCGTTCTGCGCGGTGCCACCCACATGGCCTGCCGCATTGATGGCCGTCGCTGCCGATGACGCCCCGCCCAGATCGCCCAGAGACACCATGCTGCCGGCCTGAGAACGGAACGCACGCGGCCCGGCATCGCTGTCCGAGGTACCGGCCACCACCCCCGTTTCATTGATGGCCGTCGCGGCGGAGTTCGGTCCGCCCAAGGTACCGAGGTCCTGCATGCCCGTGGCCGCGCTCCACAGGAATGCGTGGCGGGTGCCCGCCGCCGTGTCCGCATGCCCGGCGACCTGGCCCGCATCGTTCAGCGCCGTGGGCCGCGACTCCTCGCCGCCCAGCGCGCCCAGGTCGCGCACGGCGGCCCCGGGTTGCCACAGCGCCGCGCGCACGCGCGCGATGTCCACCGCGGAGATGCCGGCCACGGTGCCGCTGCCGTTGATGAAGAGAGCGGAGGCCAGCGGCAGCGCGCCGTTCGCCGCCGGGAGTGGCTGCAGCACCTCGGGGCCGGCTCCCTGCGGCCACCGGAAGGCATCGGGCAGGCCGCGGCGCGTCAGCGTGCCGGCCACTTGGCCCGCATCATTGAGTCCTTCGACGGCGGTGGAGATGCCCGGCTGCGTGTCGATCAGGCGCAGCGCGTCGGTGGCCGGGTCCCAGAGGAACGCGCGGGTTCCGCCGTCGGCCTGCACCAGTTGCCCGGCCACCTGCCCGGCCGCATTGACGGCGATGGCCTGCGCCGGGTCCGGCGTGATCTCGCGAGTGGTGCTGCCGTCGTAGAAGCGGGCCCTCGGCCCGGACAAGGCCGCGCCGACGTAAGCCACCTGGCCGGATGCGTTCAGGCCACGCGGACCGGCCTGCCCGGAGGGGTCGAGCAGCACTGCGGCAAATGCCTTGGGCAGCGAAGCGGCCGGAACGCCCGGACCGGGAGCTGGCGATGGCGCCGGGGCAGGCCCGCCGGCACTCGGAAGCGTGGGCGCCGGCGAAGGGCCGGCCGCCACCGGCGTGCCGTCGCCGGAGCCGCCGCCACAGGCGACCAGGCCCGCGAGCAGTCCAAGCCAAGCCATCCGGGCGGCAAGATGCTTGCCGTGCGCGAGGCGGTCCATTGAGTCCATGACGGTCTCCTCGGGATGCCTGCGGGTTGCCACAGGTTCGCAGGCGAAAAGCCAGTCCCGCGCGCGCCGCTGAGTCGCGAAGCACGCGCTTGCGACCGATCGATTCTGGGCGGCCGGGCCGGCTGCACCGCCACGGGCCTGTAAGTGGACTGACGGCTTGTATCCGCCTGAGCTGCGGCAGCAGCGTGCTCAGGGAAAGGAGGGCGTGCCCGGCTCGCCGCCGTCGAAGCGCGCCTCCGGATGAAGCGCCCGCAGGCGCACTTCGACATCCTTGGCGCGTCCGATCGGCAGGTCGAGCACCAGCAGGATCCGGCCCTGCTCGATCTCCGCGGCGAAACGCTTCAGCCGCCGGTTGGGCGCCGAGATGCCGACCATGCTCGCGGTCCAGGCGTCGAAGACTGCGCCGACCAGCACAAGCACCGGAATCAGGTTCCATTGCGGCGACTCGCCGGCGTCCGGAAAAGTCATTGCAGCGAACGCGCCGGCCACGCCGCCGAGCCCGGCGCCGATGACGAGCCCCGCCTCCGCCGAGCCGACGAGGTCCGAGGTCTGCAACACGTTGGCCGCATGCAGCCCGGACATGTCGACATCCTCCCGGGCGATGAAATGCATCCGCCGGAGTTCGACCCCCGCCGCGAGGAGGTCTTCCATCGCGGCCCTTGCGCTCCGCAGGTCGGGCAGCAACCAGTAGACGCGCCTGCGCATGGCCGCACCCTACTTGTGGGGCGAAGGGGGCGAAGGCGATGCCGGCTGCTCGCTCGCCGGCGCGAAAAAGATGCCCCGCGTAAGAAAGGTGTAGTCGGCTTCCAGTGCCCCGATGCCCAGCAGCGTGATCAGCAGCAGCGGCGGCACCAGGATGGCGTACGCCAGCGCCAGCCGCTCCCACATCATGTGCATGAAGACGGCCACGATCAGCCCGGCTTTCAACAGCATGAACACGATGATCAGCGTCCAGCGCAGCAGGCCCTGGACTTCGAAATAGTCGACCATGTACGACGCCGCGCTGAGCACGAACAGCAAGCCCCAGATCTTCAGGTAGATCCCGAGCGGATGCTGCTGTCCTTGGGCGTGCTGGACCGGGAGGTCCCCGCCGCGCCCGGCTTGCGGATGGTCTGCGTGGTCCATGGCTGCTCCTGCACTACCAGAGGTAGAAGAACGCGAAGATGAAGACCCACACCAGGTCCACGAAGTGCCAGTACAGGCCCATGATCTCGACGATCTCGTAGTTGCCCCGGCGCCCGGTCAGGAAGCCCGGCCGCTGGGCATCGAGATCGCCGCGCCGCACTTTCAGGGCAACGATCAGCAGGAAGATCACCCCGATCGTCACGTGCGTGCCGTGGAAGCCGGTGATCATGAAGAACGCCGATCCGAACTGGGCCGCGCCCCAGGGGTTGCCCCAGGGGCGCACCCCCTCGGAGATCAGCTTGGACCACTCGAGGGCCTGCATGCCCACGAACGTCGCGCCGAGGGTCGCGGTGACCAGCAGCAGTGCGAAAGTCCGCCTGCGGTCACGCCGGTAGCCGTAGTTCACCGCCAGCGCCATCGTGCCGCTGCTGCTGATCAGGACGAAGGTCATGATCGCGATCAGCAGCAGCGGGACCTTCTGGCCGAACATCGTCAGCGCGAAGACCTCGCTGGGGCTGGGCCAGGGAACGGTGGTCGACATGCGCACCGTCATGTACGAAATCAGGAAGCTGCCGAAGATGAAGGTGTCGCTGAGCAGGAAGATCCACATCATCGGCTTGCCCCAGGGCACGCCCTTGAAGGCGCGCTGGTCCGATGAGACGTCCGCGACGACGCTTTGCCAGTGTCCGCCGGGATTCGACGTCGTCGCCACCCTTGCTGGAATCGAGCTCATGGTCTTGCACTCCCCGAACGACTGTCGGACCGCGGATCACAAGGGGCTGGCCGAGCAGATCGCCAGCCCGAGGTCCTCGGACACGATCAATGCGTAGAGCGCCAACCAGACGGCGAGCAGGTAATGCCAGTACGTGGCGCACAGTTCCACGCCCAGGCGCGCGGCGGGCGGCTCCGGGTCGCCCCATGCCCGAGCCACCGCGCGCGCCCACGCCACCAGCCCACCCAGCACGTGCAGGCCGTGCACTGCGGTGAACAGGTAGAAGAACGCAGCGGCGGCGCTGCTGGCGATGAAATAGTCCGCGTCGTTCAGTTGCTTCCAGACGACCAGTTGCCCGGCCAGGAAGCCGAACGTCAGCACGCCGCTCGCCAGCAGGCCCTGCCGCAGCGCGCCGCCATCGCCACGACGCAGGGCACGCACCGACCCTTCCATCGCCAGGCTGGCGCCGACCAGCATCGCCGTGTTCAGCATGAGCAGCCGGGGCCGGGGGATGGGGCTCCAGTCGGCAAAACCCAGGCGCATGGCGTAGGCGCTGATGAACAGCACGAACAGCGAGCTCGCGACGCCGAGGAACACCCACAGCCCGGTCTTCACCAGCGGCCGGGCCGTCGCGGGCGACCGCGTCGGCGTCGCGAGTTGGGCGTCCCACGGCTGCACGTGGATCGTCTGCCGGAACAGCCAGCCCACGATCAGCGCCATCAGCAAGGTGAGAAAGACCAGCCCGATGGTCATGGCGCTACGCTCCGGCCGGCCGCCCGGCCCGCGCCCAGGCTTGCGCCGGCACGTCGGCCGGGGGCACGTTCTGGGGGATGTAGTCGGTCTCGACTCCCGGAACGCTGTAGTCGTAGGCCCAGCGATACACGACCGGCAGTTCCTTGCCGAAATTCCCGTGCCTGGGCGGCGTCTCGGGCGTCTGCCACTCCAGCGTAGTCGCCTCCCAGGGGTTGCCGCCCGACGGCTTGCCGCGGAAATAGCTGATCGCCATGTTGTAGAGGAAGACGATCTGCACGGCGCCCACCACGAAGGCGGCGATCGAGATCCAGGCGTTGAGCAGGTGCGCCGAGTCGGGGATGAAGCTCGTTCCGCCGATGGCGTAGTAGCGGCGCGGCACGCCCATGAACCCGAGGTAGTGCATGGGATAGAAGATCGCGTAGGTGCCGACGAAGGTGACCCAGAAGTGGAGCTTGCCGAGCGTGTCGTCCAGCATCCGCCCGGTGACCTTGGGGTACCAGTGGTAGATGGCCCCGAACACCACCAGCACCGGCGCAATCCCCATCACCATGTGGAAGTGCGCGACGACGAACATGGTGTCCGACAGGGGCATGTCGACCACCACGTTGCCCAGGAACAGGCCCGTCAGGCCGCCGTTGACGAAGGTGAAGATGAACGCGATGGCGAACAGCATGGGCACCGTCAGGCGGATGTTGCCGCGCCACAGCGTCAGCACCCAGTTGTAGACCTTGATGGCGGTGGGAACCGCAATGACCAGGGTGGTGGTGGCGAAGAAGAAGCCGAAGTACGGATTCATCCCACTCACGTACATGTGGTGCGCCCACACGATGAAGCTCAGACCGCCGATCACCAGGATGGCCCAGACCATCATGCGGTAGCCGAAGATGTTCTTGCGCGCGTGGGTGCTGATCAGGTCCGAGACCATGCCGAACGCAGGCAGCGCCACGATGTAGACCTCCGGATGGCCGAAGAACCAGAACAGGTGCTGGAACAGCAGCGGGTTGCCGCCCGAGTAGTCCAGCTGCTGTCCCTTGGACACCATCGCGGGCATGAAGAAACTGGTCCCCAGCGTCTGGTCCAGCAGCATCATGATCGCGCTGACGAACAGGGCCGGGAAAGCCAGCAGCGCCAGGATCGTGGCCGTGAAGATGCCCCACACCGTCAGCGGCATGCGCATCAGCGTCATGCCCCGCGTGCGGGCCTGCAGCACGGTCACCACGTAGTTCAGCCCGCCCATGGTGAAACCGATGACGAACACCATCAGCGAGACAAGCATGAGGATGATTCCCGCCTGCGCGCCCGGCGTCCCCTCCAG
>JAKFEA010000374.1:0-12843 GCA_036675905.1 Acidovorax sp. | reverse complement strand
CTGCGCAAGCTCGACGACACGGTCGACGAGCTCTATTCGGCCATCAAGTACTACCTGACCAAGATCTCGCGCGAGGAACTGGGCGAGGAGGAAAGCCGGCGCTGGACCGACATCGTCAGCTTCACCATCAACATGGAGCAGATCGGCGACACCGTCGAGCGCGTGCTGATCGACATCGAGGACAAGAAGATCCGCAAGGGCCGCAGCTTCTCGGATGCTGGCATGGCCGAGATCTGCGAGTTGCATGCCCACCTGATCGACAACCTGCGGCTGGGCATGAGCGTGTTCCTCAACGGCTCGGTGCGCGATGCGCAGAAGCTGCTGGAGGAAAAGGCGCGCTTCCGCGACCTGGAGCACGCCTTCGCGTCCACGCACCTGACGCGCCTGTCCGACAACAGCGTGCAGAGCATAGAGACCAGTTCGCTGCACATCGACCTGATCAGCGACTTGAAGCGGATCAACTCGCACATCTGCTCGATCGCCTACCCGATCCTCGAGTCGGCCGGAGCGCTGGCGCCCAGCCGCCTGCGCAGCGACGTGCTGGCCACGCAGCGCGAAACGGCGGCCTGACAGGCGGCGGACCACACGGCGCGGCCGAACCGTGCCAGCATGGCAGGGCCACCCAGGCCCCACCCATGCCGACCCGCAAGCCCCACCCTGCCCTGGCCGCCCTGAAGAAGAGCGGCGCCACCAAGGTCAAGGTGGCCGTCAGCGACATCGACGGCGTCCTGCGCGGCAAGTACCTGCACATCGACAAGTTCGAGGGCGCGTGCGAAGGCGGCTTCGGCTTCTGCGACGTGGTGTTCGGCTGGGACATGCTGGACACCCCCTACGACAACACCACGGCGACCGGCTGGCAGCACGGCTTTCCCGACGCGCTGGTGCGCATCGACCTGGACACGGCCCGCCGCGTGCCCTGGGACAACGGCGTGCCGTTCTTCCTGGGCGAGTTCGTCAACGCCGACGGCACGCCCCACCCCCTGTGCCCCCGCCAGGCGCTCAAGCGGGTGCTGGCCCGCGCCGGCAAGCTCGGCTACACGGTGATGGCCGGGATGGAATTCGAGTGGTTCAACTTCCGCGAGACGCCGCAGAGCTGGGCGGCCAAGCGCGGCCTGCCGCCGGAGCCGATCACGCCGGGCATGTTCGGCTACTCGGTGCTGCGCATGGCCGACAACCCCGGCTTCTTCAACGCCCTGATGGACGAGATGCTGGCCTTCAACGTCCCGATCGAGGGCCTGCACACCGAAACCGGCCCCGGCGTCTACGAAGCCGCGCTCGTCTTTTCCGAGGCGCTGGAGCAAGCCGACCGCTCCATCCTGTTCAAGACCGGCGCGCGCGAGATCGGCAAGCGCTTCGGCATCATGCCCAGCTTCATGGCCAAGTGGAGCCAGCGGTACCCGGGCTGCAGCGGCCACATCCACCAGAGCCTGTCGGACGGCAAGGCCAACCTGTTCTTCGACGCGAAGTCGCCGCGCCGCATGAGTCGCCTGTTCGAGAGCTGGCTGGCCGGCCAGCTGCAGGGCCTGATGGAGTTCGCGCCGCTGTTCTGGCCCACCATCAACAGCTACAAGCGGCTGGTCGAAGGCTTCTGGGCGCCGGTCAAGCCGACCTGGGGCATCGACAACCGCACCGCCAGCTTCCGGGTGATCGCCGGCTCGCCCAAGGCCACCCGGCTGGAGACGCGCTGCCCCGGCGCCGACGTCAACCCCTACCTGGCGATGGCGGCCGTGATCGCCGCCGGCCTGCAGGGGGTCGAGCAGGGCCTGGAACTCACGACGCCCCCGATCACCGGCACCAACCAGGGCGCCGAAGGCGTGCCGCCGGCGCCGCGCACGCTGATCGAGACCACCCGCAAGTTCCGGCAGTCGACGATCGCCCGCGACTGGCTGGGCGATGCCTTCGTCGACCACTTCGCCGCCACCCGCGAATGGGAATGGCGGCAGTGGCAGGATGGCGTGACCGACTGGGAATTGAAGCGCTACTTCGAAGTCATCTGAATGCCCATCGCCAGCTTTTCCTTTCCGACCGCGATCCGCTTCGGCCCGGGCGCGCGCCGTGAAGTGGCGGATCACTTGCGCGAGCACGGGCTGGCGCGCCCGCTGCTGGTCACCGACAGCGCGCTGGCGGCGCTGCCGCTGCTGGCCGAGTTCCGTTCCCACCTGCAGGGGCTGCCGGTGTCGGTGTACGCCGGCGTGTCGGGCAATCCCACGGCCCGGCAGGTGATGGACGGCGCGGCCGCGTTCCGGGCGCATGGAGCGGATTGCGTGATCGGCGTCGGCGGCGGCGCGGCGCTGGACGTGGCCAAGGTGGTCGGGCTGGCCGCGACGCGCGAGGGCCACGTCCTCGATTACGCCTGGGACCACCCGGCCGCGCGCACCCTCACCGGCGAACTGCCCTGGTTCGTGGCCCTGCCCACCACCGCCGGCACCGGCTCCGAAGTGGGCCGCTCGGCCGTGATCAGCGAGGACGACACGCACCTCAAGCGCGTCGTGTTCAGTCCCGCCCTGCTCGCACGGCAGGTGTTCGCCGATCCGGAGTTGACGCTGGACCTGCCGCCCGCGGTGACCGCCGCCACCGGCATGGATGCGCTCACGCACAACGTCGAAAGCTATCTCTCGCCGGCTTACCACCCGCTGTGCGACGGCATCGCGCTGGAAGGCGCGCGCATCGCAGCGCGAGCCCTGGGGCGGGCCGTGCGAGAGCCCCATGACCTGCCCGCCCGCAGCGACATGCTAATGGCGGCGATGATGGGCGCCATCGCGTTCCAGAAGGACCTGGGCGCCGTGCATGCCTGCGCGCATGCGCTGGGCGCCGTCTGCAACCTGCACCATGGCTTGGCCAATGCGCTCATGATCGACACCGTCCTGGACTGGAACCGCGAGGCCGTGCCCGCGAAATTCGACGAGCTGGCGCATGCTTGCCGCGTGGCCGGCGGTGGCGCGGCGTTCGCGGACTGGCTGCGTACCCTCAAGGACCGGATCGGGATCCGCGGCGGGCTCTCGTCCCGTGGCGTGCGGCCGGAGCACTTGCCGCGTCTGGTCGAAGTCGCCAGCGGCGACATCTGCCACCGGACCAACCCGCGGCCGTGCCAGCCGGCCGATTTCAGGCGATTCTTCGAGGAGGCGATGTGAGCAGCCAAGGCAGGACGAACGACCGGCTCAAGATCGGCATCAGCGCCTGCTTCTTCCACCCCGACCCGGACCGCAAGGCGGCGTCCAGCAAGACCCTGCAGTGGATCGAGCAGTCCACGGCGCACTGGCTGATGTCGCAGGGCGCGCTGCCGGTGATGGTGCCCTCGCCTTTCGGCGATACGGCGCGTGGCGACGTCGGGCTGGACGATTACGCGCAATGGCTCGACGGCCTGCTGCTGCACGGGGGCGCCGACATCTGGCCCGGCAGCTACGGCGAAGAACCGCTGCGGCCCGAGTGGAGCGGCGACCGCCTGCGGGACGAGTACGACATCGCCCTGGTGCGCGCCTTCGTCGCGGCCGGCAAGCCGGTGTTCGGCATCTGCCGCGGGCTGCAGCTGGTCAACGTCGCGCACGGCGGCACGCTGTACCAGGACATCGTCACCCAGAAGCCCGGCGCCCGCGTGCACCGGGACGCGCAGGCCTACGACCTGCATTTCCACGAAGTCGACGTGCTGCCCGGCACCCGGCTCGCGCAGCTGCTGGGGGCGCAGCGGCATCGCACCAACAGCGTTCACCACCAGGGCATCAAGGGCCTGGCGCCTGGATTCGTGGTGGAAGCCGTGTCGCCCGACGACGGCGTGGTCGAAGCGATCCGCCACACCGGCGAGGCCTGGATCGCGGCGGTCCAATGGCACCCCGAATTGCACCGCGCCGACCTGGACGTGGTGGACGACACGCAGCTGCTGGTGGACTTCCTGGAGGCGGCACGCGCGACGCGGCTCGTATGACGCATTTCTCCCCCCGCACCCCCTTCAGGCCGCTTCCAGCTCGCCGCGCGCCTTGATGCAGTAGTCGAGCAACGCATCGATCTCGGTGGACTTGTCGAACACGGCGTCGGCGCCGAGCTGGGCGCAGCGGCGCCGCATGTCGGCCGTCGCATGGTTGCTCAGCACGATCACCTTCTGGCCGTGCCGCCGCTGGCGCAGCGCCTCCACCACCCGCAGTCCGTTGCCCTGCCGCAAGAACAGGTCGACCACGGCCACATCCCAGCCGTCCGGGTTCTGCGCCAGCCAGCGCTTGCCCTCGTTCTCGCTGTCGGCCAGGCCGACCGGTTGCACCTCGGCCAGCTCGTGCAGCGTCTCGATCAGGTTCTCCCGGATCGTGGGGCTGTCCTCGACGATGTAGGCTCTGAGGGCCATGGGGCGATGCGCCGCTGCCACTGGCAGGCTGCGAAAGGTGCTTCAGTTGCAGCCAATCTACCCTGCGCTTGCGGCCGTCATTGCAAGCACCCGGGCCAATCGCCTGTAGGAATGGGCGTTCAGCGCCTGTTCAGGAGCGAGGGCGCGCCGGCCGCGGCGCCGGCGCAGATGGGCAGCGCCGCGCAGGCGCCGCCCGGCGGGTTGCTCAGAGGGTGAGGATGGTGCAGCCGGTCGTCTTGCGCGCTTCCAGGTCGCGGTGCGCCTGTTGCACCTGCTCCAGCGGATAGCGCTGGTCGATCCGGATCTTCACCTTCCCGCTGGCCACCACGTCGAACAGCTCGTCGGCCATGGCCTGGGTCGCCTCCCGGCTGGAGATATGGGTGAACAGCGTCTGCCGGGTCACGTAGATCGAACCCTTGGGGCCCAGGATGCCGGGCGAGAACGGCGGCACCGGGCCGGACGCATTGCCGAAACTGGCCATCAGGCCGAACGGCGCCAGGCAGTCGAGCGACTTGTCCCAGGTGTCCTTGCCGACCGAGTCGTACACCACCTTCACGCCGCGGCCGCCGGTCATGGCCTTGACCCGCTCGCGGAAGTCTTCCTTGTTGTAGTTGATCACGTGCGCCGCGCCGTGCGCCTTGGCCAGCGCGCACTTCTCGTCGGAGCCGGCCGTTCCGATCAACTGCAGGCCCAGCACCTTGGCCCACTGGCAGGCAATCAGGCCGACGCCGCCGGCCGCGGCGTGGAACAGCACGAAGTCGCCGGCCTGCAAGCCGCCCTGCGGCAGGGTGCGCTTGAGCAGGTACTGCGCGGTGAGGCCCTTGAGCATCATGGCGGCGCCGGTATCGAAGTCGATCGCATCGGGCAGCTTGCAGACGTTCTGCGCCGGCATCACGCGCACCTCGCAATAGCTGCCGGGCGGCTGGCTGGCGTAGGCGGCCCGATCACCCGGCTTCAGGTGCGTGACGCCGTCCCCCACCGCTTCCACCACGCCCGAGGCCTCCATGCCGATCTGCAGCGGCAGCGGCAGCGTGTACAGGCCGGTGCGGTGGTAGACGTCGATGAAGTTCAGGCCCACGGCCTTGTGCCGGATGCGGATCTGCCCGGGACCGGGCTCGCCGGCCTGCACGTCGACGATCTTCAGTTGCTCGGGACCACCGGTCTGGTCGATGCGGACGGCTCGGCTCATGTCTCTTTTTTCCTCAGGTGGGTTCGGAACGCGCGTCATCCTGCCACGGATCACGCAGGCCCGCCGGAAGGCGGCGCCATGCCCCGACTACGATTGCAGCCCATGCACCAACGCCTGACCCCTGCGACTGCCGGCCTACTCATGCTCCCCCCGCTGCTGTGGGCCGGCAACGCGGTGGTGGGGCGGATGATGGTGGGACTGGTGCCGCCGATCACGCTGAACTTCCTGCGCTGGGCGCTGGCCTTCGTGCTGCTGCTGCCGCTGACGGCTTCCCTGCTGCGCCGCGACGGGCCGCTGTGGCCGCAATGGCGCCGCTTCGCGGTGCTGGGGTTGCTGGGCGTGGGCGCCTACAACGCCTTGCAGTACCTGGCCCTGAAGACCTCCACGCCGCTGAACGTCACTCTGGTGGCGGCGAGCACGCCGGCCTTCATGCTGGGCATAGGCGCGGTGTGGTTCGGACAGCGCATCACACGGCGCCAGCTGCTGGGCGCCACGATGTCGATCACCGGCGTGCTGGTGGTGCTCGGCCGCGGCGACTGGGAGCTGCTGGCGCAGGTGCGGCTGGTGCCCGGCGACTTCTTCATCCTGCTGGCCACCGCCGCCTGGGCGGTCTACAGCTGGCTGCTGGTGCGGCCCGGCGACCCGCCGGAGATCCGCTCGAACTGGGCCGCGTTCCTGATGGCGCAGATGGTGTTCGGCCTCGGCTGGTCGGGCCTGTTCGCCGCCGGCGAATGGCTGGCCGAACCGCAAGCCATCGCCTGGGGCTGGCCGGTGATCGCGGCGCTCGGGTACGTTGCGGTGGGACCCGCGATCCTGGCTTATCGCAGCTGGGGGCTGGGCGTGCAGCGCGTCGGACCGACCATCGCGGGCTTCTTCTCCAACCTCACGCCGCTGTTCGCCGGCGTCATGTCGGCAGCCGTGCTCGGCGAGATGCCGCGGCTGTACCACGCCGCCGCGTTCGTCCTGATCGTCGGCGGGATCGTGGTGTCGTCGCGCCGCTGATCACCCGTCCTGGTCAGTGGGTGCCGGGGTACGCGCCGCCGTCGATCAATACGTTCTGGCCGGTGATGTAGCTGGCGTGCCGGCTGCACAGGAAGGCGCAGGTGGCGCCGAACTCCTCGGGCGTGCCGAAACGGTTCGCCGGGATCGTGTTCATCCGGGCCGCGGCCACCGCTTCCATCGGCTGGCCGGTCTTCTTCACCGCGCCCTCCATGGTGGCCCGCAGGCGGTCGGTGTCGAAGGCGCCGGGCAGCAGGTTGTTGATGGTGACGTTGGCCGTCGCCAGCTTGCGCGTGCGGGCCACCCCGGCGACGAAGCCGGTCAGGCCGCTGCGCGCGCCGTTGGACAGGCCGAGGATGTCGATCGGCGCCTTCACGGCCATCGAGGTGATGTTGACGATGCGGCCGAAGCCGCGCGCGGCCATGCCGTCGACCGTGGCCTTGATCAGCTCGATCGGCGTGAGCATGTTGGCGTCCAGCGCCTTGATCCAGGCCTCGCGGTCCCAGTCGCGGAAATCGCCCGGCGGCGGACCACCGGCATTGGTGACGACGATGTCGTAGTCGGCGCGCCGCGCGAACACCGCGGCGCGGCCCTCGGGCGTGGTGATGTCCGCGGCGACCTGCAGCACCTGCGCACCCGTGGGCCGCGCGGGCTCGGCCTGCAGCTTGTCCACCGCCTGCTGGAGCGCCGGCGCGCCGCGCGCCACCAGCACCACGTTCACGCCTTCGCGGCTGAGCGCCTGCGCGCAGCCGAAGCCCAGCCCCTTGCTGGCGCCGCACACCAGCGCCCACTTGCCTGCAATACCCAGATCCATGTCGTGTCCTCTAGTAACTTCGCATCATACGAATGCGAATGCAAACTCGGGAGAGGAACGCAGAAGACGCGATAGGTACGCAGAAGACGCAAAATTCTTTCAAATTCTTCTTCTGCGATTTCTGCGCAACTTCTGCGTCTTCTGCGTTCCGGTATTCGCATTTCAACGCCGTCCGCGCGTGAACACCCAGATGCCGGCGATCACCAGCGCGGTGCCGGCGACGATCCAGCCGGTGAAGGGCTCGCCCAGGATCAGCGCGCCCATCGCGATGGTGGACAGCGGCCCCACCATGCCGGTCTGCGCGGCCAGGGCCGGGCCGATGCGCTCTATGGCCATCATCACCAGCAGCACCGGCACGGCCGTGCAAAGCGTCGCATTGAGCACGGACAGCCAGATCACCTCGGGCGCCACCTCGACGGCCGCGCTCAGGGGCCGCAGCAGCACGAACTGGGCGATGCAGAACACGCAGGCCACCGAAGTGGCCAGCCCGACCAGCCGCAGCGAACCTAGCCGCTGCACCAGTTGGCCGCTGTAGACCAGGTAGATGGCATAGGTCACGGTACTGATGAAGATCAGCGTGGCCCCCCAGGCTGCGTCCGGGCCGACCGCACCCATTTCCTGGCCGAACACCAGCAGCACGCCGGCGTAGCTGATCGCCATGCCGCCCAGCTGTGCGTGCGAGAACGGCTTGCGGTACAGCGCCCAGCCGAGCAGCAGCACCATGGTCGGATTCAGGTACAGGATCAGCCGCTCCAGCGAGGCGGTGACGTACTGCAGGCCGGCGAAGTCGAGGAAGCTCGAGAGGTAGTAGCCGGTGAAGCCGAGTCCGGCCACGCCCAGCCAGTCGCTTCGCTGCAGCGCCGGCTTGCCGCGGCTGGCCCACCAGGCCATGCCGGCAAACAGCGGCAGGGCGAACAGCATGCGCAGCATGATCAGGGTGACCGCATCCACGCCGTAGCGGTAGGCCAGCTTGACGATGATGGCCTTGCCGCTGAAGGCGATGGCGCCGGCCATCGCCAGCATCAACCCGGGGAGCAGGCGCCCCGGCGCGGCACTGGCATCGGGCAGGGCGGGGCGGACGGAACTCATCGGATAGCGATTGTGCCGGGCGCAGCCGCATCCTCTGGCCAACGCACCGAAACCCCTGAATGAAAGCTTCAACAACCGCTCGGCGCAGAAGGCGACCAGGAAGCGCGGCCGCCTGATTTCATGCAGCGAGGCATTCCAGCCCCGGGTGAAGCCAAGCTGCGCAGGTTCATCCGTGGCGCCGTGGAGCAGGTGTCCGCGGCAAGCGGGTGCAGAACGTGGTGCCTTGCTCGTCAGATGAGACCTCGATCGAGCCACCGTGCGCCAGGGCTATTTCCCGCGTGATGTACAGGCCGAGGCCGAGGCCGGAAGAGCCGGTAAGGCGGTCTGCTTTTCCCGCCGGTGTCTGGCGCAGCGGAGTGAACAAGGTTCTCTGGGCTTCCCCGGAGATGGGCGTCCCTTCGTTATGAACCTGCACGCTGACTGCGTCACGGTTTCCACTGACCCTGACGGTGACCGGCTTGTCTCGCTTGCCATGCTGGATGGCATTGGAAGTGAGGTTGGAGAGCATCTGCCCGATGCGCACGGCGTCCCAGCTCCCCGTGAGATCGCCCTCACGAAATACATTGATCCTGCTGTCGGGGTACAGCGTACGAACTTCACCCGCGATGTTCTCTGCGATTTCTCCCATGTCGGCCGGCCCCGGCGAAACGGGCAGCAGGACACCGAACGCCGTCTGGGTGAAGTCCAGGATATCGTTCACCATCGCCTTCATGCGCTCCGCGGCTGTCAGGACGCGGGCGACCGCTTTCGACTGCGCGCCATCCAGTGTGTCCGCGCGGAGCAGGTAATTGGCGGTCGCATGCACCACTCCCAAAGGAGTGCGCAGGTCATGGCCCAGCACCCCGAGCAGAAGGTTGCGCGATTCGGTGACCTTCCTCGAATACAACAAGGTCGACTCGGTGAGGGCCTGGTCCATTGACTCGCCAAAACGAATCAGCTCATCCAGTGACTCTCGATTGCCTTGTGCGTGCGTCTCGCTCCACCGCCGTATGACCGAAGCGCGCAGCGCCCGGAACTCGGATACCAGGTGGTCAAGAGAGAACCCGAGTGCGAAGCGCTGCTCTGCATGGGCGCGTGCGATGCGGGTCACCTCTGGCGCATTCCCGGGTGCGTTGCCTTGAGACTTGTCGTGGCGCGATTGAGCGCCCTGCGCCTCCCGCATGTCGGCTGCAATCGCGAGCAGCAGAACTCTGGCGTCGTCGGCCAACTCCTCGAACGTCAGCGCATCGGAAGGCAGCCGCGTACCAGCGAACTCGGACCACTCGTTGACGATGAGGTCCACTTGCTGCTCTATGAAATCCGGGATGGTCATTGCCTTCTGCCTCGATGGAAACGGCACTCCTGTTTGGGGCCGGGCAGAACCATCTTAGGACGGCCAGTGACGGCCTGTGGTGTCTCGGACGCATGCCGCGAAACAGTTCCACAGCCATCGGGGCGAAGCAAAACGGCGCCCGAAGGCGCCGTCGACACGAGGCCCCCGGCCTTCAGTCTTCCTCGTGGAACACGTCCTCGCGCTTGCTCTTGACCGCCGGCAGCAGCACGATCGTCAGCAGCAGCAGCGACGCGATGAGCAGGCCGAGCGAGATCGGCCGGGTCACCAGCACCGACCAGTCGCCGCGCGACAGCAGCAGCGCGCGGCGCAGGTGCTCCTCCATCATGGGGCCCAGGATCAGGCCCAGCAGCAAGGGCGCCGGCTCGGCACCCAGCTTGAGGAAGACGTAACCGAGTACGCCGAACACCGCGACCATCCACACGTCCCAGGTGTTGTTGTTCGTCGAGTACACGCCGATCGCGCAGAACAGCACGATGGCCGGGAACAGCCAGCGGTAGGGCACCGTCAGCAGCTTGATCCAGATGCCGATCAGCGGCAGGTTCAGGATCACCAGCATGGCGTTGCCGATCCACATCGAGGCGACCAGGCCCCAGAACAGCTCGGGGTTGCTGGTCATGACCTGAGGACCGGGCTGGATGTTGTGGATGGTCATCGCGCCGACCATCAGCGCCATCACCGCGTTCGGCGGGATGCCCAGCGTCAGCAGCGGGATGAAGGCGGTCTGCGAACCGGCGTTGTTGGCGGACTCGGGGGCGGCCACGCCGCGGATGTTGCCCTTGCCGAACGGGATCTCGCCTTCCTTGAGCTTGACCTTCTTCTCGATGGTGTAGGCCGCAAAGGCAGACAGCAATGCGCCGCCGCCCGGCAGGATGCCCAGCGCCGAGCCCAGCGCCGTGCCGCGCAGCACCGCCGGCGCCATGTGCTTGAAGTCCTCCTTGGTGGGCATCAGGCCGCTGACCTTGGCCGTGAACACCTGGCGTTCGTCGGCGTGCCTGGACAGGTTCATGATGATCTCGCCGTAGCCGAAGACGCCCATGGCGATCACGATGAAGCCGAAGCCGTCGGTCAGTTCGGGAATATCGAACGAGTAGCGCGCCACGCCCGAGTTGACGTCGGTGCCGACCAGGCCGAGCAGCAGGCCCAGCAGGATCATGGCGACCGCCTTGACCAGCGAACCGGAGGCCAGCACCACGGCGCCGATCAGGCCCAGCACCATCAGCGAGAAGTACTCGGCCGGGCCGAACTTGAAGGCGATCTCGGTCAACGGGCCGGCGAAACCCGCCAGGATCAGCGTGCCGACACAGCCGGCGAAGAACGAGCCCAGGCCGGCGGCCGCCAGCGCGGGGCCGGCGCGGCCGCGCCGCGCCATCTGGTAGCCATCGAGCGTGGTCACTACCGAGGACGCCTCACCCGGCAGGTTCACCAGGATGGCCGTTGTGGAGCCTCCGTACGAGGCGCCGTAGTAGATGCCGGCCAGCATGATCAGCGCCGACACCGGCGGCAGCGCATACGTGGCCGGTAGCAGCATCGCGATGGTCGCCGTCGGGCCGACGCCGGGCAGCACCCCGATCATGGTGCCCAGCATGCACCCGATGAAGGCGTACAGCAGGTTGATCGGCGTGAACGCGACGCCGAAGCCGATCGAAAGATGGTTGATCAGTTCCATGGGCGCGCGCTTTCAGCCGACGAGGAAGGAAGGCCACACCGGGAACTGCAGCGACAGCAGCTTGACGAAGGCCAGGTAACTCAGGAGGGCGAGCACGGTGCCCAGCACCGCCACTTCCTTGAACTTGAATTCATCGCCGGCCAGCGAGGCGACGAAGGTCAGGCCGTAGATCGCCACGATCAGGCCGAAGGCCGGGATGCCCAGGCGCGGCACGCCGGCCAGCAGGACGCCGAACAGCACGTTGGCGCCGATGACGAAGCCCAGCGGCCGCCAGGCGATCTTGCCGATCCTGTCGCCGTCCTCGGTTTCGACCACCAGCGCGCCGAACGTGATGATCAGGCCCAGGATGGCCAGCAGGACCCCCAGCGCCAGCGGGAAGTAGCCCGGCCCCATCCGGGCGGCGTCGCCGATGGTGTAGTTGGTCGCACCCCACGCGAAGCCGATGCCGACGACGGTGAACATCAGGCCGGCCGCGAAATCCTTCTGGCTCTTGATTCTCAAAGTGAGGTCTCCTTGGGCAGGTAAGCCGGCCATTCTTGCGGTTGGGCTGGCGCGCGCCGATGTGGATTTCCCGTATGTCCGGGGCTGACTCGCAGCTGACGCCCAGGCGCCGCTAGGACAGCGGCGGCGTGGCGGTGAGCACTTCCTCCAGCGTGGTCAGTCCCTCGGCCACGCGCAGCGCGCCCGCCAGCCGCAGCGGCCGCATGCCGTCGGCGATGCCCTGGCGGCGCAGCGCCTCGATCGAGGGTTCGTGCGCCACCCGCTCCTTGAACGCTTCGGAGACGGTGAGCAGTTCGTACAGCCCCATCCGGCCCATGAACCCGGTCATGCGGCAGTCCACGCAGCCGACCGGCCGGTAGGGCCGCCAGCCGCCGGTGAGCTTCCAGGGCCGCACCACTTCCTCCACCGGCTCGCGCGGGCTGGCCTCGTCGGGCTGGCGGCACTGGCGGCACAGCGTGCGCACGAGGCGCTGCGCCAGCACGCCCAGCACGGTCGCGTTGATCAGGTAGGCCGGCACGCCCAGCTCCATCAGGCGGGTGACGGCCGAGGGGGCGTCGTTGGTGTGCAGCGAGGAGAACACCAGGTGGCCGGTGAGCGCCGCCTGCACCGCCATCTCGGCCGTCTCCAGGTCGCGGATCTCGCCGATCATGATGATGTCCGGATCCTGCCGCATCAGCGCGCGCAGCCCGTCGGCGAAGCCGAAGTCCAGCTGCGGCTGCACCTGGGTCTGGTTGAAGGCCGGCTCGATCATCTCGATCGGGTCCTCGACCGTGCTGACGTTCACTTCCTCGGTGGCCACCCGCTTGAGGGTGGAGTACAGCGTGGTGGTCTTGCCCGAGCCGGTCGGGCCGGTGACCAGCACGATGCCGTGCGGCCGCTTGACCAGCGCCTCCCAGCGCTGCGCGTCGTGCGGCGAGAAGCC
>JAKFEA010000373.1:0-5588 GCA_036675905.1 Acidovorax sp. | reverse complement strand
AGGTGCTTGCGCTGCGGAAAAACCGCGTAGATGCCGTTGGGCGGGGCGGCGAACCCGGCCAGCACCTCGACCAGGCGGCCGGCCTGCAGGTCGGTTTCCACTTCCCAGGTGCTGCGCCAGGCGATGCCCCAGCCGCGCAGGCACCAGTCGTGCAGCACCTGGCCGTCGGAGCAATCGAGCGGCCCACCCGGCCGGAAATGGATGACCTCGCGGCCGTCGCCCTTGGGCGCGGTGAATGCCCAGCCGCGCACCTGCGAGGCCTCGCTCGACAGCATGAGGCACGGGAAGCGGGCCAGGTCGGCGGGATGTTGCGGGGTGCCATGGCGGGCCAGGAACTGCGGCGTCGCCACGCACAGGCGGCGGTTGTCGGCCATGCGCACGCTCACCAGCGAGGAGTCCGGCAGGTCGCCCACCCGCACGGCGCAGTCGTAGCCTTCGCCGGCCAGGTCGACCACCCGGTCGCTGAGGTTGAGGGAGATGGTCACGTCCTGGTGCTGCTCGCGAAAGCGCGGCACCAGGGGCGCGACGTGTCGGCGCCCGAAGCCCGCCGGCGCCGTGATGCGCAAGTGGCCGCTGGCCTTGACGCCGCCGGCGCTGACGCTGGCTTCGGCATTGGCCAGGTCGGCCAGCAGGCGCTGGCAGTCCTCCAGGAAGGCGCTGCCCTCGTGGGTCAGCGTCAGGCGCCGCGTGGTGCGCACCAGCAGCTTCACGCCCAGTCGCTCCTCCAGCCCGTCGAGCCGCCGCCCCATGATGGCCGGTGCCACCCCCTCCGCCTTGGCCGCCGCCGTGAGGCTGCCGCGGGTGGCGACGGAGACGAAGGACTCGAGTTGCTTGAGCTTGTCCATCCAGCCCGATTATGGGCGGATTAACCCCTGTCAAGTCACGAATCAAATCACCCACGCAGGTCTAAACCTTCGGTGCGGGTTGGAATAAAGTCCCGGCCAAGGGCCGCGGCGACCCCGCCACCGGCCCACCCCACCCCCACTTCCCAGGAGAGTCTTGCCATGACCGCCCGCACGTCCGTCCATCGCCTGCAGGTCGCCACCGAGTTGCACCGCTTCATCGAAGAGGAGGTCCTGCCCGGTACGGGCGTGGCCGCGGCCGCCTTCTGGCAGGGCTTCGATGCCCTGGTCCACGACCTGGCGCCGCGCAACCAGGCGCTGCTGGCCGAGCGCGACCGGTTGCAGGCCGAACTGGACCGCTGGCACCAGGCCCACCCCGGCCCCGTGCAGGACGTGCAGGGCTACCGTGCCTTCCTCGAACAGATCGGCTACCTGGTGCCGCCGCCCGCCGGCGTGCAGGCCACCACCGCCAACGTCGACGCCGAGCTGGCGCTGCAGGCGGGCCCGCAGCTGGTGGTGCCCATCCTGAACGCGCGCTATGCGCTGAACGCCGCCAACGCGCGCTGGGGCTCGCTGTATGACGCGCTGTACGGGACCGATGCCATTCCCGAGACGGGCGGCGCCGAGAAGGGCCCCGGCTACAACGAGGTGCGTGGCGCCAAGGTGATCGAGTACGCGCGCGGCGTGCTGGACCAGGCCGCGCCGCTGGCGCAGGGCTCGCACCGCGACGCGGTCGGCTATCGCGTCGAAGGCGGCAAGCTGCTGGTGGCACTCAAGGGCGGCGCCAGCAGCGGGCTGAAGGATGCGTCGCAGTTCGTGGGCTACCGGGGCGAAGCCGCCTCGCCCTCCTCGGTGCTGATCGGGCACCACGGGATCCACATCGACATCCTGATCGACCGCACGACGCCGATCGGCAGCACCGACCCGGCAGGCATCACCGACGTGGCGATGGAAGCGGCGCTGTCCACCATCCTCGACCTGGAAGACTCGGTCACCGTGGTCGATGCGCAGGACAAGGTGCTGGCCTATCGCAACTGGCTGGGCATCCTCAAGGGGGACCTGACCGAGCAGGTGAGCAAGGGCGGCCGCACCTTCACCCGCGGCTTGAACCCGGATCGCGTCTACACCGCGCCGGGCGGCGGCACCGTGGCCTTGCACGGCCGCTCGCTGCTGTTCGTGCGCAACGTGGGCCACCTGATGACCAACCCGGCCATCCTGTGGAGCCAGGGCCAGGAGATCCCGGAAGGCATCCTCGATGCCGTCGTCACCACCGCCATCGCCGTCCACGACCTCAAGGGCCATGGCGCCAACGGCATCCGCAACTCGCGCACCGGCTCGGTCTACATCGTCAAGCCCAAGATGCACGGCCCGCGCGAAGTGGCCTTCGCCAGCGAGTTGTTCGGCCGGGTCGAGCAGCTGCTCGGGCTGCCGGCCAACACGGTGAAGCTGGGCATCATGGACGAGGAGCGCCGCACCAGCGTCAACCTGCAGGCCTGCATCGCCGAGGCCGCCGCGCGCGTGGCCTTCATCAACACCGGCTTCCTCGATCGCACCGGCGACGAGATGCACACCGCGATGCTGGCCGGGCCGATGTTCCGCAAGGGCGACATGAAGTCCAGCGCCTGGATCCAGGCCTACGAGAAGAACAACGTGCTGGTCGGCCTGGCCTGCGGCCTGCGCGGCCGCGCCCAGATCGGCAAGGGCATGTGGGCCATGCCGGACCTGATGGCCGCGATGCTGGAGCAGAAGATCGGCCACCCCAAGGCCGGCGCCAACACCGCCTGGGTGCCCTCGCCCACCGCCGCCACGCTGCATGCCTTGCATTACCACCAGGTCGACGTGGCGGCCGTGCAGCGCGAGCTGGAAAAGATCGATGCCGCCGCCGAGCGCGAGGGCCTCCTGGCCGGCCTGCTGCAGGTGCCGGTGGTGCCCGAAGCGAAGTGGACGCCGCAGGAGCGCCAGCAGGAACTGGACAACAACGTGCAGGGCATCCTCGGCTACGTGGTGCGCTGGATCGACCAGGGCGTGGGCTGCTCCAAGGTGCCCGACATCCACAACGTCGGCCTGATGGAAGACCGCGCCACCCTGCGCATCTCCAGCCAGCACATCGCCAACTGGCTGCACCACGGCGTGGTGACCGAGCAGCAGGTGCGCGACACGTTCCAGCGCATGGCCGCCGTGGTCGACCAGCAGAACGCCGGCGACCCGCTGTACCAGCCGATGGCCGGCAACTGGGACACTTCGTTCGCCTACCGCGCCGCGCTGGACCTGGTGTTCAAGGGCAAGGAGCAGCCGTCCGGCTACACCGAGCCGCTGCTGCATGCGTGGCGGCTGAAGGTGAAGGCGGCGCGGGCGTAACTAGATCGCCAGGTACTGGTGCCGCAGGTCCGCGTTGTCGATCACCTCGCGCGCGGTCCCGTCGAACACCACCTCGCCCATGTCGAGGATCACCGCGCGGCTGGCCAGGTGCAGGGCGGCGATCGCGTTCTGCTCGACGATGATGGTGGTCAGGCCGAGCGCCTTGATCTCCTCGAGGATCTTCTCGATCTCCTGCACGATCACCGGCGCCAGCCCCTCATAGGGCTCGTCCAGCAGCAGCAGCTTGACATCGCGCGACAGCGCGCGCGCCACGGCCAGCATCTGCTGCTCGCCGCCCGAGAGCGTCACCGCCTCCTGCTTGCGGCGCTCGGCCAGCCGCGGGAAGTGGCTGTAGATGCGGTCGATGGCCCAGCCGCGCGGCGGCTCGATCTGCGCCAGCTGCAGGTTCTCCTCCACCGTCAGCCCGCCGATGATGCGGCGGTCCTCCGGCACCAGCCCGACGCCGCGCCGGGCTGCCTGCCAGGCGCCCAGCGGATGCAGCGCCTCGCCGGCCAGCCAGATCTCGCCGCTGCGCAGTTGCGGGTCGGCCAGCCGCGCGATGGTGCGCAACGTGGAGGTCTTGCCGGCGCCATTGCGGCCCAGCAGGGCCACGATTTCGCCTTCGTGCACGTCGAAGCCGACGCCCTGCACCACGTAGCTCTGTCCGTAGTAGGCGTGCAGGTTGCGGCAGGAGAAGAAGGCCGGGGGCGAGGCCGCCGCGGCCGCCTCGCGCTCGGGGGTGGTGACGGCGTTCACAGGTGGGCGCCTCCCAGGTAAGCCTGCTTGACCCGCTCGTCGCCCTTGATGGCCTGCGGGTCGCCCTCGGCGATGACGGTGCCCTGCGCCATCACGCTGATGCGCCGGGCCAGCGAGAACACCACGTGCATGTCGTGCTCGATGATCACCTTGGTCACCTTGCCGTCGCCCACGCGCTGCAGCAGTTCGATGGTGTTGTTGGTGTCGGCGCGCGACATGCCCGCCGTGGGCTCGTCCATCAGCAGCAGCCGCGGCTCCTGCACCAGGCACATCGCCAGCTCCAGCCGGCGCTTGTCGCCGCGCGAGAGGTTGCCGGAGATGGCGTGCCGCTTGCCGGCCAGGCCGACGTCTTCCAGCGCATGTTCGGCGCGCTCCAGCACCTCGGCCTGAGCGTCGGCACGCGGCCAGGCATTGAAGGCGAAGGCGCCGTCGCGGCGCGCCAGCGCGGGAATGACCACGTTCTCCAGCACGCTGAGGTCGCCGAAGATCTCCGGCGTCTGGAACACGCGCGCCACGCCGGTCTGGTTGATCTCATGCGGCGCCAGCCCGACCAGCGACTTGCCGTCGAAGGTGACCGAGCCGCTGTCCGGAGCCAGCCGCCCGACGAAGCAGTTGAGCAGCGTGGACTTGCCCGCTCCGTTGGGGCCGATGATGGCGTGCACGCTGCCTTCCTCGACCGCGAGATTGACGTCGTTCAGGGCCTTCAGGCCGGCGAAGCTCTTGCTGACGCCCTTGACGTGGAGGATCGACATCGCCTTCCTCCTAGGTTGTGCCCTGCGCGGGGCGATTGCTGACCGGGTTGGGAGATCCCGGGTGCGGCGCGCCTTGCGGCGATGCGCCCTGATGGGTAGCGCCCGGGTTCGACGCGCCAGGGTGCGCCGCCGCCGCGCGGGCCTGCGGTTCACCGGCGCCGCGCCGGCGCAGCAGCCGGCCGATGCGCTCGATGCCTTCCATGATGCCGCCCGGCAGGAAGATCACGATGATCATGAACAGCACGCCCAGCGTGAGATGCCAGCCCTCGCCCACGAACAGGCCGAGCAGGCCGACCGCCGCGTTCTCCACCGGGTCGGGCAGGAAGGAGAAGATGTCGTGCAGGGTCTGGGCATTGAAGGCCGAGAAGATGTTCTCGAAGTACTTGATCACCACCGCGCCCAGCACCGGTCCCAGCAGGGTGCCGACGCCGCCCAGGATGGTCATCAGCACCACCTCGCCGGAGGCCGTCCATTGCATGCGCTCGGCGCCGGCCAGCGGATCGGTCACCGCCAGCAGCGAGCCGGCCAGGCCGGCATACACGCCCGAGATCACGAACGCCGCCAGGGCATAGGGCCGTGTGTGCACACCGGTGAAGTTGAGCCGGTTCTGGTTGGACTTGATGGCGCGCAGCATGGTGCCGAACGGCGAGCGGTTGATGCGCAGCGCCACGTAGAACGCCAGGATCAGCAGCACCGCGCAGAAGTAGAAGCCGGTGTAGCCGCTCATCGGGATGCCGAACAGGTTGGTGTGCGGGATGGCGCTGCTGGCCCCGCTCGCCCAGGTGTCGATCACCCGCGGGTCGGTGCGCGTGATCTGCAGCCCGGTCTCGCCGTTGGTGATCGGCGTGAGCACCGAGTACGCGAGGTTGTAGGACATCTG
>JAKFEA010000372.1:0-34728 GCA_036675905.1 Acidovorax sp. | reverse complement strand
GGCGTGGGCCTTCAGGCGTTCCTGCTGCCGCTCGCGCAGGCTGCCCGAGAGGTCGACGATGGTGTAGCAGGCGACCGCGGGGCCGAGCGCCTCCAGCAGTTGCTGCGCCAGCGCGCCGGAGCCGGCGCCGAATTCCCAGACCTCGTCCGTGCCCGTGACCTGCAAGGCCTGCCCGACCTGTCGCGCCAGCGCGCGGCCGAACAGCGGCGTCAGTTCCGGCGCGGTCACGAAGTCGCTGCCCGTGGCCGGCATGGCGCCGAACTTGCGCGAGGCGTTCGCGTAGTAGCCCAGGCCGGGCGCGTACAGCGCCAGCGCCATGAAGCGGTCGAAGGGCAACCAGCCGCCATCGCGGGCGATGGCCTTGGCGATCAGCGCCGCGAGGGCGCTCGTTACACTGCCGTCATCGTTTGTCACCCCGCGATTGTGCGGGCGCCCCGTCCGACCCCGCTGCCGTGAACACGCCTGTCCGCCCCCGCACCGTGCTGGTCACCGGCGCCGCCCGCCGGCTGGGCCGCGAGGTTGCGCTGGCACTCGCGCAGGGCGGCTGGCAGGTGGTCGTGCACTACCGGCACTCGGCCGCGGAGGCGCAGCAGACCGTCGACGAATGCCGGCGCCGGGCGGCTGCAGGGCTGCGGTTTGCCTCGCTGGAGGCCGACCTGGCCGAGGAAGATGCCGCGCGCGGCCTGCTGGCTGCTGCCGAGGACGCGCTGGGGCCGCTGGATGCGGTCGTGAACAACGCTTCCCTGTTCGAGCACGACAGCGCCGGCTCGTTCGGCTATGCCGCGCTGCAGTCGCACCTGCTGGCCAACACCGCGGCGCCGGTCGTGCTGGCGCAGGAACTGCACCGCCGGGTGCAGGCGCGCGGCGGCGAAGGCGTGGTGGTGAACCTGCTGGACCAGAAGCTGTGGAACCCGAACCCGGATTTCTTCAGCTACACCCTGTCCAAGGCCGCGCTGCAGGCGGCCACCACCTTGCTGGCCCAGGCGTTCGCGCCGCAGCTGCGCGTGGTCGGCGTGGCGCCCGGCCTCACCCTGACCAGCCACATGCTCTCCCCGGAAAAGTTCGAGCAGCTGCACAAGCTGTCGCCGCTGGGCCGCTCCTCCACGCCCGAAGACGTCGCGGCCGCGGTGCGCTTCGCGCTGGAGAACCGGTCCATCACCGGCAGCACGCTGCTGGTGGACGGCGGGCAGCACCTGATGAGATTTGAAAGAGACTTCTCGCTCATGTAGAACCTGGGGGTCAGATCACGATTTTTTGCGCAGCAAAAAACTCGTGCTCTGACCCCCACTGATCAGAATGACCGATCACGTGCGGCGCCAACAGACGCAGCACAAGTCAGCAGAACCCAAATGCCCAAAGCCGGCACCCAAACCCTCACCCTCACCGGGCTGCGCTTCGACGCCAACCTCGGCATCCTGGAGCACGAAAGGGCGAGCCCGCAGCCGATCCGCGTCGACGCCGAGCTCAACCTGGGCACCCAGCCGCTGCTGCCGCGCGACGACGAGATCCTGCACGTGCTGGACTACCGCAAGGTGCGCAAGATCATCATCGACGAATGCACGGCCGAGCACGTCAACCTGCTGGAGAGCCTGATCGGCAAGCTGGCGCTGCGGCTGATGCAGTTGCCCGGCGTGCTGGGCGTGCGGGTGAAGATCGCCAAGCTGGCCATCTTCGACGACTGCGAAGTCGCGATCCGGATCGAAACCGGGCTCTGGTAGTCGCGCAGGGCGCCTGCGCGACGCAGGCTCAATGCTTGTGCCCGGGGACGGGCGCGGGCGTTCCCATGACCTGCACGATCTTCACGCGGGTGCCCTCCTGGGCCGCCCGCTGGATCGCCAGGGCGGCCCCCTGGGCCGACTGCCTTTTCGTGTCCAGCGCAAACGACATGGCCGACAGCTCGCGCGAGAAGCGCAGGCTTTCCGGATCCACGCCGGGCGTCCGGCTGGCCGCAGCCTTCAGCCTGGCCGAGTCCCACGGTCCCGCAACTTCGCAGAACACCATCACGCGCCCCTGTTTGGCCGCGCGCTGCAGCAGCGCGTAGTCATAGGTCGCGGCGACCTTGTCCTCGGCGCAGGTGCCGCAGGACCAGGCCGCCGGCGCGGCCAGTGCCAGCGCCACGGCGCACCAGGCAGCGCGCCGCATCACTTGTGCCCCGTGTGAGCGCTGGCGCCCGGCGCCGGCGGCGGCGCGGCCGGCATCGGAGTCGCCGAGCGCGTCTGTGAGGGCGGCAGCGTCGACCCTGGCGCCGCCGTCTGCGGCTGGCGCTTGCCCTCCTGCTTGATGTTGGCATCGGCCCACTTGAAGTAGGCGATGTACTCCTTGATCTCGGCGTCGCTCAGCCCCTGGTTGGGCATGGGCACCTTGTACTTGCCCATCATCTCCTTGGCGATCGGGTCGCTCTGGATCATCTGCTCGGGCGCCTTCATCCAGCGGGCCAGCCAGGCTTCGTCGCGGCGCTGCGTGACGCCCAGCACGTCCGGCCCCATGCGGTCGCCGCCGCCGATGGTGTGGCACGCCAGGCACTTCTGCTCGAAGGCCAGCTTGCCGCGCAGCGCCACCGGATCGGTCGGTGCGCCGGTGGCCGGGATGTTGTGGTGCTCGGGATCGGTGCCCGGCGCGGTGCCGGCGTCGATGATGCCGACCGCCCCCTGCGAGGCATTGGCGAAGTGATGGTCCACCATGGCGTAGCCGCCGGCCTCGGGCACGATGAATTCGACGATCGCGCCGCTGGAGGAGCCGAGCAGCACCGTCTGCATGCCGCGGAACTGGTTGTCCGGGTTGCCGTCGATCCAGACCCGGTCGAAGATGGTGCCGACCACGTGGAAGCTGGAGGTGTTGGACGGTCCAACGTTCAGCACGAACAGCCGGATCTTCTCCAGCGGCTTGGCCGGCAGCGGCTTGTCCACCATGCCGTTGTAGCGGCCATTGAACACGGTGTAGGTGGGTGCCTTCGAGCGCACCCGGTCGCCATCGAGCACGTACAGCGGCGCACCGTCGACCTTGCGCCTTTCCGGATCGAGCTTGGTATAGAACTCGCTTTGCAGCACCGCGTACTCGCGGTCGACCTTGGTCGGGTAACCGCCCCGCGGCTCCACGATCATCATCCCGTACATGCCCGAGGCGATGTGCTCCAGCACCATGGGCGTGCCGCAGTGGTACATGAAGACGCCCGGGTAGTTGGCGGTGAACTCGAACGAGATCGTCTGCCCCGGCGCGATCGAGCGGTACTTGTCGTTGGGCGCCACCATCGCCGAGTGGAAGTCCATCGAGTGCATCATGGGCGCGGTGGTCACGCGCGGGCCGGGCATGGCCTCGTCGGAGCGGTTGCTCATGACGAAGCGGATGCGGTCGCCGACCTTGGCGCGCACCACCGGCCCCGGGACCATGTCGCCGAAGGTCCAGGCGCTGTACTTCACGCCCGGCGCGATCTCGATGATCTTGTGCGTGATGTCCAGCCGGATCTCCTTGACCGGCGCCGGGTCCAGCGGCTTGAGCGCCGCCTCCATGCTGAGCGCGTTGCCGGCGGCGAACGGGCCCGTGTGGCGTTCGCTCGTGACCACGGCGGTGGGCGAGCCGAAGGCCATGTGCTTGTGGTCGTAGGGGTCGCCGGAAGCGGCCGCGCCGCCGGCGGGTGCGCTGCCCGCTGCAGGTGTCGCGGCACCGGTGGTGGCCGTATTGCTGTCGCAGGCGGCCAGAAGGAAGGCCAACAGGCTGCAGAGGATGGCCCCGCGCAGCGGGCGGACCGTAACGAATGGCATGCGCTCTTCTCCTTGGTTTGACTTAAGTCTAGGAGATTCACGCGGTCCCCCGATGAAAAGCGCACTGGCGCGCTCGCCCAATCCGCTCAGGGCGACAGGACCGCTATCGACAGGCGCGAGCGAGCGCTGGCTGGCTCGATCGAGCCGGACGCCGACCAGCCTTGGGCCGCGCGACGCACCGCCGCCGCGATGCCGCGCCGCAGTTCCTCCGCTTCACCGGTCAGGGCCACGTCGCGCCGGCGCAGCGCGACGACGTGCACCGGCGGCAGCGCCAGCCCCTGAACCTCGACGCGTCGCAGCCCATGCGGCTGGCCGGACTCGAGCAGCGGTACCGCGACGATGCCGACCGCATCGGTGCTTCGCAGCAGGCTCAGGCCGACGACCGCGTCGCAGCGCAGCACCTGCGCCGGCAGCTTCAGGCCCAGGCTGCGGAAGTAGCCGGCCACCAGCGGCGACCGGCTGCCGGCGCGCGATCCCATCACCAGCCATTCGAGGCGCAACACCGCCTCGGGCGTGACCGCCGCGCCGCCCTGCAGCAACGGATGGCCGGCGCGCAGCGCCAGGCAGCGCGGCGCGCTGGCGATGGCCTCGACCTCGAATTCGTCCAGCGGGATGTCGCCATCGTCATGGGCGAAGGCGAAATCCAGCGAGCCGTCGCGCAAGCCGCGGACCGCCGCGAGGGAAAAACCCTCCGCGATGCACAACAGCGCGCCGGGGTGGTGGTCGCGGAAGGCGCGCTGCGCGGGCACCAGCCCGCTGGCCGCCACCAGGGGCGTGACCGACAGGCGGATCACGGCCTCGCCGGCCTTGCCGTCCGCCGCCAGGTCGGCCCGCAGGAGCTCGAGCTGGCGCTCGACCAGGCTGGCGCGGGCATGCAGGCGTACGCCGGCCTCGGTCAGTTGCACGCCATGGGGCGTGCGCAGCAGCAAGGCCAGGCCCACGTCTTCTTCCAGCTTGCGCAGCGACTTGGTCAGCGCCGCCTGGGTCAGCCCGAGCGCCGCCGCGCCGCCGCGCAAGCTGCCGTGCATGGCGACGGCCAGCAGCGCGCGGATCTGGTGCGACTTGATGTCCATCGCCGTCAGGCCGGCAGCGAGCGCCCGGTGAGGGCGTAGCCCACGCACTCCACGAAGTATTCGGCCGCCGGCACCAGCGGGCTGTCGCGCCGGGTGAGCAGCGACAACTTGAGGGGCGGTCGCGGCAGCCCGGGCAGCGGCACTGCCACCAGGTCGGCCAGCTCGGGGGCGGCCAGCAGCGGCTGCGGCAGCACCGTGACCGCATCGCCATGGCGCAGCATCTGCAAGGCGATGAAGGCATCGCACTGCAGTTGGCGCTCCGGCGGCGGCAGCCCCGCCGCCGCAAAGAAGCCCAGGAAGCGCTGTATCCGCTCGGAAGTCGGCGCGACGGTGAAGACCCACCCGAAGCGGCCCAGGGCCGCCAGCGAGGGCTGCGCCAGCACCGGATGGCCGCGGCGAACCACGACGACGTAGTTCGAAGTCATCAGCTCACGGCAGGCGAATTCGTCGCCCAGGTCCCGGTGGTCCGCTTCGATGGCGAAGTCGACAGCGCCTTCGCGCAGGGCCGGCAAGCCTTGCGACACCACCCCCTCGAACAAGGAGAGTTCCACCTGCGGGTAGCGCTGCCGGAACCAGCGGTAAGCCTGCCCCAGGGCGCCAGCGATCACCATCGGCGTCACCGAAGCGATCACTTGCTTCTGTTCGCGGGCGGCCTGTTGCAGCTCGGCCATGGCCTCCTGCAGTTCGCGCTCGATCAGGCGGGCTCGTGCGACGACCCGGCGGCCGTCCTCGGTCAAGGCCGTCCCCCCCGGGCCGCGCTGCACCAGCACCCGGCCGGTGGCGGCCTCCAGTTCGCGGATCGCGCGGGTGACGGCGGCCTGCGACCAGTCCAGGTGCCGCGCGGCCGCCCGGATGCCGCCGTGCTCCACCACGTGCAGCAAGGCCCGGAGCTGGCTGAGCTTGATGTCCATCTCTCCTCCGGAGGACCTGTGCGGGTGACGACGGGTGGTTATCCCTATAGCCCTGCCTTGCCTGCTCATGACATCGGGTTTTCCCTAGACTGGTTGGATCCTGACGCGGCCATTCGCCGCCCCATTCTCCATGCCCGCTGCCTTCCAGGACGCGCCCGGCTTGCTGCTGGGCTTCGTCGGATTCGATTCGCCCTCCGTCGCCCAGCTGCACCAGGTCGCCCGGCGCCAGGCCGGCGTCCGCTGGCTCGCCAGCGAAGACCTGCGCGGCGCGGATGCGTGGTTGATCGCCAGCGACCGTGTCCAGCCGGCCGAGCAGGGCCACCTGCTGGTGCCAGGCGGTCCGGCCGCCCGGCGGCCCGCCAAACTCAGCCTGGAGGGGCGCCCGGTCGCTTTCACGCGGCCGGCGCCGATGCCGGGCCATGACTTCGATCCCGGCTCGGATCCCAGCGTCGAAGCGGTCCTGCGCGGCTTCGAGATCCGGCTGCAGGGCATTCGCACCTGGTTCGAGATCGGTCGGGCGGTGGTCCGCGGTGGCCCCAGTCGGCGCCACTCGGTCTATCACATCAAGGACCGCGGCCGCCTGGCGGCGGTGCTCAATTTTCCCAAGGGGACGACGGCGCTGGCCCCTGACCTGCACCCGGCCGGGCTGCGGGCCGCCGTGTGGGAGCGGCGGCCGGACGCGGCCGGCGCCGCGCCGCCCGGCTTCGTCGAGGTGCCCACCGCCCAGATGGCCTGGGTCTATGCCCAGCGCAGCGAGACCTCGCTGCTGCCGCAGCCCTACCGCACGCGGCTGATCCATTTGCGCCGCATGCCGCGCGTTCCGCTTTCGTGGCTCTCGGAATTCCAGCTCGAGGCCATCGACTCGCTGTCGCACGGCCCTTGCACCCTGCACGAGCTCGCCGGCTCCACCCTGCTGCCACTGCAGGACGTCGAGCGCGCGCTGGCCTGCCTGTACTTCGGCGGAGCGATCACCACCAGCCCCGACAAGTCCGGTGCGGGCGGGGATCGCGGTGCCCGGCCGGATTTCGCGCCCACCACCTCGGGTTTCGGCAGCGACGCGCTGGGCCGCGAAGGCGCAGTCGGCGGCCCGGGCCGCGCCGCGCGCACCTGGTTGTCCATGGCCACCGGCCGGGCGGGTCGCGAGTGAGAAAATCGGCGGCACCATGTCCGCCGTCTGGATCGAACCCGAACCCGCCCCCGCCACTTCGCGCGACCTGAAGATCGAGCGCGAGGCGCACAAGCTGGAAAAGCGCCTGTGCCGCCAAGTCGGCCAGGCCATCGCCGACTACCACATGATCGAGGCCGGCGACCGCGTCATGGTGTGCCTGTCCGGCGGCAAGGACAGCTACGGCCTGCTGGACATCCTGCTGAAGCTGCGCGCCCGTGCGCCGGTGTCCTTCGACATCGTTGCGGTCAACCTCGACCAGAAGCAGCCCGGCTTTCCCGAGCACGTGCTGCCCGACTACCTGAAGTCGCTGGGCATCCCCTTTCACATCGAGGAGCAGGACACCTACTCCATCGTCAAGGACAAGATCCCCGAGGGCCGGACGATGTGCAGCCTGTGCTCGCGGCTGCGCCGGGGCATCCTGTACCGCGTGGCCGACGAACTGGGCGCGACGAAGATCGCGCTGGGCCACCACCGCGACGACATGCTGCAGACCCTGTTCCTCAACATGTTCTTCGGCGGCAAGTTGAAGGGCATGCCGCCCAAGCTGGTCAGCGACAACGGGCGGCACGTCGTGATCCGCCCCCTCGCCTACGTGCCGGAGAAGGACCTGGTGCGATGGGCCGCCCACCGGCAGTTCCCGCTCATTCCCTGCACGCTGTGCGGCAGCCAGGAGAACCTGCAGCGCAAGCAGGTGGGCGCGATGCTGCGCGAGTGGGAGAAGCAGCACCCGGGCCGGCTGGAGAACATGGCCCATGCGTTACAGAATGTGGTGCCGTCCCACCTGGCGGACGGAACACTCTACGATTTCGGGGGTCTGAGAGCGACCGGCGTGGCCAGCGAAGACGGCGACAAGGCCTTCGATCCCGAGGACTTCGGACCGCCGCCTGCACTGCCGAGCCTGTCGGTGATCAAGTCCTGATTCCTCTCTTCGCGAAGGTCCCGCCATGCTGCGCTGCTGGCCGCGCTCGCTGTCCCTGGCCCTGCTGGCCGTCCTGCTGCTGACCGGCTGCGCCACCGGCTACCTGCTGGACAACCAGGTCCAGAGCTTCTCCGGGCTGCAGGCCGGCCTGCCCGCCCACCCCACCTACACCTTCGAGCGCCTGCCCTCGCAGGCCAACCAGCCGGCGCAGGCGCAACTGGAGGCGCTGGCCGACCCGGCCCTGTTCGCCGCCGGTTTCCGCCGCGACGATGCCTCGCCGCGCTACACCGTGCAGGTGACGGGCCGCGTGCAGCAGGTGGTTTCGCCTTGGTACGACCCCTGGGATCCATGGGGGGGATGGGGCGGTTTCGGCTATGCGGGGCCGCGCGCCGGCCTGGGTTACGGCTGGGGCAGCCCGTTCCCGCGGATGGACCAGGCGTGGTTCCAGCGCGAGGTCGGCATCCTGGTGCGGGAGAAGGCCAGCGGCCGCGTGGTGTACGAAACCCATGCCAGCAGCGACGGCCCCTGGCTCGACCCGTCCGTGGTGCTGCCGGCCATGTTCCAGGCTGCGCTGCAGGACTTCCCCAATCCGCCGCCCGGTCCGCGCCGGGTCGACATCCAGATCGGCGGGCAGACGCAGGCGGCGGCTGCGCCCGCCGCCCCGGCCACCCGCCAGCCCAGCCCATCGGCGGCCAGCGCGCCTGCCGCGCCACCCGCCTCGGCGCCGGCGCGGTGACATTTGGCTACGGTTGGGGTGCTGGGCAGCCTCAGGGGGCGTGCCTAGAATCGCGGCGATGGAACCCACCCGCATCATCGCCGTGCGCCACGGCGAGACGTCCTGGAACGTGGGCGCCAGGATCCAGGGCCAGACCGACATCGGCCTGAACGACACCGGCCGCTGGCAGGCCCGTCGCGTCGGGCAGGCGCTGGCCGGCGAAGCGATCAGTGCGATCTACTCCAGCGACCTGGGCCGCGCCCACGAGACCGCGGTATCCATTGCCGAGGTGGCCGGTGCCGCCGTCATCCCGCACCAGGGCCTGCGCGAGCGCTGCTTCGGCAAGTTCGAGGGCCGGACCTTCGACGAAATCCACCGCCAGTGGCCCGACGAGGCGCACAACTGGCGCAAGCGCATCCCCGAGTGGCAGCCGCCCGAGGGTGGCGAATCCCTGCTGCAGTTGCGCGAGCGCGTCACCCGCACCCTGGAATCGCTGGCGTCGCGCCACGTCGGCGAGCAGATCGTGGTGGTCGCGCACGGCGGCGTGCTGGACGCGATCTACCGCGTCGCCACCGGCCAGGAAGTGAATTCACCGCGCACCTGGGAGTTGCCCAACGGCGCGATCAACCGGCTGCTCTGGACCCCGCAAGGCTTCACGCTGGTGGGCTGGTCCGACACGCAGCACCTCGACGATGCCCATGCTCCGGCCGACGAAACGACCGCTTAGCGACACCCTCAGGCAACTGGTCGGCCGCCCGGCCGACGCCATCGACACCCCGGCGCTCGTCGTCGACCTCGACGCCATGCAGCGCAACTTGAGCCGCATGGCCGAGTTCGCCAAGAAGCACGACATCCGCTGGCGGCCGCACGCCAAGATGCACAAGAGCTCGTCGATCGCCCGGCTGCAGATGCACGCCGGCGCCGCCGGCATCTGCGTGCAGAAGACCGCCGAGGCGGAGGCGATGGCGGCGGGCGGCCTGAAGGACATCTTCATCAGCAACGAGGTGATCGCGCCGCACAAGCTGGCGCGGGTGGCCAAGCTGGCGCACCGGCTGGCGGCGGACGACGGACAACTGGCCATCGCGGTGGACAGCCGCGAAGGCGTCAGCCGGCTGGGCTACGCCATGAACGAAGCCCGGCGCATCGGCGGCAAGGCGGCGGTGATCGACGTGTTCGTCGAGATCGACGTCGGCCAGGGCCGCTGCGGCGTGCCGCCCGGCCGGGCGGCCGTGGAGCTGGTGCACGAGATCCGCAAGCACGCCGCCCTGCGTTTCATGGGCCTGCAGGCCTACCACGGCCGGGCGCAGCACATCCGCAGCGCGCACGAGCGGCGCGAAGTGATCGCGCAGGTGGCGCGCGACGCCGCCTTCACCCGCAAGCTGATCCAGGACGAGGGCGTGTCCGTCGGCCTGGTCACCGGCGCCGGCACCGGCAGCATGGTCTGCGAGGCAGCCAGCGGCGTCTACGGCGAGCTGCAGGCCGGCTCCTTCCTGTTCATGGACGCCGACTACGCGCAGAACGAGCGCGACCCGGCGCAGCCGCAGTTCGAGCATGCGCTGTTCGTCAGGACCCAGGTGATCAGCAGCGGCCTGAAGCACGCGGTCTGCGACGCCGGCCACAAGAGCCACGCCATCGATTCCGGCCTGCCCAAGGTGCATTGCCTGGAAGGGCAACCCGAACTGGAGTACTTCAACGGCGGCGACGAGCACGGCATCCTGCGGCCGGTGGGTGGCGGCCCGCTGCCGGTGATCGGCGACATCCTGTGGCTGGTGCCCGGCCACTGCGACCCGACCGTCAACCTGCACGACCACATGATCGGCGTGAAGGGCGGCCTGCAGCACGGGCGCATCGACCGGGTGATCCGGGTCGATGCGCGCGGGGCGCTGACCTGAGCGGGCTCAGGGTTCGCGCCGAAGCGGCCGGCGGCCGGGTTGCCGGACAATTTCCGGCATGTCCCCCAGCCAAGTCATCGTCCTCGCGACGCCCGTCTTCCTGCTGCTGATCGCCATCGAGTTCGCCTGGGGGTGGGCCAAGGGTCGCAACACCTACCGGCTGAACGACGCGATCAACAGCATCGGGCTGGGCATGCTCAGCCAGATCAGCGCCGTCTTCACCCGCCTGTTCCGGGTCGGCATCTATGCCGCGGTGTACGGCTACGTGTCCGTCTGGCACAACGACGAACTCTGGTTGTCGTGGTACGGCTGGCTGCTGGCGCTGGTGTTCTACGACTTCTGCTACTACTGGCTGCACCGCGCCGGGCACGAAAGCGCCATCTTCTGGGCGGCGCACGTGGTGCACCACCAGAGCCAGGACTACAACCTGTCCACCGCGCTGCGCCAGACCTCCAGCGGCGCCCTGCTCGGCTGGATCTTCTACCTGCCGATGGCGATCGCCGGCGTGCCGCCGCTGGTGTTCGGGGTGGTGGCGCTGATCGACCTGCTGTACCAGTTCTGGGTCCACACCGAACACGTCCCCAAGCTGGGCTGGTTCGACCGCTGGTTCTGCTCGCCGTCCAACCACCGGGTGCACCACGCGGTGAACGACCGCTACCTCGATCGCAACTACGGCGGCGTCCTGATCGTCTGGGACCGCCTGTTCGGCAGCTTCGAGGAAGAGGGCGAGAAGTGCATCTACGGCACCCGCAGTTCGCTCAACAGCTGGGACCCGCTGTGGTCCAACGCCGAGGTCTACTGGGCGCTCGCCCGGGACAGCTGGCATGCGAAGAGCTGGGCCGACAAGCTGCGCGTGTGGTTCAAGCCGCCCGGCTGGCGGCCGGCCGACGTGGCGGCGCGCTTTCCCAAGGCGCCGTTCGACATGGCGAAGGTCGAGCGCTACCACCCGCCGATGACGCGGGCGGTCGCCTGGTTCGGCGCGCTGCAATTCCTGGCGCTGCTGGCCGGCGTGTCGCTGTTCCTGTGGCACGCAGACAGCACGCCGATGGCGACCAGCGCGGTGTGGCTGGCGGTGCTGGCCACCGTGCTGTGGTGCACCGGCGCCGTGATGCAGGGCCGCATCGGCATCCTCGCGGCGCTGCTGATCGAAGCGGGCGCGCTGGCGACGGCGACGTCGGCGGTGGGCATGGTCGAACTGCACCGCGTCTTCAAGCCGCTGGCCATGGTGCTCGCCATCACCCTCGTCGTCCTGCGCGCACGCGGCCAGGGCGGCTTGCGCAAGTTCGATGCGCTGCTGGTCGCAGGTTTGGCGTTCTCGTTGTTGGGCGACGTGCTGTTGATGCTGCCGGGCAACTTCATCGCCGGCCTGGTCGCCTTCCTGATCGCGCACCTGTTCTACATCGTGCTGTTCCGCCAGGGCGTGGGTTGGCTGCCGCGCCCATGGGCGCTGGCGGCGACGCTGGGCGTGGGCGCCGCCATGTACGCGGTGCTGTTCGAGGGGCTGGGCCCGGTGCTCAAACCCGCGGTCGCCGCCTACGTGGTGGTGATCGGATTCATGGCCGCGCAGGCGATCGGCCGCGCCGCGGTGCTGAAGGACAAGGCTTCCAAGGCCGTGGCCATCGGCAGCGTGTTCTTCATGCTCAGCGATTCGCTGCTGGCACTGAACCGGTTCCACCTGCCCGTGCCGATGGCGCAGGTCTGGGTGCTGTCTACCTACTACGTGGCGCAGGTGCTGATTGCCTGCCACAGCCGACCGGCGACGGTCGTCAGCCCGACGCCGGGTGCGCGTCCCCAAGTGGCCCCGGCGGCCTGACCGGCTCGTCGCGCGCGATCCGCCCGTCCACCAGTTCCACCAGCCGGTCGCAGCGCGCCGCCAGCCGCGGGTCGTGGGTGACCACCACGAAGGCGGTGCCGTGTTCGGCATGGATGCGGCGCAGTTCGCGGAACACCTCGTCCGACGAGGCCGTGTCGAGGTTGCCGGTGGGCTCGTCGGCCAGCACCAGCGGCGGCTGCAGCGCCAGCGCCCGGGCGATCGCCACCCGCTGCTGCATGCCGCCGGACAGCTCCGACGGACGCTTGTCCATCGCCTGCGCCAGCCCCACCGCCGCCAACAGTCCGCGTGCCTGCTCCAGTCGCGCGCGGGTGATCCGGCCCTCCGCCATCAACGCCGGCAGGGTGACGTTCTCCAGCGCGCTGAACGCCGGCAGCAGATGGTGGAACTGGAACACGAAGCCCAGCGTGCGCCGGCGCAGCAGGGTCAGCTCGTCATCCGCCAGCGCCTGCACGTCTTCGCCCTGCAGGCGATAGCTGCCGGCCGTCATGCGCTCCAGCAGCCCGACGATGTTCAGCAGCGTGCTCTTGCCGGATCCGGACGGGCCGACCAGCGCCACGAACTCGCCGGGCGCCAGCCGCAAGTCCAGCCCGTGCAGCACCTCGGCCTCGTTCGGCAGGCCGACGTTGTAGCTCTTGCGCAGGCCGCGCAGTTCGACCAGCGCCGGCGCGGCCCCGCTCACAGCCGGATCGCCTGCGCCGGATCGAGCCGGGCGGCGCTGCGCGCCGGCGCCAGCGCGGCCAGCACCCCGCACACCAGCGCCAGCAGGCCGACCCGGATCGCCGTGGTCCACGACAGGTCGATCGGAAACAGCGGCCCGCCATCGCTGGCATGCACGAAGCGGGTGAACAGGAAGATCATCGCCAGCGCCATCAGCAGGCCCAGCACCGACCCGATGGCGCCGACCAGCCCGCCCTGGATCAGGAACACGCGCAGCACCTGCCCGCGGGTGGCGCCCATGGCGCGCAGGATGCCGATCTCGCGCCGCTTCTGCACGACCGACACCACCAGCACGCTGGCGATGCCCAGCACCACCACGGCGGCGACCACCAGCCGGATCACCAGGGTGCTGATCGACTGCGCGTTGAGGGCGGACAGCAACTGCGCGTTGGTTTGCTGCCAGCTCTCGATGCGGTAGGGCAACTGGCGGCGCAGCGAGGTGGCGACTTCGGGTGCGCTCCAGACGTCGTCCAGGCCGATGTCCAGGCTGGTGATCCCGCCCGGCAGCCCCAGCAAGTTCTGTGCGGCCCGCAGCGGCAGGATCACCGTGCGGCGATTCAGTTCACGCGAGCCGAAATCCACCAGCGCAGTGGCCCGTGCGGAGTCGCTGATCTCGCCGGTGCGGAGGGTGAAGCGGTCGCCCGGCCGCAGCCCGAGGTCGTGGGCCAGCTCCAGGCCGACGATCGCGTCGCCGGGGTCCAGCCGGGCCGTGCCGGCCACCACCTTGTCGCGCAGGCCGGCCAGCCGGTCGTAGCGGTCCAGCTCCACGCCCGACAGGCTGACACCTTCGGTGGCTTCGCCCCGCAATGCGAGGCCGGCGCCGCTGACGAGCGGCGAGACCACGGCGACGCCGGGCCGCTGGTCCAGCAAGCGCTGCAAAGGCTGCCAATTGGCCACGGAGCGCAAGGGCTGCGCACGCGGCTGCGTGTCGCTCAGCGACTGCTCACCGGGCGGCAGCTGGAGCGCGGGCACCACCACGTCCTGCGGCGCGCGGATGGTGACGTGCGGCTGCGAGCCCAGCGTCTTGGACAGCGTGTTGGCCTGCAGGCCGTTGACCAGCGCCGAGATGTAGGCGATCACCGCCACGCCGGCGGCGACGCCCACCACGATCAGCACGGTCTGGAAGCGGCCCTCGCGCAGGAAGCGCACGGCGACCCGCCACTCGAAGGCCGGCAGCTTCACCGCCCGACCCCCTGGCTGAAGCTGGACATCGGATCGCCAGCTTGCGTCGCCGTCTCGGTCGGCGCGGAGCGCGCCGGCGCCCAGTCGACCACCGTCGCCCGCACCCGGTCGCCCGCTTCCAGCGCCGGCGCCAGCAGCACCTGATCGCCTTGGCGCAGGCCATCCAGCACTTCGACGGCATCGAGCGTCCGCAGCCCGGTGCGCACCGCGCGGGCGGCAGCCCGGCCGGCGTCCTGCACCAGCACCCTTTCGCCGCCGTCCGGCGCGGACCGCAGCGCGCGCGCCGGGATGACCAGTGCGCTGTCGCGGGTGCCGGTGACCACCTCGACCGACAACGTCATGTCCTCGCGCAGGAAGTCCGGCGGGTCGCCCTCCAGCGCCAGCTTGACCTCGACGGCGCCGCGCTGGGCATCCACCGAGGGCGCGATGCTCAACACCCGCGCCGCCATCCGCCGGTCGGGAAAGGCATCGGCCAGCACCCACGCCGGCTGCCCCGTGCGCAACTGCTGCAGGAAGCGCTCGTCGACCTGGGCCACCACCTGGGTGGGTCCGGCCAGGGCCAGCCCCAGCAGCGCGCGTCCGGGCTGCACGATCTGGCCCGGCTCGACCCCGCGCGTCAGCACCCGCGCCGCCGTCGGCGCCACCACGGTGTCCTCGGCCAGGCGGGCCTGGGCGGCTTCGATCGCCGCGCGCGCGGCCGCCCGTTGCGCCTGCGCCTGCGCGACCTCGGCGCCGCGGTCTGCGCGGGCCCGGACCTGCGCCGCCGCCGCGTCGCGCTGCGCCCGGGCCACCTCCAGCGCGCGCCGGGCCTCGTCGACCCGCGAGGCGCTGACGAAACCTTGCGCCACCAGTTGCTGCACCCTTCCCAGCTCGGAGCGCGCAGCGGACAGGTTGGCTTCGGCCTGGTCGAGCTGGGCCGCGGCGGCCTGGCGCTCACTGCCGCGCAGGCCCTGCAAACGGGCCTGCGCCTGCCGCTCGTTGGCCATCGCCTGCTCCAGCGCGGCCCGGGTCTGCCCGGACTCCAGCCGCACCAGCGGCTGGCCGGCTTTCACCCGGTCGCCTTCGCGCACCAGCACCTGCTCGACCCGTCCGGTCACGGTGCTGCCGACGTCGACGCGCGACAGCGTGGCCACGCGCGCGGAAAACTGCAGGGTGCGCACCAGCGGCGCGGCGCGGACCTCGACCGCCTCGGAGGCCACGCCGGCGCGAGCGAGCAGAACTGCCGCCAGCGCGACCACCAGCACCGCAGCCACGACCCACCACCACCGACGCAGCAGGGGCCAGGGCGGTGCCATGCGCTACTCCTGGAACAGGGCGCCGTCGCTGCGGGGCGGCGCCACCCCGAGGTGCCGGAACGCCGCCAGCGTGGCCACGCGGCCGCGCGGGGTGCGCTGCAGGTAGCCCTGCTGGATCAGGTAGGGCTCGATCACGTCCTCGATGGTGTCGCGCTCCTCGCCGATCGACGCGGCGATGTTGTCGAGGCCGACCGGGCCGCCGTCGAAGCGGTGGATCACGGCTTCCAGCAGCTTGCGGTCCATCACGTCGAAGCCCTGCGGGTCCACGTCGAGCATGGCCAGCGCCTTGTGCGCGATGGCCTGGTCGATGCGGCCGTCGCCCTTGACGTCGGCGTAGTCGCGCACCCGGCGCAGCAGCCGGTTGGCGATGCGGGGCGTGCCGCGCGAGCGCCGCGCGATTTCGCCCGCGCCCTCCTCATCGACCGGCACTTCCAGCAACGCCGCGCTGCGCTTGACGATGCGGGTCAGCTCGCCGGCGGTGTAGAACTCCAGCCGGGCCACGATGCCGAAGCGATCCCGCAGCGGGTTGGTCAGCATGCCGGCGCGGGTGGTGGCGCCCACGAGCGTGAAGGGCTGCAGGTCCAGCTTGATCGAGCGCGCGGCCGGGCCCTCGCCGATCATGATGTCGATCTGGTAGTCCTCCAGCGCCGGATACAGGATCTCCTCGACCACCGGCGACAGGCGGTGGATCTCGTCGATGAAGAGCACGTCGTTCTTCTCGAGGTTGGTCAAGAGGGCCGCCAGGTCCTTGGGCTTCTCCAGCACCGGGCCGGAAGTCTGGCGCAGGTTCACGCCCAGCTCGTGCGCGATGATGTGCGACAGCGTGGTCTTGCCCAGCCCGGGCGGGCCGAACAGCAGCACGTGATCGAGCGCCTCGCCGCGCTTCCGGGCGGCGCCGATGAAGATCTCCAACTGCTCGCGCGTCTTGGCCTGGCCGACGTACTCGGCCAGCAGCTTGGGCCGCAGCGCGCGCTCGATCGCCTCCTCGTTGGGCGAAGCCGGCGCGGCCGACACCACCCGCTGGGGAGGTGGCAGGCCGAAGTCGTCGGTCTTGATCGTCATGGGTGCCTACCGCGCCAGCGCCTTGAGCGCCAGCTTGATGCCCTCGCTCACGCCCACGTCCCTGGGCAGCGACTTGAGCGAGGCCTGCGCTTCCTTGTCGCTGTAGCCGAGCGCCACCAGCGCCTGCAGGATGTCGGCCTGGGCGTCCGTGGCCGCGCCGGCGCCGGCCGCCGCGCCGATGTCCGCGCCGATCTTGCCCTTGAGTTCCAGCAGCAGTCGCTCGGCGGTCTTCTTGCCGATGCCGGGCACCTTGACCAGCCGCGAAGCATCCTGCGCCGTGACGGCTTGTGCGATGTCGGCCACGCTCATGCCGCTGAGCACCGACAAGGCGGTGCGCGGCCCCACGCCGGAGATGCGGATCAGCTGGCGGAAGGCTTCGCGCTCGGCGGCGCTGCCGAAGCCGAACAGCACCTGTGCGTCCTCTCGCACCACGAAGTGGATCAGCAGCGTGATCGGCTCGCCCAGTCCCGGCAGGTTGTAGAAGGTGCTCATCGGAACATCGACTTCGTAGCCGACCCCGTGGCAGTCCACCAGCACCTGCGGCGGGTTCTTGTCGGCCAGCGTTCCGTTCAATCTGCCTATCATTGACGAGTCCCGGCCTTCGCGGCCTTCCTGAGCTTCACGGATTATCAGCTTGATCCTTCGCCACGCCTTCGCGCCGCCGAACAACACCCGCCTCGCGCACCTGTGCGGTCCCATGGACGAACACCTGCGCACCATCGAAACGGCGCTGCAGGTCAAGATCACCCGCCGGCAGGAGCATTTCAAGGTCGAAGGGCCGAAAGCCAGGGCCCAGCGGGCGATGGACGTGCTGCAGGCGATGTACGAGATCGCGCAGCGGCCCATCGCCGCCGACAAGGTGCAGCTGATGGTGGCCAGCGAGCAGGCGATGGACGAGGACGCGGAAGGCGCACAGGTGCTGCACACGCGCCGCACCGACCTGAAGGCGCGCACGCCCACCCAGAGCGTGTACCTGGACAACATCGCCAACCACGACATCACCTTCGGCATCGGCCCGGCCGGCACCGGCAAGACCTACCTGGCCGTGGCATGCGCCGTCGATGCGCTGGAGCGCAGCGGCGTGCAGCGCATCGTGCTGACGCGCCCGGCGGTGGAGGCCGGCGAGAAGCTCGGCTTCCTGCCGGGCGACCTGACGCAGAAGGTCGACCCCTACCTGCGCCCGCTGTACGACGCGCTGTATGACCTGATGGGATTCGAGCGCGTGACCAAGGCCTTCGAGCGCAACGCGCTGGAGATCGCGCCGCTGGCCTTCATGCGCGGGCGCACGCTGAACAACGCATTCGTCATCCTGGACGAGGCGCAGAACACCACGCCCGAGCAGATGAAGATGTTCCTCACCCGCATCGGCTTCGGCAGCAAGTGCGTCGTGACCGGCGACATCAGCCAGATCGACCTGCCCAAGGGCCAGCTGTCGGGGCTGGTGGAGGCCGAGCACATCCTCAAGCGGGTCAAGGGCATTGCGCACACCCGCTTTACCAGCGCCGACGTGGTGCGGCACCCGCTGGTGGCGCGCATCGTCGATGCTTACGACGCAGCACGCAAGAGAGATGCGTCCCGCTGAGCTTTCGCTGGACCTGCAGTTCGGCGAGGCTGCAGGTCTTGCGGCGCACCGGGCCGTGCTGAAAACCGCCAGGGTGAAGCGCTGGATCTCCGCCGCGCTGCGCGGTCCCGCCGAGATCGCGGTGCGCATCGTCGGCGAAGACGAGGGCCGGGCGCTGAACCGCCAGTACCGCCGCAAGGACTACGCCACCAACGTGCTGACCTTCGACTACGCGCGCGAGCCGGTGGTCAGCGCCGACCTGGTGCTGTGCGCGCCCGTGGTGGAGCGTGAAGCGCGCGAGCAGGGCAAGCCGCTGGAGGCGCACTACGCCCACCTGCTGGTGCACGGCACCTTGCACGCCCAAGGCTACGACCACGAGACGAATGAACGCGATGCGCTGGAGATGGAGGCGCTGGAGATCCTGCTGCTGGGGGCGCTGGGGTTTCCGAATCCGTATTGAGGGGTTTCTCCCTCCCCCGGAGGGGGAGGGAAAAGACGTCAGCGCACGTACAGCGGAATCGTCACCGGCCCGTCATTGACCAGCTGCACCTTCATGTCCGCAGCGAACTCCCCGGTCGCCACCACCGGGTGCGCCGCGCGCGCTTTCTCGACGAAGTAGTCGTACAGCCTGCGCCCTTCTTCGGGCGGCGCGGCGTTGCCGAAGCTGGGGCGGTTGCCGCCGGAAAGATCGGCCGCCAGCGTGAACTGGCTCACCACCAGCAGCCCGCCGGCGATGTCCTGCACGCTGCGGTTCATCTTGCCTTCGGCGTCGCTGAAGATGCGCAGCTTCAGCAGCTTGGCCAGCAGCTTGTCGGCCTGGGCGTCGCCGTCACCGCGCTCGGCGCACAGCAGCAACAACAGGCCGGCGCCGATCTCGCCGGTCACCCGGCCATCGACCACCACGCGGGCTTCGCTCACCCGCTGCACCAGTCCGATCAAATCAGGTCCTCCTCGTCGGCCGCGTGGGTCTCCACGTCGCTGGGCAGCAGCTCGATGGTGGCGCGCAAGCCCGGCACCGCGCTCATCAGCGCCTGCTCGACCGACCCGCGCACCGCGGCGGCCCGCTGCAGCGTCCAGTGGCCCGGCATGTGCATGTGCAGGTCGACGAAGCGGCGCTGGCCCGATCGGCGGGTCGTGATGTGGTCGAAGCGAATGGCCGGGTGCTCGAAGGACTTGAGCACCTTGTCGATCTCGTCCTGCACGTCGCGCTCGACGCGCTTGTCCATCAAGCCCTGTGAAGACCGCCACACCAGGCTGGCGCCTTCGCGCAGGATGTTGAGTGCGACGGCAATGGCCACCAGCGGGTCGAGCGGCAGCCAGCCGGTGACCGCCACCAGCGCTATGCCGACCACCACGCCGGCCGAGGTCCAGACGTCCGTGATCAGGTGGCGGGCGTCGGCCTCCACCGCCATCGAGCGGTGCCGCCGCGCCGACTGCAGCATGGCCCAGGCCAGCAGCCCGTTGAACACCGAACTGAGCACCGACAGGCCCAGGCCCAGGCCGAGCTGCTGCAGGCCTTGCGGGTGCAGCAGGCGGACGACGGCGGCCCAGATGATGGCCGCGGCCGCCACCATGATGGCCAGCCCCTCGAAGGCGGAAGAGAAGTACTCGGCCTTGTGATGGCCGTAGGGGTGCTCCGCGTCGGGCGGCTGGGCCGCCACGTGGACCATCAGCAACGCGAACGCCGCGCTGGCCAGGTTGACCAGCGACTCCATCGCGTCCGACAAGAGGCCCACCGATCCGGTCAGCCACCAGGCCAGCGTCTTCAGCGCGATGGTCAGCACGGCCACGACTATCGACACGCGCAGCCAGACGCGCGGCGGCACGGTGCTGGCTCGGTCGGCAAGGGTCATGGGCGGCATTGTCGGGCAGCGCCGATGCAGAATGCCGGCCATGGAACGCAGCACCCGTCTTCACGCTCGGGCAGCGCCGTGCATGCCGCGCGTGCTGGCGCGCCTTGCGCTTGCGACCAGCGTCGCATGGGCAGCCGGCGGCACGATGGCGCAGGTGGCGCCCACTTCCGCGGAGCTGGCGCGTTACGCCGGCCTGCACAAGGCGGCGCATCGCGGCGACGTGCAGGCGATCCTCTCGCTGACCGCCACCGGCGCCGCCCTGAATGCCACCGACGGCCACGGCCGCACGCCGCTGCACGTGGCGACCTTCGCCAAGCGGCGGGACGCGATCCGGGCGCTGGCCCAGGCCGGGGCCGACCTGGGCCGGCTGGAGAACGACCGTTACGACGCGGTCACCATCGCTTCGGTGGCCGACGACGAGGAAACATTGAGCCTGCTGCTCTCGGTGGGCGCGAGCGCGAAGCGGGTCACCAGCCGCTACGACGGCACGGCTCTGATCGCGGCGGCGCACCTGGGGCACGACGGCGTGGTGCGCCAGTTGATCCAGGCCGGCGCGCCGCTCGACCACGTCAACAACCTGCACTGGACGGCGGTGATCGAGTCCATCGTGCTGGGCGACGGCGGACAGCGCCACCAGGCCACCCTGAAGGCGCTGATCGACGCAGGTGCCAACCTGCAGCTTGCCGACCGGGAAGGGCGCACGCCCCTGCAGCTGGCGCGCGAGCGTGGCTACGAGGCGATGGCGGCGATGCTCGAGCAGGCCGGCGCCCGCTGAGGGCTCAGCCCAGCGTCACCCGCGCGAACTTGCGCTTGCCCACCTGCACGACATAGGTGCCGGCGCCCAGCTTGAGGGCCTTGTCGCTGACCACGGCCGAATCCACGCGCACGCCGCCGCCATCGATCAGGCGATTGGCCTCGCTGGTGGACGGCGCCAGCCCGGCCTGCTTGAGCAGCGCGCCGATCTGCAGCGGCGCGCCGGACAACGCGACTTCCGGGATCTCGTCCGGGATGCCGCCCTTGCTGCGATTGACGAAGTCCTGCTCGGCCGCGTCGGCCGCCGCCGCGTCATGGAAGCGCGCGGCGATCTCCTTGGCCAGCATCACCTTGGCGTCGCGCGGGTTGCGCCCGCCGGCCACCTCGGCCTTGAGGCGCTCGATCTCCGCTTCGCTGGCGAAGCTCAGCAGCGTGTACCAGCGCCACATCAGCTCGTCGGAGATCGACATCACCTTGGCGAACATGGTGTTGGCATCCTCGGTGATGCCGATGTAGTTGTTCTTGCTCTTGCTCATCTTCTCGACGCCGTCGAGGCCCTCGAGCAGGGGCATGGTCAGGATGCACTGCGGCTCCTGCCCGTATTCCTGCTGCAGGTGGCGTCCCATCAGCAGGTTGAACTTCTGGTCGGTGCCGCCCAGCTCCAGGTCGCTCTTGAGCGCGACCGAGTCGTAGCCCTGCATCAGCGGGTACAGGAACTCGTGGATCGAGATCGAGGTGCCGGCCTTGAAGCGCTCGTGGAAGTCGTTGCGCTCCATCATCCGCGCCACCGTGTACCTGGCCGCCAGCTGGATCATCCCGCGCGCGCCCAGCGGGTCGCTCCACTCGCTGTTGTAGCGAAGCTCCGTCCTGGCCGGGTCGAGGATCCGGTAGGCCTGCGCCCGGTAGGTCTCGGCATTGGCCTCGATCTGCTCGCGCGTCAGCGGCGGCCGGGTGGTGTTGCGCCCGGAAGGGTCGCCGATCATCGAGGTGAAGTCGCCGATCAGGAAGATCACCGTGTGCCCCAAGTCCTGCAACTGGCGCATCTTGTTCAGCACCACGGTGTGGCCGACGTGGATGTCCGGCGCGGTCGGGTCAAGCCCCAACTTGATACGAAGTGGTACGCCGGTCGCTTCCGAGCGCGCCAGCTTCTGCTGCCATTCTTCACGGGGTATCAACTCCTCGCAGCCCCGCAGCGACACCGCCATGGCTTCCCGCACGCGCTCGGTGACCGGGAAAGGTTTGGTAACAAGTGGTTGATTCATCACGGTTTTTTACTGATCGGACGGGATGTCACCGTCGCTATACTGGCGCCCGGAAGAGGCGGGGTGATTCTAAAGAGATGCCCATAAGAGGCATTCCGCCTGCCCGACGACAAGGGCACACTGCCGGCGCCGAGCCGGCAGATTGACGAAGGATCCGAGGAATTGAAAAGAAACGGCTGGATCACCGCTGCTGAAGATGCCTTGTCGGCGGCGGCGAAGGCGCTCGAGCGGCACCCGCGCAAACTGACGGCGCTGCTGGCGGCCATCCTGCTGGGCGGCGGCGGCGGCGCCTTTGCCGTGGCGTCGTTCGGCCCCGACCCCGCCGCCTTGCCGGTGCGGGAGGTGCTGGAGGCGGTGGAGCCGCAAGGCCTGAGCGAGCAGGCCGAGGCGCTGGACGCCCACGCCTTCAATCTCTATCGCAGCGACATGGTGCGGCCGAGCGACACGGTCGAATCGCTGCTGGGCCGGCTGGGCATCAGTGACCCCGACGCCGCGGCCTACCTGCGGCAAGACCCCACGGTACGCACCCAGATGCTGGGCCGGCCGGGCCGGGCCGTGCGCGCCGAGGCCAGCGAAACCCACAGCCTGTCGCGCCTGACGGCGCGCTGGGTGGCCGACGACTCGGGCCAGTTCCGCCGGCTGGTGGTCGAACGCGGCCGCGACGGCCGCTTTGCCAGCCGTGTCGAAGCCGCCCCGCTGACGGCCGCCGTCAGGCTGGGCAGCGGCACCATCCGCAGCTCCCTGTTCGCCGCCGTCGACGAGTCGCACATCCCCGACGAAGTGGCCATGCAGGTGGCCGACATCTTCTCGGCCGAGATCGACTTCCACCGCGGCCTGCGCAAGGGCGACCGCTTCAGCGTGGTCTACGAGGCGCTGGAAGCCGACGGCGAGCCGCTGCGCACCGGCCGCGTGCTGTCGGTCGAATTCGTCAACGACGGCAAGACCCACCACGCCGTCTGGTTCCAGGAAGCGGGATCCAAGGGCAGCTACTACTCGCTGGACGGCAAGAGCCTGACCAGCTCGTACCTGGCTTCCCCGATGGAGTTCTCGCGCGTGACCAGCGGCTTCGCCATGCGCTTCCACCCGATCCTGCAGAAGTGGCGCGCGCACCTGGGCGTCGACTACGGCGCGCCCACCGGCACGCCGGTGCGCACGGTGGGCGACGGCGTCGTCGAGTTCGCCGGCTGGCAGAACGGCTTCGGCAACGTGGTGATCGTCAAGCACAACGCCAGCGACCAGACCCTGTACGCACACCTCAGCCGCATCTTCGTGAAGCCACGGCAGGACGTGGAGCAGGGCCAGCGCATAGGCGCGGTCGGCTCCACCGGCTGGGCCACCGGCCCGCACCTGCACTTCGAGTTCCGCGTCCGGGGCGCGCACCAGAACCCGATCCACGTGGCCAAGCGCAGCCAGGCCTACACGCTCAGCGCCGCGGCGCGGCCGGCCTTCGACAAGCTGGCGCGATCCATGAAGGCGCAACTCGCCGCGGCGGCGCTCGCCACGGTCGCCAGCGCGGAGTAATCGCCGCGCCCGCGGCGGCCCCCGCCGCATGCCCGAGTTCTACATCGGCCTGATGTCCGGGACCTCGCTCGACGGGGTCGACGGCGTGCTGGCCGACCTGGCCGGCGGGTTGCGGGTGCTGGCCCATGCCAGTGCCCCATTCGATCGGGCCTTGAAGGCCGAACTGCTCGCACTCAATCGAACCGGCCCCGACGAGATCCACCGCAGCCAACTCGCCGCCAATGCGCTCATGCGCGTCTATGCGCAGGTGGTGCGCGACCTGCTCGATCGGTCCGGCGTGCAGGCGACCGACGTGCGTGCGGTCGGCGCCCACGGCCAGACCGTGCGACACCGCCCGCAGGCCTTCGACGGCACCGGCTACACCGTGCAGCTGGCCCAGCCGGCGCTGCTGGCGGAGCTGGCCGGCATCGCCGTGGTGGCCGACTTCCGCAGCCGCGACGTGGCCGCCGGCGGCCAAGGAGCGCCGCTGGCCCCGTTCTTCCACCGGGCGCTCTTCGCGCGCGAAGGCGAAGCCGTCGGCGTGCTCAACATCGGCGGCATGTCCAACCTGACGGTGCTGCGGGCGGACGGCTCGCAGCTCGGGTTCGACTGCGGCCCCGGCAATGCGCTGATGGACGCCTGGTGCCTGCGCCACACCGGCCAGCCCTATGACGCCGACGGTGCCTGGGCCGCGGGCGCGCAAGCCGACGCCGCACTGTTGCAGGCCCTGCTGGCCGAACCCTTCTTCGCCGCGCCGCCGCCCAAGAGCACCGGGCGCGACCTGTTCGATGCCGACTGGCTGGATCAGCGGCTGCGCAGTTTCCACGACCTCGCCCCCCAGCAGGTGCAGGCCACGCTTGCCGAGCTGACGGCAACCGCCTGCGCGCGAGACGTGAACCGCCATGCACCCGGCCTGCCGCGCCTGATCGCCTGCGGCGGCGGCGCGCTCAACGGGCACCTGATGCGCCGCCTGCAGGCGCTGCTGCCCGGCACCCGCGTGCTGTCCAGCGCCGAGGCTGGCCTGCCTCCCCTGCAGGTGGAGGCAGCCGCCTTTGCCTGGCTGGCGCGCAAGGCGGTGCTGCGCGAAGCACTCCAGCTGGAAAGCACAACGGGCGCCCGAGGCGCCCGTGTGCTGGGGGGAATCTGGCCCGCCTAGGGCCACCGGCTCAGGTGGAGAAGCTCGAGCCGCAGCCGCAGGTGCTGTTGGCATTCGGGTTCTTGATCACGAACTGGGCGCCCTGCAGGTCTTCCTTGTAGTCGATCTCGGCGCCGACCAGGTACTGGTAGCTCATCGCATCGATCAGCAGCGAGACGCCGTTCTTGCTCATCACGGTGTCGTCGTCGTTGGCCACCTCGTCGAAGGTGAAGCCGTACTGGAAGCCCGAGCAACCGCCGCCCTGCACGAACACGCGCAGCTTGAGGTCGGGGTTGCCTTCCTCGGCGATGAGGTCGGCCACCTTGGCCGCGGCGCTGTCGGTGAAGAGCAGCGGGGCAGGCATTTCGGTGTGGGCGGTTTCGGCTGCGGCGCTCATGAGGTTTGCTCCCGTAGGGTCGGGTGAAATGCTACGACAGATCGCCCGTGGGCGCCGTCAGTGGTTGTTTGCCGCCAGCTTGAGCAAGGGCTTTTCCTCACCGATGGCCATGGGCTTCAATTGTCCCGAGATGACGGCGCCCTGGTGCATCTCAAGGGCCCGGTAGGACACGTCGCCCTCGATGTGGGCCTTGGGCTGCAGCTCCAGCAGCTCCCGTGCATAGATCGGGCCGCGCACGGTGCCGTTGACGATGACGTGGTCGGCGTGGATCTCGCCCTGCACCACCGCCGCCTCGGAGATGACCAGCATGCTGGGCTCGTCGGTGAGCGTGCGGATGTCGCCGATCACCTCGCCGTCGACCCGCAGGCCCTCGGAGAACTTCAGGTTGCCTTCCACCCGGCTGCCATGCGCGATCAGGCTCTTGATCGGTGGCTGGGCTTTCTTGCCGAACATCCCTTGACTCCTCGTCGTTGTGCTTGTATCCCTAAGCTCCCAGCCGGATGCTCTGCACCGCCCGGGTGGCCGATCCTTCCACCACTTTGGCGGAGACGTTTTGTACCACGGCCTGTTCAGGCAGGTCGACCATTCCCTCCAGGCGGCGATACTGCCTGAACCGGAGGTCCTGGGCGCCGCCGGGCAGGTCCATCGACCAGGGCTTGCCGTCGAGCGTGCCCGCCAGCGTGAGCTGGAGCTTGCCGCGGAACTCCGGCGCGTTGCGCACCGGCTGGATCACCAGCACCTGCCACTTGAGCTGGGCGCCGCCCAGCACCTCGGCCTGCAGGGCGCGGATCGCCAGGGTGTTGCCGCTGGCCGGCATGAGTTTTTCGAAGAAGCCCAGGTCGTCGCGCAGCGACCGGTTTTCGGCTTCCAGCTGCCGCACCTGGGCGGCCAGGCGCTCCTGGGCCGCACGCTCGGCGGTGATCAGGCTGCTGGAGGTGTTGAAGACGGACTGGGCCTTGTCTCGCTCCTGCTGCAGCCGCTCGACCTCGGCACGCAGCTGGACCAGCTCTTCCTTCGCCCCGTTGTCCAGGCCGGCCAGGTCCTTGCCCAGCTCGAACGCCCACAGGCCGATGGCGCCGCAAAAACCCAGCACCACCGCCGCCACCACCCAGCGCAGCGGCCAGGGCATCGCGCTGCGCACCGCGACGCGCGGTGCGCTGATGGTGAGCCGGCGACGTAACAGTTTCCAACGCATGAGCTAGCCGAAGGATGCCCTGAAACGACAAAGCCGCACAAGTTAACTTTGTGCGGCTTTGTAAGCGGACGGCAGCTGCACGCTGCCGCTCTCGCTTTAGCGCTTGCTGAACTGCTTGCGGCGGCGGGCGGAGTGCAGGCCGACCTTCTTGCGCTCGACCTCTCGGGCGTCGCGCGTGACGTAGCCGGCAGCCGACAGTTGCGGCTTGAGCGTCGCGTCGTAGTCGATCAGCGCGCGCGTGATGCCGTGGCGGACCGCGCCGGCCTGGCCGGATTCGCCGCCGCCGTGCACGTTGACCTGGATGTCGAACGCTTCGGCATTGCCGGTCAGCATCAGCGGTTGCTTGGCGATCATGATCGAGGTCTGGCGGCCGAAGAACTGTTCGATGTCCTTGCCGTTGACCGTGATCTTGCCGCTGCCCTTCTTGAGGAAGACACGGGCCACGCTGCTCTTGCGGCGGCCGGTGCCGTTGTTCCATTCACCAATCATCGAAGGCTCCTCAGATTTCCAGCGGCTTGGGTTGCTGGGCGGTGTGCGGGTGCTCCGCGCCGCCGTACACCTTGAGCTTCTTGATCATGGCGTAGCCGAGCGGACCCTTGGGCAGCATGCCCTTGACGGCCTTCTCGAGCGCGCGGCCGGGGTGCTTGGCCTGCATGTCGCGGAAGTTGGTGGCGTAGATGCCGCCGGGGTAGCCCGAGTGGCGGTAGTACATCTTGTCCAGTTCCTTCGCGCCGGTGACGCGGAGCTTGCTGGCGTTGATGACGACGATGTAGTCGCCCGTGTCGACGTGAGGCGTGTAGATGGCCTTGTGCTTGCCGCGCAAACGGGCTGCTGCTTCGCTGGCAACACGCCCGAGCACCTTGTCGGTGGCGTCAATCACAAACCACTCGTGCGTCACGTCAGCGGGTTTCGCGCTGAACGTTTTCATGAGTCTCTTTCGAGGTAAGTGGCTTGGGTGGGCCCTTTTCCACGGTCGGTGTTCCTCTGCCGGGAACCTCTTAGGTGGGTGCCGCAAGGCCAGGGCCTTGCGTTTCCGCCGCGGGGCCGCTATGGCGCTGCGGAAAAGCCCGAGATTCTATGCCAGATCAAGCACTTACCGCAAGGCTGGGTGGTCGCCGGGTAGGATGCGGGCATGTTCAGTTACCGACACGCCTTCCACGCCGGCAACCACGCCGACGTGTTCAAGCACCTGGTGCTGATCGCCGTGCTGCGGCACCTGACGGGCAAGGACACCCCGCTGTGGGTGGTAGACACCCACGCCGGGGCCGGCCTGTACCGCTTGGACGGCGACTACGCCGGCACGTCCGGCGAGGCACAGGACGGTATCCTGAAGCTTGCCGACGCAGTGGGCACTCACAACGGCATCGACGGCCAGCCACTGGCGCCCGCTTTGGCCGACTACCTGGACCTGGTGCGCGGCTTCAACCGGCCGGGCGACTGGCGGATCTACCCCGGCTCGCCCTTCATCGCCCAGAAGCTGCTGCGCACCGAGGTGCGCGACAAGCTCAAGCTGTTCGAGCTGCACCCCAGCGACAGCAAGGCGCTGGCCGGCAACGTGGCCCAGCTGGGCGCCGGCCGGCAGCTCACGGTGGCCCGCGAGGACGGCTTCGAGGCGCTCAAGGCGCTGCTGCCGCCGCCCTCGCGCCGGGCGCTGGTGCTGATCGACCCCAGCTACGAGATCAAGAGCGACTACGGCAAGGTGCCGGCCGCGATGCGGGACAGCCTGCAGCGCTTTGCCACCGGCACCTACGCCATCTGGTACCCGGTCATCCCGCGGCCGGAAGCGCACGAGCTGCCGCGCAAGCTCCGGACGCTGGCCGGACAGGTGCGCAAACCCTGGCTGCACGCGACCTTCTCGATCGGACAGAAGCCTGCCGCGCCGGGCGAGCCGGCGGACGCGAGGCAAGGACTCACCGCCAGCGGCATGTTCCTGGTGAATCCGCCGCACACCCTGAAGCCGGTGCTGGAGGCCGCCTTGCCGCAGCTGCTGTCCGTGCTGGGGCGGGGGCGCGGCAAGGGCCACTCGATCGAAGCCGGCGGCTGATCGCCCCGCTTCAATCCACGGTCGACAACTCGACCCGTTTCGTCCCACGCCGCAGCAGCCCCAGCGCCTGCGCCGCGGCGTGGCTCAGGTCGATGATGCGGCCGGGCACGTGCGGCCCGCGATCGTTGATGCGCACCACGATGCTGCGGCCGTTCACCAGGCTGCGCACCTTCACCAAGGTGCCGAACGGCAGCGACGGGTGCGCGGCCGTGAATTCGGTCATGTCGAAGCGCTCGCCGCTGGCGGTGCGGCGGCCGTGGAAAGGCAGCCCGTACCAGGATGCGATGCCGCGGCCGATCACCGCCCGTGCGCTTTCGTCCATGGCGGCCTTCGCGCGATCGATGGCCGGCCGCGCCGACACGCCCTCGCCGGCCTGCGCCAGCGAAACCAGCGCAGCCAGGGCCAGGCCGACCAGCCACCGGGCCATCACAGCCCCAGCCGCCGGCCGATCTCCAGCGTGGCGTTGGCCTGGTTCATGGTGTAGAAATGCAGCCCCGGCGCGCCCTCGCGGCGCAGGCGCTCGCACAGTGCCGTGACAACGTCCAGGCCGAAGTCCTTGATCGATTCGACGTCGTCGCCGTAACCCTGCAGCCGCTGCCGGATCCAGCGCGGGATCTCGGCGCCGCAGGCGTCGGAAAACCGCATCAACTGGGTCGAGCTGGTGATCGGCATGATGCCCGGCACCACCGGCACCTGGATGCCGCGCTTGCGCAGGTCCTCCACGTAGCGCAGATACGCATCCGCATTGAAGAAGTACTGCGTGATGCCCGAATCGGCGCCCGCCTCCACCTTGGCGATGAAGGCCGTGAGGTCGCCGTCCGGGGACCGTGCCTGCGGGTGCACCTCCGGGTAGGCCGCGACCTCGATGTGGAACTGGCGGCCGGTCTCGCTGCGGATGAAGGCAACCAGATCGCTGGCGTAGCGGAACTCGCCGCCCAGCCCGTAGCCGCTGGGCAAGTCGCCGCGCAGGGCGACCACGCGCCGGATGCCTGCCGCCGCATAGGCGGACAGGCGCTCGCGGATGCTCTCGTGCGTCTGGCCGATGCACGACAGGTGCGGCGCCGCCGCGAAGCCCTCGGCCATGATCTCGCGCACCGACTGCAGCGTGCCCTCCTGGGTCGAGCCGCCGGCGCCGAAGGTGACCGAGCAGAACTCGGGCTTGAGCGCGTAGAGCTTCTGCCGCGCGGCGCGCAGCTTGGCGGCGCCCTCGCCGGTCTTGGGCGGGAAGAATTCGAGGCTGATCGGAAGCGTCATCGGACTCATTCCTTCGTTGCAAATACGAAAAATTCGCGGTTGCCGTCGCCGCCGCGGATGGGGCTGTCGAACCAGCCCTGCACCGCGAGGCCGCAATCGGCGCAGGCCGCGCGGATGCGCTGCTCGACACCGGCGTAGAGCGAAGCATCGCGCACGATGCCGCCCTTGCCCAGCTGGCCGGGCTGCAGCTCGAACTGCGGCTTGACCAGCATCAGCAGGCGACCACCCGGCTGCAGCAGCGGTGCGATGGCGGGCAGCACCAGCGTCTGCGAGATGAACGACAGGTCGCCGACGGCCAGGTCGAAGCCGGGCTCGACACCGGCGGCACGCAGGCGGGCTTCGTCCAGTTCACGGGCGTTGCATTTCTCGATGCAGGTCACGCGTGCGTCGGCGCGCAGCTCGGGGTGCAACTGCCCGTGGCCGACATCGACACCCACCACCTGCGCCGCACCGTGCTGCAGCAGGCAGTCGGTGAAGCCGCCGGTGGATTGGCCGATGTCCAGGCAGCGCAGGCCACGCGGATCGATGCCGGCCGATTGCAGCGCGCCCTCCAGCTTGAGGCCGCCGCGAGACACGTAGCGCGCCTCGGCGTCGTCCTGCAACTCGACCTCGGCCGCGTCGGGCACCTCGTCGCCGTTCTTGGCCACGTCGTGCCAGCCGCGCGCGTCCTGCCAGCGCATGCCCGAAGCGATCAGGCGCTGCGCCTGCGAGCGCGTGGCCGCAAGGCCGCGTTGGACGAGGAGCTGGTCGGCTCGCATGGGTGTCAGCGCAGCCTCGGCAGTGTCATTGCGGGCTTGACCCGCAATCCATCTCCGGCCGGTTGCATCCATCGGGAGGTGGATGCCGGGTCAAGCCCGGCATGACACAGCTTGGCAACGCGCCGCCGCCGCACACCTCAATACCGGTACGTATCCGGCTTGTACGGCCCCTGCTTGGGGACACCGATGTAGCCGGCCTGTTCTTCCGACAGCTCGGTCAGCTGCGCGCCCAGCTTCCTCAGCTGCAGCCGCGCCACCTTCTCGTCCAGGTGCTTGGGCAGCACGTAGACCTTGCCCACGTCGTAGGCGTCGCTGTGGGTGAACAGCTCGATCTGCGCAATCGTCTGGTTGGCGAAGGACGAGCTCATCACGTAACTGGGGTGGCCGGTGCCGCAGCCCAGGTTCACCAGCCGGCCCTTGGCCAGCAGGATGATGCGCTTGCCGTCCTCGAAGATCACGTGGTCGACCTGCGGCTTGATCTCGTCCCACTGGCACTTGGCTTCCAGCGTGGCGACGTCGATCTCGTTGTCGAAGTGGCCGATGTTGCAGACGATCGCCTGGTCCTTCATCTTCGCCATGTGGGCGTAGGTGATGACCGACTTGTTGCCGGTGGCGGTGACGAAGATGTCGGCCTTGTCGGCGGCATAGTCCATCGTCACCACGCGATAGCCTTCCATCGCCGCCTGCAGCGCGCAGATCGGGTCGATCTCGGTGATCCACACCTGCGCCGACAACGCGCGCAGCGCCTGCGCCGAGCCCTTGCCCACGTCGCCGTAGCCGGCCACCACGGCGACCTTGCCGGCCACCATCACGTCGGTCGCACGCTTGATGCCGTCCACCAGCGACTCGCGGCAGCCGTACAGGTTGTCGAACTTGCTCTTGGTGACCGAGTCGTTGACGTTGATGGCGCGGAACAGCAGCGTGCCCTTGGCCGACATCTCATTCAGGCGGTGCACACCGGTGGTGGTCTCTTCGGTCACGCCGACGATCTGGGCGCCCTTGCGGCTGTACCAGGTGGCGTCCTGCGCCAGCTTGGCCTTGATCGCCGCGAACAGCACGCGCTCTTCCTCGCTGCCGGGGTTGGCCAGCACGGACGCGTCCTTCTCGGCGCGCTTGCCCAGGTGCATCAGCAGCGTGGCATCGCCGCCGTCGTCCAGGATCATGTTGGGGCCTTCGCCTTCGCTGCCCTTGGCGCCGAAGTCGAAGATGCGGTGGGTGTAGTCCCAGTAGTCGGCCAGGGTCTCGCCCTTGACGGCGAACACCGGCGTGCCGGCCGCGGCGATGGCGGCGGCGGCGTGGTCCTGCGTCGAGAAAATGTTGCACGAGGCCCAGCGCACTTGCGCGCCCAGCGCCTGCAGCGTCTCGATCAGCACCGCGGTCTGGATCGTCATGTGCAGCGAGCCGGTGATGCGCGCGCCCTTGAGCGGCTGGGCCTTGGCGAATTCCTCGCGGATCGCCATCAGGCCGGGCATCTCGGTCTCGGCGATGCGGATTTCCTTGCGGCCCCAGTCGGCCAGCGAGAGGTCGGCGATGACGCAGTCTTGCGTCGGCGTGGGCTTGAGAACGGCGTTCATGGGTGCTCCAAAAGCGGTGTTTCGGTCAACCACGGGCCTCTGGGGAAACTCACCTCACAGGACCAGTGGGTGAGCGTCGTTGCGTGCAGGTTCCGAGCCTCACACCGTGCGGTGCTGCAACGCTCCTCGGATGGGGCGGAATTATAAGGGTGCCCACGGCCGGGCCGGCGTGGGTTACAAAGGCCCATGCCCACCGCCCCGCTCTTCTCCGCCCCCATCGAACCCATGCTCGCCAAGATCGCCGACGAGCTTCCGGCCGGCGAAGGCTTCCTGTTCGAGCCCAAGTGGGACGGCTTCCGGGCGCTGGTGTTTCGCGACGCCGACGGCGTGCGCATCCAGAGCCGCGACCTCAAGCCGCTCAACCGCTACTTCCCCGAGCTGGAAAAGGTGCTGGCCGAGCAGTTGCCGCGCGGTTGCATCCTGGACGGCGAGATCGTGGTGGCCGGCCCGGGCGGGCTGGATTTCGACGCCCTGCAGCAGCGCATCCACCCGGCCGCGTCGCGCATCGCCCGGCTGGCCAGGGAAACGCCGGCCGGCTTCGTCGCCTTCGACCTGCTGGCCGCCGGCGGCAAGCCGGTGATGGAACTGCCGCAGAAGGAACGCCGAGAGAGGCTGGAGCGCTTGCTCGGCTCGGTGAAGCCGCCGCTGTACGTCACGCCGGTGACCACCGACCGCGACCAGGCACAGGACTGGTTGCAGCGTTTCGAAGGCGCGGGGCTCGATGGTGTGATCGCCAAGCCGGCGGATGCGCCTTACCAGCCGGCCAAGCGCACGATGTTCAAGATCAAGCACGCGCGCACCGCCGATTGCGTGGTGGCGGGCTTCCGCTGGTACAAGGACACCGACAACGCGATCGGCTCGCTGCTGCTGGGCCTCTACAACGAGGCCGGCGCGTTGCAGCACGTCGGCGTGACCTCGTCCTTCACCATGGAGGTGCGCCGCCAACTGGCGCAGGAACTGGCGCCGCTGCGCGAAAACGCGATGGAAGGCCACCCCTGGCGCGATTGGGCGCAGGCCAGCGCGGGCGATGCCGAGCGCATGCCGGGCGCCAAGAGTCGCTGGAGCGGTGGCAAGGACCTGAGCTGGGAGCCGCTGCGGCCCGAGCGCGTGTGCGAGGTCAAGTACGACCACCTGCAGGGCGACCGCTTCCGCCACGCCACCACTTTCCTGCGCTGGCGGCCAGACAAGCCGCCGCAGGAATGCCGGTACGACCAGCTGGAGGTGGCGACGCCGTTCGAGCTGCAGCACGTGCTGGGCGCCGCCAAGACTCCCTCTACAGCGCGTTGACCGGAATCTTCAGGTAAGCCACGCCGTTCTCCTCCTTCCGGGGCAATTCCCCGGCGCGGATGTTCACCTGCACCGCCGGCAGGATCAGCACCGGCATGTCGAGCGTGGCGTCGCGCTGGGTGCGCATGGCCACGAACTCGGCTTCGCCGACGCCGTCGTGCACGTGGATGTTCCTGGCCCGCTGCTCGGCGACGGTGGTCTCCCAGGCCGCCTCCCGTCCTGCCGGCGGATAGTCGTGGCACATGAACAGGCGCGTCGCCGGCGGCAGGTCCAGCAGCCGGCGGACCGACGCATAGAGCTTGCCGGCGTCGCCGCCGGGAAAGTCGCAGCGGGCGGTGCCGACGTCGGGCATGAACAGGGTGTCGCCGATGAACACGGCGTCGTCGAACCGGTAGGCGATGTCGGCCGGCGTGTGGCCGGGCACGTGCAGGACCTTGCCGACCAGCCGCCCGATGCGGATCTCGTCGCCGTCCGCCAGCAGGCGGTCGAACTGCGAGCCGTCGGGGCGGAAGCCCGGCTCCAGGTTGAAGAGGGCCTTGAACACGCCCTGCACCGTGGTGATGTGCTCGCCGATGGCCGTCCGGCCGCCCAGCTCGGCCTTCAGGTAGGGCGCCGCCGTCAGGTGGTCGGCGTGCGCGTGGGTCTCCAGGATCCACTCGGCGCGCAGGCTGTTGGCCTGCACGAAATCGATCAGCCGGTCGGCCGCCGCCGTGCCCGTGCGGCCGGACTTGGGGTCGTAGTCCAGCACCGGGTCGATGAGGGCGCAGGCCGAACCGGGGCCATCGTGCACCACGTAGCTCACTGTCCCGGTCGTCGGATCGAAGACGGCATGCACTCTCGGAATCATGGTCTTGGTTTTCGGTTAAGTTGACGTTGACCGGCCCTGCAAGGGATTCCTTGTACCAGCAGCCAGCCGGGCGCTCCGGAAAAAAACCCATGACGATCGACTGGACCCATTTCACCCCCTGGATGTCGCTGGCCGGCGGCATCCTGATCGGCGCGGCCGCGGCCTTCTTCATCCTGGTCAACGGACGGGTGCTCGGCATCAGCGGCATCCTGGGCGGGCTGCTGTCGCCCAAGCCGCGCGACGCGGGCTGGCGCATCGCCTTCCTGCTGGGCCTGGCCGCCGCGCCGGCCACCTTCTGGCTGATCGCGCCGGCCGGGTTGCTGGCCGCCCCGCGCATGGACGCCGGCTTCGGGGCGCTGATTGCGGCCGGGCTGCTGGTCGGCTTCGGCACCCGCTACGGCTCCGGCTGCACCAGCGGCCATGGGGTATGCGGCATTTCGCGCCTGTCGCCTCGTTCGCTGGTCGCCACGGCTGCCTTCATGGGCACCGGCTTCCTCACGGTCTACCTGCTGCGGCACGCCTGAAGGAGACCCAGCGATGAAACGCATCTTCGAATTCGGCGTCGGCCTGCTGTTCGGCTGGGGCCTGCTGCTCTCGGGCATGACCGATCCCGGCAAGATACAGGGCTTCCTCGACCTCGCCGGGGCCTGGGACCCGTCGCTTGCCTTCGTGATGGGCGGCGCCGTGCTGGTCGGCTTCTTCGCGTTCGCGCTGGCGCGGCGGCGCACCCGCAGCTTCCTCGGCGACCCGCTGCAGCTGCCCGCCCGCCGCGACATCGACCG
>JAKFEA010000371.1:0-24753 GCA_036675905.1 Acidovorax sp. | reverse complement strand
CCGGCGGGCACGCGGCCGTAGCTGATCTCGCCAGTGGCGCGGTCGTAGATCGGGGTGCTCTGGCCGATGTACACGCCCATGGAGACCACCGAGTTCTCCTCGACGATCACGCCTTCCACGATCTCGGAGCGGGCGCCGATGAAGCAGTTGTCCTCGATGATGGTGGGGTTGGCCTGCAGCGGCTCCAGCACGCCGCCCAGGCCGACGCCGCCGGACAGGTGCACGTTCTTGCCCACCTGCGCGCAGGAGCCGACCGTGGCCCAGGTGTCGACCATGGTGCCTTCGTCGACGTAGGCGCCGATGTTCACGTAGCTGGGCATCAGCACCGCACCCTTGGCGATGAAGCTGCCGCGCCGCGCCACCGCAGGCGGCACCACGCGCACGCCGGTGGCGGCCATCTCTTCGGGCGACAGGTGGGCGAACTTCGGTTGCACCTTGTCGAAGAAGGCCAGCTCGCCGGCCTTCATCAGGGCGTTGTCCTTCAGGCGGAACGACAGCAGCACCGCCTTCTTGATCCACTGGTGGACGGTCCACCGGCCCACGCCCTCGCGCGTGGCCACGCGCAGGCGGCCGTGGTTCAACTCGGCGATCACGTGCTCGACCGCCTCCGACACCTCCTTGGGAGCGGACTGGGGCGAGAGGCTGGCGCGGTTGTCCCAGGCGGTGTCTAGGGTCTGCTGCAGTTGTTGGGTCATTGGGCTGTGGACGGAAAGTTCTTCTGGACGAATTGGACGATGCGTTGCGCGGCTTCCAGGCACTCGGCGCTTTGCGCCACCAGGGCCATGCGCACGCGGCCGGCGCCGGGGTTGCGGCCGCCGCTCTCGCGGGCGAGGTAGCTGCCCGGCAGGACCGTCACATTGTATTGAGCCAGCAGCTCGCGGGCGAAGCCGGTGTCGTCGCCGCCGGGCACGCCGGCCCACAGGTAGAAGGCCGCATCCGGCAGGCGCACGTCCAGCACTTGCGCCAGCACCGGCGTGACCTGCTCGAACTTGCGGCGGTACTCGGCCCGGTTGTCGACCACGTGCTGCTCGTCGCCCCAGGCGGCGATGCTGGCGGCCTGCACCGGCGGCGCCATCGCGCTGCCGTGGTAGGTGCGGTACAGCGCGAAGGCCTTGAGCAGCCGGGCGTCGCCGGCGACGAAGCCGCTGCGCAAGCCGGGCACGTTGCTGCGCTTGGACAGACTGGTGAAGGCCACCAGCCGCTGGAAATCGCGGCGTCCTAGCTTCACGGCCGCCTCCAGTCCGCCCAGTGGCGGCTCGTCGCGGAACCAGATCTCGCTGTAGCACTCGTCGGACGCGATCACGAAGCCGTGCCGGTCGGACAGCTCGAACAGCTTGCGCCATTCATCGAGTGGCATGACGGCCCCGGTGGGGTTGCCCGGCGAGCAGACGTACAGCAGCTGGGCGCGGGCCCAGACCTCGGCCGGCACGCTGTCCCAGTCCACCGCGAAGTTGCGGTCCGGATCGGACGGCGCGTAGTACGGCTGCGCGCCGGCCAGCAGCGTGGCGCCTTCGTAGATCTGATAGAACGGATTGGGGCAGACCACCACCGCCTCGCGACCCGGATCGACGATGGTCTGGGCGAACGCGAACAGCGCCTCGCGCGAGCCGTTCACCGGCAGCACCTGGGAAGCTGGGTCCACTGCCAGGCCGTAGCGGCGCTGCAGCCAGCCGGCGAATGCCTCGCGCAGCGCCGGTGTGCCGATCGTGGGCGGGTAGCCGGTGAGGTCGGTGCCGGGGGTTTCCAGGGCCGCTTCCAGGGCCCGCTTGATGAAGGCCGGCGTGGGGTGCTTGGGTTCGCCTATGCCCAGGCTGATCGGGCGATACGCCGGATTCGGGGTCACGCCCGCGAACAACTGCCGCAGCCGCTCGAACGGATAGGGCTGCAGCCGGGCCAGGAGGGGGTTCATGGGGGGCGATTATCGGGTCGTGCACCGCAAGGCTCCGCCTTGGCGGCCGGCGTTCGGCGCGTTACCAGCCGTTGCGCCTCCGCGCTACCTGCGCAGGGGCCAGGGTGCGAACCGCTCAGTTAACATTCCCCGTCCGCGATGGTGGCCGTGGCGGCGGCGGGCCACCGGCGAAAGTTTTTCAGACAGGTAGCTCGCGTGCGTCTCAGTTCCATCAAGCTTTCCGGCTTCAAGTCCTTCGCCGAACCCACCAATTTCATGCTCCCCGGCCAGCTGGTCGGGGTGGTGGGCCCCAATGGCTGCGGCAAGTCCAACATCATGGACGCGGTGCGCTGGGTGCTGGGCGAGTCGCGCGCCTCCGAGCTGCGCGGCGAGTCCATGCAGGACGTGATCTTCAACGGCACCACCAGCCGCAAGCCGTCCTCGCGCTCCTCGGTGGAGCTGGTGTTCGACAACGCCGACCACCGCGCCGGCGGCCCGTTCCGCGAGTTCGCCGAGATCGCCGTCAAGCGCGTGCTCACGCGCGACGGCACCAGCAGCTACTACATCAACAACCAGCCGGTGCGCCGGCGCGACGTGCAGGACGTGTTCCTGGGCACCGGCCTGGGCCCGCGCGCCTACGCCATCATCGGCCAGGGCACGATCAGCCGCATCATCGAGTCCAAGCCCGAGGAGCTGCGCCTGTTCCTGGAGGAGGCGGCGGGCGTTTCCAAGTACAAGGAGCGCCGCCGCGAGACCGAGAACCGGCTGTCCGACACGCGCGAGAACCTGACCCGCGTCGAGGACATCCTGCGCGAACTGAACGCCAACCTCGACAAGCTGGAAAAGCAGGCCGAGGTGGCGCAGCGCTACAACGCGCTGCAGGCCGACGTCGCCCTCAAGCAGCAGCAGCTGTGGTTCCTGCGGCGGGCTGAAAGCGAGACCGACCAGGCCCGCGTCAAGGCCGACGCCGACAAGGCGGTGATCGACCTGGAGGCGCGCGTCGCCGACCTGCGCCACATCGAGAGCGAACTCGAGACGATCCGCCAGGCGCACTACGCCGCCGGCGACCAGGTCAACCAGGCCCAGGGGCAGCTGTACGAGGCCAGCGCGGAAGTGGGCCGGCTGGAAGCCGAGATCCGCTTCGTGGTGGAAGGGCGCCAGCGCGTGGAGCTGCGCCTGCAGCAGCTCAAGGAACAGACGACGCAGTGGGCCGCACGCAAGGACGATGCGGCCGCGGAGATCGAGACCCTGGCCGGGCAGGGCGTGGAGGCCGAGGAGAAGGCCACGCTGCTGGCCGCGCAACTCGAAGAGCAATCGATGGCGCTGCCCGACCTGGAAGAGGCCCTGCGCGCGGCGCAGGCCAGATCGGGCGAACAGCGTACCTCGGTCGCGCAGGTCCAGCAGCAGATCCAGGTGCTGGCCGCCGACCAGCGCAACATCGAGGAGCAGAGCCGGCAGCTGAACCAGCGGCGCGAGCGGCTGGTGGCCGACCGCAATGCCTTGGCCGCGCCCGACGAACAGCGCCTGGCCAACCTGCAGGCGCAATTGGCGACCGCGCAGGAGGCGGCCGAAACGGCCGACGCCCGCCTGCACGAGCTGCAGGAGCAGGTGCCCCAGCTCGACGAAGACCGCCGCAACAAGCAGCAGGCCGTCAACGCCGAGAGCCACAGGCAGGCCGACCTGTCGGCCCGGCTGGAGGCACTCAAGGCGCTGCAGGAAAAGGTCCAGACCGACGACAAGCTCAAGCCCTGGCTGGCCAGGCATGGCCTCGACGGGTTGCAGGCGCTGTGGAGCCGCATCCACATCGAGCAGGGATGGGAAAACGCGCTGGAAGCCGTGCTGCGCGAGCGCCTGTCCTCGCTGGAGGTGTCGCGACTGGAGATGGTGCGGTCCTTTGCCACCGATGCGCCACCGGCCAAGCTGGCGTTCTACAGCCCGCCGCAAGCCGCCGCGCCCGAGGCTGCCGGCGCGCTGCCGCGCCTGTCGGACCTGCTGCGCCTGAACGACGCCGGCCAGAAGGCGCTGCTGTCCGATTGGCTGCACGGCTGCTACACGGCCGCCAGCTTCGAGGAGGCACTCGCTGCCCGCGACAAGCTCAAGCCCGGCGAGGTGGTCTACGTCAAGGGCGGCCATTGCGTCGGCCCGCACAGCGTCAGCTTCTACGCCCAGGACTCCGAGCGCGCCGGCCTGCTGGCCCGCCAGCAGGAGATCGAGAACCTGGAGAAGCAGCTGCGCGCGCAGGCGCTGATCACCGAGGAGGCCCGCTCCGCGCTGGTGCGCGCCGAGGCCGCCTACACCGATGCGACGCAGCGGCTGGTGTCCGCCCGTCGTGAAGCGCAGGAGACCCAAGGCCGCGCCCACGAACTGCAGGTCGAGACGCTGCGCCTGACCCAGCTGGCCGAGCAGACCCGAGCCCGCAGCGAGCAGATCGCCGCCGACCTGGCCGAGGTCGATGCGCTGCTGGAAGAACTGCAGGAGCGCCGCGTCACCGCCGAAGCTCGCTTCGAGGAACTCGACATGCAGCTGGCCGACAGCCAGGAGCGCCATGCCCAGCTGGACGAACGCGTGATCGAGGCCGAGCGCAAGCTGGCGCAGGCGCGCGAGCAGCAGCGCAGCCTGGAGCGGCAGGCGCAGGAGGCGCAGTTCGCGCAGCGCTCGCTGGAGGCGCGCCGCGCCGAACTGCAGCGCGCCATCGAGACCGCCTCGCAGCAGGCGGCCGGCATCGCCGATGAAGAGTCGCGCGCTCGCGACGAGCTGGTGCGCCTGACCGATGCCGCCGCGCAAGCCGGCCTGCAGAGCGCGCTGTCGCTGAAGTCCGAGCGCGAGCAGGCGCTGGGCGCCAAGCGCAGCGAATACGACGACCTGACCGCCAAGCTGCGCGCCAGCGACGAGAGGCGGCTGCAGCTTGAACGGGAGCTGGACCCGCTGCGCCAGCGCATCACCGACCTGCAGCTCAAGGAACAGGCGGCGCGCCTGGGGCTGGAGCAGTACAGCCAGTTCCTGGCCGAAGCCAATGCCGACCTGGCAGCCGTGGCCAAGTCCATCGAGGAAGGCAACGTGCGGCTGGCCGGCCTGCAAGGCGAGATCGACCGGCTGCACCGCGAAGTGACCGGCCTCGGCGCCGTCAACCTGGCGGCGCTGGAGGAACTGACCTCCGCCCGCGAGCGCAAGCAGTTCCTGGACGCGCAGTCGGCCGACCTGAACGAAGCCATCACCACGCTGGAAGACGCCATCCGCAAGATCGACGGCGAGACGCGCGAGCTGCTGGCCGGCACGTTCAACACCGTCAACGAGCACTTCGGCCGCATGTTCCCGGAGCTGTTCGGCGGCGGCAACGCCAGGCTGGTGATGACCGGCGAGGAAATCCTCGACTCCGGCGTGCAGGTGATGGCGCAGCCGCCCGGCAAGAAGAACCAGACCATCCACCTGCTGTCGGGTGGCGAGAAGGCGTTGACCGCCATCGCGCTGGTGTTCGCCATCTTCCAGCTCAACCCGGCGCCGTTCTGCCTGCTGGACGAAGTCGACGCGCCGCTGGACGACGCCAACACCGAGCGCTACGCCAAGCTGGTCACCCACATGAGCAAGGAAACGCAGTTCCTGTTCATCAGCCACAACAAGATCGCGATGGAGATGGCCGAACAGCTGATCGGCGTCACCATGCAGGAGCAGGGCGTCTCGCGCATCGTGGCGGTGGACATGGAGTCGGCGGTGTCGATGGCGGAGGCGGCTTGAGCGGTTTTACGGTCGGCCTCGCCATCCTCGGTGCGCTGGTGCTGGCGGCCGTGGTGGGCTGGAATGCCTGGACCACGCGCAAGCTGGCGCCGCGGCGAGCCGAGCTGGCCGACCGGGTCGAACCCGGCGAAGCCGCGACACGCGAGGAGGCCGAGCCGCGCGAGCCGGTGTTCGATGACGGGGACGTGGCGCCCTTGCCTATGCCCGAGCGCAAGCCCGGCCTCGATGCGCTGATCGACGCCATCGCGCCGGTCGCCGTCGATTCACCGGTGGCCGGCGAAGCGGCGCTCGCGGCCATGCCCGCCACCCGCCGCGCCGGCAGCAAGCCCTTTGCCATCGAAGGCCTGAACGAGGCCACCCAGCAATGGGAAACGCCGCAGGCGGGGCAGCGCTACACCGCCTTCCAGGCCGGCGTGCAGCTGGCCAACCGCACCGGCGCCTTGAACGAGATCGAGTTCTCCGAGTTCGTGGTGAAGGCCCAGGCCTTCGCCGACGCCGTCAACGGCGCGCCCGAGTTCCCCGAGATGCTGCACGAGGTGGCCCGGGCCCGCGAGCTGGACCAGTTCGCAGGCGGACATGACGCGCAACTGGGCTTCACGTTGAGGGCCCGCCAGGCGGCCTGGAGCCCGGGCTTCCTGCACCAGCACGCTGCCCGGTTCGGCTTCGTCACGGGGGCGATTCCCGGCCGCATGGTGTTGCCGGCTACGCAGCCCGGCCATCCGCCGTTGCTGGTGCTGGCCTTCGACAGCCAGGCAGCGATGGCGGAAGACCCGGAGCAGACCGCCATCCGCGAAGCCACGCTCAGCCTGGACGTGCCCCAGGTGCCGCGCAGCGAGCAGCCCTTCGTGCGGATGCGCGACGCCGCGCTGGGCCTTTCCACCAGCCTGGACGGCACGATCACCGACGACAACGGCCGCGAGATCCAGCCGGAGGCGCTGGACGTGGTGGGCGCCGACCTGGAGATGCTCTACGACACGCTGGAGTCGCGCGACCTGGCGGCCGGCTCGCCGCAGGCGCGGCGGCTATTCTTGTGAAATGGATGCTTCGCTGACGATTGCAGAGAGAGCTGCTGAGCTGCAGCGCCAGTTAGTTCGGCACTCCCATCTCTACTACGAGCTCGGAGAGCCGGAGATTACTGACGATGAGTACGATGCACTCTTCCAGGAACTGAAGGATCTTGAGGATAGGTATCCTGAACTAGGAACTGCAGATTCCCCAACTCAGAAAGTTGCAGGTGAGGTTCTCCCTGGGCGCCAGTTAGTCAAGCATGCCGTGCCGATGCTCTCTATCACGACAGAGAGGGATACATCGGCGACAGGAGCTACAAGGTTCGATGCCGGTGTTCGTCGCCTACTTGGTCTGAACACCTCATCGCTCTCCATTGAGTACAGCGCAGAGCTCAAGTTTGATGGCCTAGCTGTGAACCTGCGGTATGAGAACGGCTACCTAATGCAGGCCGCTCTGAGAGGGCGCGGAGATGTCGGCGACGAGGTCACGCACGTAGTTCGTAACTTCCGATGCGTGCCGCTCCGCCTCACTGGAGAAGCTCAACAATTCAAGGTGTTGGAAGTTCGGGGTGAATTGCTGCTCAGCCGGGCTGAATTTGAGCGTATCAACGACAAGCAGCGATCGATTGGAGCTAGGACATTCGTTAACCCTCGCAATGCCGCCGCTGGGATCGTCCGACTTCTCGATGCGAACGCGGCGGTGGATCGCCAACTGGATTTTTATGCCTATGGCATTGGCGAAACGATAGGGTGGGAGTTGCCTTCCACTCACTCAGAAGTCTTGGATCATCTCCGCCAATTTGGAGTACCTGTCGATCCAGAACGCCAGGTTGTCAGCGGAGCCGACGGGTTAGTGCACTTCCACGAGGAGATCGGCAAGAGGCGTGACTCACTGCCTTTCGACATCGATGGCGTGGTCTACAAAGTCAATAGTCTGTCGCTCCAACAGCAACTTGGAAGCAAGTCTCGGGAACCTCGCTGGGCGCTGGCTCACAAGTATCCAGCGCAAGAGAAACGAACGACCTTGAACGGAATAGAGGTTCAGGTGGGACGAACGGGCAAGCTAACCCCCGTGGCGAAGCTAGAGCCGGTGTTTGTCGGTGGAGTCACAGTCAGCAATGCCACCCTCCACAATGTCTTTGAGATTCGGAGAAAAGAGATTCGGATCGGCGACGAAGTGATTGTCAGACGTGCCGGGGACGTGATTCCAGAAGTGGTCGCAAGAGCAACCAAGGAAAGAGGGGGATACGTCCTCAACTTCCGAATGCCCGCGATTTGCCCCGTCTGCGGAAGCGAAGTGGCGAGAGAAGCGGGAAGCCTTGATTACCGTTGTACGGGTGGCCTCTTTTGCGGCGCGCAGCGCAAGCAGGCGATGCTGCATTTTGCGCAGCGCCGCGCGATGGACATCGAAGGCCTGGGCGAGAAGCTGGTCGACCAGCTGGTGGACGCCGCCATCGTCAAGACCTTGCCCGACCTGTACCGCCTGGGCCTGGCCAACCTGGTGGCACTGGAGCGCATGGGCGAGAAGTCGGCCCAGAACCTGCTGGCGGGGCTGGAGCAATCGAAGAACACCACCTTGCCGCGTTTCCTGTACGCGCTGGGCATCCGCCACGTCGGCGAGGCGACCGCGCGCGACCTGGCCAGGCACTTCGGCCAGCTCGACGCCATCATGGATGCGAGCGCCGATCGCCTGCTGGAGGTGCCCGACGTCGGCCCCATCGTCGCCGAAAGCATCCACACCTTCTTCGCCCAGCCGCACAACCGCGAGGTGGTGGAGCAGCTGCGCGCTTGCGGCGTGCACTGGGAGGAAGGCGAGCCTGCAGTGCGGGCGCCGAGGCCGCTCGCCGGCAAGACCGTGGTGCTCACGGGCACGCTGCCGACACTGAGCCGCGACGAAGCCAAGGACCTGCTGGAAGCCGCCGGCGCCAAGGTGGCCGGCTCGGTCAGCAAGAAGACCAGCTACGTCGTCGCCGGCGCCGAGGCCGGCAGCAAGCTGGACAAGGCGCAGGAGCTGGGGGTGCCGGTGCTGGACGAGGAAGGCCTGCGGGTGCTGCTGGCAGGCAAGCCGGCGCCGCTGTCCTGACGCGGCTGCCCCGGCTTCGCCGCAAAAGCAATCCCGCCAAACCCGCTGCCGACCGGACCGGCCCCCTTCCTATACTCGCGCCGATGTCGTCCATCCAACTCGTAGCCATTGCCAAGAGCTGGGGCGACACCGTTGCACTGGAAGATATCCGCCTCGAGATCGCATCCGGCAGTTTCTGCGTCCTGCTCGGCCCGTCCGGGTGCGGGAAGTCCACCACCCTGCGAATCATCGCGGGGCTGGAAACGGCCAGCAGCGGCCGGGTCCTGATCGACGGCCGCGATGTCACGAACCTGCCACCGGCGCAGCGCAACATCGCGATGGTGTTCCAGAACTACGCGCTGTTTCCGCACCTGAGCGTCGCCGACAACATCACGTTCGGCCTCTCGGTGCGCAAGGTTCCCGCAGCCGAGACGGCCAAGCGCCTGGCCGACACGGCCGGGCTGCTCGGCCTGGCGCACCTGCTCGACCGCAAGCCCTCGCAACTGTCCGGCGGCCAGCAGCAGCGCGTGGCGCTGGGCCGCGCCCTGGTGGCGCAGGCCAAGGTGTGCCTGATGGACGAGCCCCTGTCCAACCTGGACGCCCAGTTGCGCCAGGAGATGCGCACCGAACTGCGGCAGCTGCAGCAGCACCTGGGCCTGACCGTCGTGTACGTCACGCACGACCAGGCCGAGGCCATGAGCATGGCCGACCAGGTGGTGCTGCTCAACCGCGGCCGGATCGAACAGGCCGCCGCACCCCGCGCGATGTACGCACGGCCGGCTACCACCTTCGCCGCCACCTTCATCGGCACGCCGGCCATGAACCTGCTGCGGCTGGAGGGCGACCGGGTGGCCGGCAGCGCCGTGCCCGCGGGCCGCGCGGCGCACTGGCTGGGGATCCGTCCCGAAGAAGTCGCGCTCGGCGGCGCCGTTCCGGCCGCCGTGCGCAGCATCGAGTACCTGGGCGCCGACCTGATCCTGCATTGCAGCGTGGGCAGCGAGACGCTCACGGTGCGCACGGCCGGCCAGGCGGATCTGGCCGCAGGCAGCCAGGTGATGCTGCAATGGCCGGCGGCCAGCGCGCATCACTTCGATTCGGCCGGCCAGCGACTTCCCTGAAGACCATTCCAACAATCGACGAAGGAGACAAACCCCATGCAACGCAAGCACTTCAACCGATTCCTCCTTGGCACCGCTGCGGTAGCCACGTTCGGCCTGGGCGCCGCGCGCGCGCAGACGACGGAGATCTCCTTCTTCTACCCGGTGGCGGTGGGTGGGGCGATCGCCAAGACCATCGACGGCTTCGCCGCCGACTTCATGAAGGCCAACCCCGGCATCAAGGTCACCCCGATCTACGCGGGCACCTACCAGGAGACCCTGGTGAAGGCGCTGACCGCGCACAAGTCCGGCACTCCGCCCGTGACTTCCGTGCTGCTGTCCACCGACATGTTCACGCTGATCGACGAGGACGCGATCGTCCCGATCGACAACTTCGTCAAGACCGCGGACGACAAGGCCTGGCTCGCCGGCTTCTACCCGGCTTTCATGATGAACAGCCGCACGGGTGGCAAGACCTGGGGCGTGCCGTTCCAGCGCTCCACGGTCGTCATGTACTACAACAAGGACCTGTTCAAGGAAGCCGGCCTCGACCCCAACAAGCCGCCGCAGACCTGGGCCGAACTGAAGGCCGCGGCCACCAAGCTGACCAGGAAGGACGCGAGCGGCAAGGTCACGCAATGGGGCGTGCAGATCCCGTCCAGCGGGTTCCCGTACTGGCTGTTCCAGACGCTCACCACCACCAACGGCGCGATCCTGGCCAACGAGACCGGCACGCAGGTGAAGTTCGACGACCCCAAGGTGATCGAGGCGCTGCAGTACTGGGTGGACCTGGGCAAGGCCGGCCTGCACCCGCCCGGCGTGGTGGAGTGGGGCACCACGCCCAAGGACTTCTTCGAGAAGAAGACGGCCATCATGTACACCACCACCGGCAACCTCACCAACGTGAAGAACAACGCCAAGTTCGACTTCGGCGTGGCGATGATCCCGGGCAACGCACGCAAGGGCTCCCCCACCGGCGGCGGCAACTTCCACATCTTCAAGAAGGCCACGCCCGCCCAGCAGGAGGCCGCCTTCAAGTTCATCAAGTGGGTGACCGAGCCCGAGCGCGCGGCCCAGTGGAGCATGGACACCGGCTACGTGGCGGTCTCCGAAGCCGCCTACAAGACCGACACGCTGCGCAAGTACGGGCGCGACTTCCCGCCCGCGCTGGTGGCGCGCGACCAGCTGCCGGTGTCGGTGGCCGAGCTGTCCACCCATGACAACCAGCGCGTGACCAAGGCGCTGAACGACGGCCTGCAGGCGGCGCTGACGGGCACCAAGACGCCGGCGCAGGCCATGCAGGACGCGCAGCGCGAAGCCGACCGCATCCTGCGCGCCTACAAGTGACGGCGGGGCGGGGCGAGAGCGCCGCCGGCAGCAGCCACGCAGCCATCCACGCATGGCTGCTGCTGCTGCCTGCACTGCTGCTGCTGGTGGCGTTCACGCACTGGCCGATCGCCGCCACCTTCATCGACAGCTTCTTCTCCACGCCGCGCGGCGGCCGCGCGGCGGTGTGGGTCGGCGCCGGGAACTACCAGGCGATGGCCGCCGACCCGGTGTTCTGGAAGGCGGTGGCCAATAACCTGTGGTTCGCCGGCGCCACCATCCCGCTGTCGATCGGCCTGGCGCTGGTGATGGCGCTGTGGGTGAACGAGCGCATCGCCGGGCGCGCGTTCCTGCGCATGGCCTACTTCACGCCCACGGTGCTGCCGATGATCGCGGTGGCCAACATCTGGCTGTTCTTCTACACGCCGCAGTACGGGCTGCTGGAGCAGTTCACCGGCGCGCTGGGCCTGCCTTCGCACAACTGGCTGGGCAACCAGAGCACGGCGCTGGCCTGCATCACGGTGGTGGCGGTCTGGAAGGAAGCCGGCTTCTTCATGATCTTCTACCTGGCCGCGCTGCAGACGCTCAACCCCAGCCTGCGCGAGGCCGCGGCCATCGAAGGCGCCTCGCGCTGGTACTTCTTCCGCCGGGTGCAGTGGCCGCTGCTGATGCCCACCACGCTGTTCGTGCTGGTCAACGCCGTCATCAACGCCTTCCGCATGGTCGACCACGTGTTCGTGCTGACGCGCGGCGGCCCCGACAACGCCTCGACGCTGCTGCTCTACCACCTGTACGAGGTGGGCTTCAAGTTCTGGGACACGGCCTATGCCTCGGCCTTGACCGTGGTGCTGGTCGTCGTGCTGGCGAGCGTGGCACTGTTCCAGTTCTTCGTGCTCGACAAGCGGGTGCACTACAGATGAAGGCTCCCTCGCAAAGGCTGGCCTTCAACGAACCGACCCGGCTCGATACCCTGGCGGCGTGGCTGCTGGCGGTGCTGTGGATCCTTCCGCTCGCTTATGCGGTCTGGACGGCCTTCCACCCCAGCGAGTACTCGACCCGTTTCTCGCTGCTGGCGCCGCTGACGCTGGACAACTTCCGGCGCGCCTGGGAGGCGGCCCCGTTCGCCCGCTACTTCCTGAACACCACGCTGCTGGTGCTGATGATCCTGGCGGTGCAGCTGGTGCTGGCCACGCTGGCGGCCTATGCGTTCGCCCGTTACCGGTTCCGCGGTCGGAACGTGGCCTTCGCGCTGGTGCTGGTGCAGCTGATGATCATGCCGGACATCCTGCTGGTGGAGAACTACCGGACGATGGCGCAACTGGGATTGGTGGACACCCTGGTGGCCATCGGCCTGCCGTACTTCGCCTCGGCCTTCGCGATCTTCCTGCTGCGCCAGACCTTCATGGGCATCCCCAAGGAACTGGACGAGGCGGCCCGGGTGGAGGGCGCGAGTGCCCTGCAGACCTTGTGGCGCGTCTATGTGCCGCTGGCACGGCCGATCTATACCGCCTTTGCCCTGGTGTCGGTCAGCTTCCACTGGAACAACTTCCTCTGGCCGCTGATCATCACCAACAGCGTGAACGCCCGGCCGCTGACCGTCGGACTGCAGGTGTTCTCCTCGCCCGACCAGGGCGTGGACTGGTCCGTCATCACTGCCGCCACCCTCATGACCTCCGCGCCGCTGCTGGTTGCCTTCCTGCTGTTCCAGCGCCAGTTCGTGCAGAGCTTCATGCGGGCCGGCATCAAGTAGGGCCATGGACCTCGTCACCTGGAACAGCCAGTGGTGCTGCGGCATCGACGGCGTGGTGAGCCCGCAGCGCATCGTCGAGGCGGCCCGCCGGCTGGGTGACTTCGACGTGCTGTGCCTGCAGGAGATCGCCGTCCACTATCCGCAGCTGGCCGGCGGCGCCGGCCACGACCAGCCGGCGATCCTGCGTGAGCTGCTGCCGGGCTTCCAGCTGTTCTTCGGCGCTGCGGTCGACGAGTTCGGGTCCTCGGGCGAACGCAGCAGCTTCGGCAACCTGATCGCCACCCGGCTCCCGGTGGCCCAGGTGCAGCATCACCCGCTGCCGTATCCGGCCGATCCCGGCGTGCGCAGCATGCCGCGCATGTGCACCGTGGTCACGGTCGTCGACCCGCAGCTCGGTCCGGTGCGGGTCATGACAACGCACCTGGAGTTCTATTCCAAGCCGCAGCGCATGGCGCAGGCTCGCGCACTGCGTGAACTGCACGTCCAGTACAGCGCGCACGCGGCCGGGCCGCCCCAGCCGAGCGACGACGGCTCACCTTTTCAGACCAAGCGACACACCGCAAAGGCCATCCTGTGCGGCGACTTCAATTTCGAAGCGCACGAACCCGAGTACGCGGCCGTCTCGGAGCCGTTCGCCCAGGGCAGGCTGTGGGACAGCTGGCGACTGCTGCACGGCGCCGAGCCGCACCCGCCCACCTTCCGGCTGTACGACCGCCGCTATGGGCCCGATCCGGTCGCCTGCGACTTCGTGTTCGTCAGCGACGGGCTGAAGGACGAGGTCCGCAGCATGGCGATCGATGGCGCGGTGCAGGTGTCCGATCACCAGCCGGTGCTGCTTCGGCTGGGATAGATTTTCGCGCACCGGCGTGCGGCCGACTCAGGCCTTCACCAATCCCTGCCGCACCGCATACAGAGTGAGACTGGCGATGTCGTTCAGGCCCAGCCGTTCCATGATGCGCGCGCGGTGCACGTCCACGGTCTTGGAACTGAGCCCAAGTTCGAAAGCGATTTCCTTGGAGGCCTTGCCGGCGGCGAGCAGGGTCAGGATCTCGACCTGTCGCCCGGTGAGCAGGTCCCTGGCGCCCGGTTCACCCGGTTCAAGCAGCCGCCGCGCAAGGTCGCCCTCGAAGTAGCTTCCGCTCGCCATCAGGCTGCGCAGGGCGGCGGCGAGCTCGAAGTCCTGCGCATTCTTGCGCAGGTAGCCGGAGGCGCCCGCCGCGACTGCGCGCTTCACAGACTCGACCGAGTCGTGCATCGACAGCACGAGCACGGGTAGTTGGGGATACCGTTCGCGGATGTGCCCGATCGCCGTCATGCCATCCATGCCTGGCATGGCAAGGTCGGTGATCACGACGTCGGGTTGAGCCGTTTCCAGCGCGGCCAGCAGCTCGCTGCCGTCCTTGACGTCGGCCATCACCTGCACGCCCGGGATGGACGCGAGCAGCGTGCGGATGCCGGCGCGGACCAGATCCTGGTCCTCCGCGAGCACGACGCTCACGGTCGGAGGCGCAAGCGGCATCATTGGCCAGCCCCCGGATCGTGCGTTTCACGGGATGAAGTCGTCATGGTTGCTCCCCTTCGCTTTTCCTGTCTCTTCCGATTGCCGTTGCAGGATCTGCTGCCCCTCACGCCCCAGGCTGAAGTGGAAGCGGGCGCCTTGGCCGGGCGCCCCATCGGCCCAGATGCGGCCGCCGTGCAGCGCCACGATGCGCTGCACCGTCGCCAGCCCGACGCCGAAGCCTTCGAACTCGTCGGCTCGGTGCAGCCGCTCGAAGGGCTTGAACAGGCGGCCGGCAGACGCCATGTCGAATCCCACTCCGTTGTCGGCCACCCAGAACACAGGCTCGCCGTCCAGCGGCTGCATGCCGAAGGCGACGCAGGCGTCGGCGCGTTTGCCGGTGAACTTCCAGGCGTTTGCCAACAGATTGGTCAATGCGATGCGGACCAGCCGCTCGTCGCAGAAGCACGGCGACCGGTCCACGCAGTCGAACCGGACCTGGCGCTGCGGATGTGCGCCGTGCAGCACGCCGGCCACTTCGCGCGCGATCTGCGCGAGGTCGACCGAAGTCCGGGCCACCCTGGCACGATCGATGCTGGCGAGGTACAGCACGTCCTCGACGATCCGCCGCATGTGGTCGGTCTCCTGGCCGATGGCGGCCAGGTAGCGCCGCACGCCGGGGTCCAGCTCCGCGGCGTACTTGCGCATCAGCATCGAGCTGAAACCGCCGATGGTGGCCAGCGGCGACCTCAGGTCGTGCGACACCGTGTGGCTGAAGGCGCGCAGCTGCTCGTTCGCGTCTTCCAGCTCGGCTGCGCGGGCGGCGAGCTGCAGGTTGAGTGACTGCACCTCCTGTTGCCGCTCGCGCAATTCCTCGTTGGCCTGCACCGCCTCCTGGTAAGAGGAGAACAGCAGGTCGAGAAGCCGCTCGCGCTCGGCGGTGACGGTGTGCCGGCGCCCCTCCAGGACGATCTCGACGCCCCCTTGCGCGCTGGCGGCCGAGCGCAGCGCGCGGTTGGCCAGCAGGAATTCGAACCGGGACACGAGCGTGGGCGTGTCGAAGGGCTTGCGCACCAGCGTGTCGGCGCCGGATTCGAGCGCCATGAAGATGTCGTCGATGTCGCGCAACGAGGTGACGATCATCACGGGGATATCGCGCAGGCGGGCGTCGGCTTTCACGGCCCGGCACAGCTCGTAGCCGTTCATGCGCGGCATCACGATGTCGGTGACGATCAGCGCCGGAAGGATGCGCCGGGCCGCCTCCAGCGCGTCCGCGCCGTCGTGGGCCACCGTTACCTCGAACCCCTCTTCGACCAGCGACTGCCGCAGCAATTCGGCCTGCGTCGCACTGTCCTCCGCCACGACGATGTGCCGGCGGCAGCTGCTTGCGGCTGTATCCACGCTCACCTCCGCCCTCCAACCAGCCCCGTGATCGCCACACCGATCTCTTCGGGCGCCATCACGTAGTCGGCCCCGCCGCAGCGGATCGCCTCCCCCGGCATGCCATGGACCACCGACGAGGCGGCATCCTGCGCGAATGTGATCGAGCCGGCCTCCCGCATCAGCTTCAGTTCGGTGGCCCCGTCCCTGCCCATGCCGGTCAGCAGGATGCCGATCGCGCGGCCTCCATAGTGCGCGGCGACGGAACCCAGGAGGCGGGCCACGGCGGGCCGGTGGCCATTGACCACCGCGCCGGTGTCGAAGGCGAGCCGCAGGAAGGGCTCGACGCGCATGTGGGCGCCGTCCGGCGCGAGATAGATCCTTCCCGGCTGGAGGACGGTGCCGGGCTCGGCGATCCGGGCCGCCAGCGCGCAGGATTGCGACAACCAATCGGCCAGGCCCTGCAGGAATCCGTCGGCGATGTGCTGCACGACCACGATCGGTGCCGGGAAATCGGCGGGCAGGGTAGCCAGCATTTGCTTGAGCGCCACGGGGCCACCGGTCGAAGCGCCGATGGCGACCAGTTCGATGCGGCCGTGAGCCCGTTGGACCGGAAGCACGGTTCGTAGCGCCGGTGAGGTACGGGACAGGATCAGGGGCGGCGTGGCGGTGTCGGGCGGGACAGCGGGCGCCGGTTCTCCCGGCACCGGTGCCCAGCGCCGGACGACCTTCACTTCGGCCATCAGGCGAATCCTTTCCAGCAACCCGGCGAGCGCCTTCCGGTGCTCCGGGCCGGACCCGTCCCCCGGATCACCCACAGCCGCCAGCGCACCGGCTTCCATCAGGGCGAAGGCCTGCTGGGCCCCCGAAGCCATGGCTGCAGCTGTCACCACCACGATCGGCGTGGCACGGACCTGCATGATCCTGCGCGTGCAGGCCAGGGCTTCGCGCGGCGATCCGCCCTGGTCCAGCACGATGACGTCGGCCTTTCGCCGCGTGGCGACGCCGATCGCGTCTTCGGCCGTGCCGACCGCACCGATCACGTGGAGCGGCGGCGCGGCGTCGAGCAGCGCTCGCAGATGGTCTCGCCGTTGCACCGAAGCCGCAACGACCAGCACGCGCACCACGCTGGACATGTCAGGCCAGCTCCGTGATGGCCTGGAGCAGGTTGCCCTGGTCGAAGCCGCGCTTGACGATGTAGGCGTTGGCGCCTGCGTCGGCGCCGCGCTCCCGGTCGTCCGGCGAACCCAGCGACGTCACCAGGACGACTGGCAGGTGCGCGAATGCCGGGTCGTGCCGGATCGCCCTCGTGAGGCCGATGCCGTCCAGCCGCGGCATCTCGATGTCCGAGACGACCAGATCGAAGGTGCCGCAGCGCAGCTTCTCCAGCGCCTGCACGCCGTCGACCGCCACCTCGACGCTGTGCCCGGCGAGTTCGAGGATGTTCTTGAGCAGCGTGCGAGAGGTGATCGAGTCTTCTGCCAGCAGCACCGAGCGGCCAAGGGGGCGGGTCGGGATCCAGGCAGGTGTGGCGTTGCCGGTTCCGGCCAGGGCCATGCGGACGAGTTCCGGGACGTTCAGGATGGGTGCCAATGCACCAGTCCGCACGACGGCGGCGCCGCTGACGACGGGGCTGCGGCCGGCGGCTTCGATCGGCTTGCCCAGCACTTCCTGCTCGCCGCCGATCTCGTCCACCGTGACCGTGACCCGCTGGTCTCCGGTGCCGAGCACAAGGCAGCTGATCCTCGATGGCAGCTCGCTAGCGGAGGGCATGTCCAGCAGGGCCGCAAGGCTCACGAGCGGCAGGTCGACGTCGCCCACCCGAACGACCTGGTGCGCGCCAACCGTTCGCGGCACGTCGGGCGCCACCCGCAGGCAGCGCTCGATCCGCGGCGTGGGCAGCAGCAGGCTGCGACCAGCCACCTTCACCTCCACGGCACGGTAGGTGGCCAGCGATGGCATCAGGACGATCGTGAACGAGGTGCCTTTCCCAGCCTGCGAATGAACGTCGATGGTGCCGCCGAGCCGCTCGATGGTGTCGCGAACGATCGGCAGGCCCATGCCACGGCCGGAAACCGGGGTCAGGCGGTCCGCCGTCGAGATCCCGAGGCCGAACACGAGCCGCAACAGCGCACCCGGATCGTCCGGCTCCGGCAGGGGCATGCCGAGGTCCTTCGCAGCCTCCGCCAACCGGGCGGTATCGATGCCGGCACCGTCGTCCGTCGCGGTGATCTCCACCCGCCCGCCGCTGCGGGCCACAACGCGGATCTCAAGCAGGCCGCGGGGGGGCTTGCCGGCAGCCATCCGCTGCGCGGGGGGCTCCATGCCATGGCCGACGGCATTGCGCAGCAGGTGAACCAGCGGCACCCGCAGCTCATCCAGCAGGCGCCGGTCGATCTGGACCTCCTCTCCGCCGATGCGCAGTTCCACATCCTTGCCCTGGCTGCGCGCCAATTCGCGCACGGTGGCCATCAGGAAGGGGCTCAGCGAGCCTACCGGCAGCAGCAAGGTTGTTTTCACGTCGGCCAGCAACGCGTCGACGGCGCCGGCCAATTGCCGCTCCTCATGCCTGGCCACCGATCGAAGCGAGCGCAGGTGCGACTGGTGCTGTTCCCAAGCCTGCGCTGCGTCCGGGCTGGACGCAACCCAGCGCGACCGGAAGCGGGCCGACGAAGCCAGAGCCGCATCGAGTTGCGCCAAGTGCCGGGCCGCGCCGGCCTTGGCGCCCGCCAGCTCCTCGACCCGGTACAGTAGCCGGTCCAGCCGCTCGACGCCGATGCGCACGGTCTGTTCGAACGCGGGCGCTTCGGCAGCGGTCGGCGGCGCCGCCGCAGGAACCGGGGAAGCCGCGAACGCAGGCATCGCCGCCGTGCTGGACTGGAGTTCCATCTCGCGGTCGAGGTGCTCCAGCCGCGGCAGCAAGGCGCCCAGCGTGCCGCGCGGGCCATTGCGCTCGACCAGCACACGGGCCAAGGCCGCGACTGCCTCGTGCAAGGCGTCGGCCAGTCCCGCCGACCAGCCGAGGCGGCCTCGCTGCACGCCGGCCAGCAGGCTCTCGACCGCATGGCAGACCGTTTCCACCTGGTGCTCGCCCACTGCCCGGGCCGCGCCCTTGAGGCTGTGCACCGCTCGGAACAGGTCCTCGATGGGCTGGCGTGCTTCGTCCTCGCCGCCGGCCTGCTCCAGTTGCGCCAGACAGGCCTCCATGCGCTGGACGTGCTCGGCTGCCTCGCCCTGGAAGATGGCGGCCAGTTTGCGATCGAAATGCTGATCGGGGCTCGGCATGGCGGGAGGATCGGTGCGCGCTAAACGCGGAATTGTTCGACGACGCCCTTGAGTCGCAAACCCAGATTCTTCAGCTCATGCGCTGCCGCCTCGCTCTGCCGGCTGGCCGCCACGTTCTGCGCACTGGCCTGATTGATGTTCTGCATGGCGTAGGCCACCTGGTCCATGCCCACTGCCTGCTGCTGGGCCGAGGCGGCGATCAGGGCGGCGGCCTGCGCCGATTCGCCAATGGCATCGGTCATCGCGCGGATCGAGCGAGCCGTCTTTTCCGACAGGTCGACCCCCGCACTCATCGCCTTGCCGGCCTGCTCCATGTCCAACACGGCGGCGCTGGTTGCCTTCTGGATCTCGCCGAGCAGCGCCTTGACCTGCACGGTCGCCTGCTTGGATTGCTCCGACAGGCTGCGGATCTCCTGGGCCACCACGCGGAAGCCGCCGCCTTCGTCGCCGGCCCGGGCGGCCTCGATCGCCGCATTGACGGACAACAGGTTCGACTGGTCGGCCAGGTCGCTCACGGTGGCGATGATCTCCCCGATGGCCGTGCCCTGGTCCGCCAGGCGGATCACGCTCCCGGCCATGGAATCCATCTGCTGGCGGATCTGCTGCATCGCCTGGATCGATTCCTCCATGGCCTGCAGGCCGGACCGGGATGCCTCGACGGTGCTCTGCGCGGCGCCCTGCACGTGCGCAGCCTTGTCGGACGCCACCTTGGCCGTCTGCTTCACTTCCTCGGCGGTGGCCGAGGTTTCCGCCACCGCCGAGGCGGTCTGGGCCGAACTGGCAGACACCTGCGCGGTCGATGCCGAGATCTCGCTGGCCGAGGACCCCAGCACGCCGACCCCGTCGCTGAGCTCGCGCATCACCTGCCGCAGCCGCTCGACCATCTGCCCGAAGGTGCGGCTCAGGACGCCCATCTCGTCCTTGCGCGCATGCGGCGGGAGTTGCACCGTGAGATCGCCGGCGGCAATCCGCTCGGCTGCGTCCGACAGCTCGCGCAAGGGGCCCGCCAGTATCTTCGTCAGCATCAGGGTCAGCCCCAGCCCGCCCAGCAGCGCCAGAGCGGCGATCGCCGCCAGCCAGCGCAGCGCGCTCTCCGCCTGCCGCTCTGACTCGGCCACGGCCTCCTCGGAACTGCGGGTGGCGTGCTCGATCAGTTGCTCGACGATGGCCGCCAGCTGCCGGTCGCGCTCCAGCTGCACGCCAGTGAACAGTTCCCGCGCTTCGTCCGTGCGGCCCTGGGCCAGCAGGGGCAGGATCCGCTGCTCACGCATCTGGAGGGAGGCGGCCTGGATGGCCTCGAACTCGCGCAGCAGATCGCGCTTGGCCTCGATGCTGCCCTTGCGTGCGGCAATGCTTTCCAGTTCGGCCCGGACCTCGCGGTTCTTCGCCTCGATCCGGTCCTGCAGGTGCTCGCTGCGGGAGTCCTTGTTGGGGACCATCAGCAGCGCCATGCCGGCGTTGATGGCGTTGTGGTCGGCCCGGATGTCCTTGAGATCGACCATGGTTGCCATTTCGACGTCCACCAGATCCCGTTGCGACTGCCGCATTGCCGACAGCGCCAGCCAGGCGAACACGATCGCCGCCGCCGCGCACAGGCTTGTCAGGGCGAAGGCAATGAACAGCTTGCTTCGGGTGGAAAGGTTCAAGTACCCCTGCATCGACGGTTTCCCTGTTTATTGGAAGTTGTGGATCGGCGGACCCGGTGGCGTGGCGGCGGAACTGCCCGGCAACGACAGCAGGCGTTCGCCGTCGAGAAGCGCGTGTCCCTCGGCTGTCACGCCGCGCACGACGTCCGGATGCCAGCCCTGAAGGGAGCCGCCACGCCGCCCCGCTTCGTCAGGCGAAACGGATCGCAGGCCATGGACCGCGCTGATGCCGACGCCGAATTCAGGGCCGCTGCGCCCGAGCACCAGCAGCAGCCCGGGAGAAGGCCGGAGTTCCGGCCCGTCCGGGATCAGGCCGGGGATGTCGATCACGGACAGCATGCGGCCTCGCAGTTGCACCAGTCCAGTCGATGGCTGTGCCGCCAGCGGCAAGGGCATCAGGTCCTTCAAGGGCCGGACCTCGCGCACCCAGCGCACTTCGAGCGCGCAGCGCTGGCCGGCAACGGTGAAGTCCAGCACCTCGACGGTGCCGGCGGCCGCAGTCGCCCGCGGGCGGGCGAGCGCCCGCGCCCGTTGCCGCAGCACCTCGGCCTCGCGGTCGGCATCCGGCGCCTCGGCCTCGTTCATGTCCGCGCCTCGGCGTGCCGGATGAAACCTTCCAGCTCGCCCGCGGTGAGCCCGCCGCTGTCCTGCAGCGGCTCGTCGGGCGCACAGCTGGCGAGCCGGGTCCGCGCATGGGCCAGGTGGCGACGACCCGCCTGCGGCTGGCCGTGCTGCATCGCCAGGCTCCCCAGTGCGAATCGGGCAAGCACGTGCCCTGGATCGAGGTAGAGGGTGCGCCGCAGCGCGGCCATCGCTTCGTCTATGGCACCTCGTTCGTGGAGGATGACGGCCAGCAGATGGCTCGCCTCCGGGTCCAGCTTGTCCTGCTCGATGGCCCGGCGGCACAGCTGCTCGGCGCGCGGCAGATCGCCGGCATCGGCATGACGGCGGGCTTGTCGCACCAGGGCGTCGGGTGCCGGGGGCGCTTCGACGCAAGCGCTCGGTGGCGCGAGAGCCGGCACCATGGGCCGGATGCTCTGGCCCTGAATGGCAGCGGTCCGACTGGCCGAAGTCAAGCGCGCGGCGTTCGGGGTCGGGTCGGTGCTGCCGCGGCGCAGCGCCGTCAGCTCGCCGGTGCTCACCAGCTCGAGCCCCGGGGCCCCTTGGCGGGGCAGCTCCACTGCGCCGGTGACGAGCCAGCCGCCGGGAATCAGCGTGGCACCGAGTCGCGCCAGCACCTCGCACGCCCGCGCAGGCTCGAAGTAGATCAGGACGTTGCGGCACAGGACCAGGTCCATGGACAGGGTTTGCGACGCAGCCGACGGATAGTCGCTGCCGGCAAGATTCAGGCGGGCGAAACGTACCAGGGCGCGCAGGTCCGGGTGTACCTCGGCCTGGCCGTCGGCGCAGGCATGGAGCCAGTTGCGTGACTGCGGCGGCAAGCCGCTCCGCATCGACCAGCTGCCATATCGTCCTGCGCGCGCCTTCTGCAGCGCCGACGAGTTGATGTCGGTGGCCAGGATGGAGATGTTCCAGTCGCGCCAGTCCGGCAGCATGTTGGCCACCAGCATGGCCAGGGACCAGGCCTCCTCGCCGGTGGAACAGGCGGCGCTCCACAGTCGCAGGTGGCGAGTGCTACTCCTGCGCGCCGCGATCAGCGGCTCCAGCACGCGCGCGGCGAGGTGGTCGAAGGCCTGTGCATCGCGGAAGAAATACGTTTCACCGACGGCCAGGCATTCGACCAGAACTTGCCAGCCGTCCTCGCGCAGCCGGCCCGACAGGATGCACTCGGCGCACGCCCGCGCATCCGGCAGTCCGAGGCGCGCGGCAGCCAAGGACAGACCGCGTTCGAGATCGGGCCAGCGGCGCGGCTCGAAGTGCAATCCGAAGCGTGTCCCCAGCCGGTGGCTGACGTCGGACCAGGGCACGGAGGCTCCCGGATCAGCCATCGATCGCAATGGGGACGGCACGTTCGAGGGAGAGCACGCTTCGGAGATCCTGCAGCAGCAAAGTGCCGTGCTCATCGCATGCGACACCGCGCAAGCCGAGGGAACGCAGCGACATCGAATCGGAATGTTCGATCGCCTGCGGGGTCAGCGTGCCGATCACGTCATCGACCAGGAAGGCACAGCGCGCGGCCGCACGTGCCAGCAGGATCCGGTCGGTCGAGCGCAGGGGGCGCTGCGGCAGGCCCAGCAGCTTCCGGGTGTCGAACAGCGCCAGCGGCTCGCCTGCAACGTCGATCGTGCCCATCAGGCACCCGGGCGAACCCGGCACCGGGCGCACGGCGACGGCCCGGATCGCGTGCTTGATGTCGTGGAGGGGGAACCCCACATGCAGGTCGCCCACGGCTGCTTCGATGAAGATCATGCTCAAGGGTTGCCGGCTCACCCGGAACGGGTTTGCCCATGCTATCGGGCAAATCCTCTCCTGCACAGTCAGGGAAGGAACCTAGAACCAATCGCGTAGCTTCACGGGTCGCGGCAGTCGCATCGTGGTTCTGGATGCCAGACCACTCTCCCGCGATCAACAGCCGTCCGGAAACGCCTCCGGCCGCTGCCAGAGCCAAGCCAGCACGCTGGCAATGATGGCGATGGCCAGCAGGATGAACCAGCGTGGGCCGACGGTCAGCAGCATGATGACCGTGCTGGCCGCCATCAGCACGGTGGCCAGCCATTTGGACTTGCGCGCCACCACGCCGCCGCGCCGCCAGTCCGAGATCGCCGGCCCGAACCGGCGATGGTTCTCCAGCCATTGCAGCAGCCGCGGCGAGCTGCGCGCCGCCGCCCAGGCGGCCAGCAGGATGAAGGGCACGGTCGGCAGCACCGGCAGGAAGATGCCGATGATGCCCAGCGCCAGGCTGACCAGCGCGAGGGACAGGAAGAACCAGCGCGCCGCGCGGGACGGGGCGGGGCGGGTGCCAGCGGAAGGTTCGGCCATGCTGCGGATTGTGAATGCAGCGCGGTCCCCAGGGTCGATGCAGGAGATGCGCGGCTACCATTTGCCGGCCGTGCGAACCGTTGAAGCCCCTCTTCACTCCCTCCCCCTTTGGGGGAGGGTTGGGGTGGGGGCGCTCCGCCACCTCGAGCGCCCCCATCCCGGCCTTCCCCCGGAGGGGGAAGGAGAAAGACCGGGCTGCCAATGGTGAAGGACCCCTTGCCGAACGCGCTGCGCGTCGCCCTCAGCCACCAGGTCCTGAACGGCATCTCGGCCGCGCTGGGGCTGCTGTTGGTGGCTGTACTGGTGCGTGTCCTCGGCAACGGTTGGGCCGCATCGATCGCAGCCGTCGGTGCGATCGTCTGCATTCCTCCGGACACGGCGGCGCCGCTGCGCGGCAAGCTGCTGCACCTGCTGCCGGCCGCGCTGTTCGGGGTGCCGCTGTTCATCGCGACGCAGCTGCTGATGCCGAATCCGCTGCAACTGGCCTTGCTGCTGGTGCCGGCGACCTTCCTGGCTTTCCTGGCGGGCGCCTGGGGGCGGCGCGGTGCGCCGCTGGCCATCTCGTTCATGTTCGCGATGGTGTTCTCGATGGCCGTGGTGGCCGGCAGCGGCATCGACTGGGCGCTGGCCTCCGGCGGCTGGTTCGCGTTGGGCGCAGCCCTGTACATAGCCTGGGCCGTGCTCGCCAACGTTGCGCTCAATGCCCGCTATCGTGCGCAGATCCTGGCCGACACGCTGCTGGCCATGGCGGCGCTGATGCGAACCCAGGCCAGCCAGTTCGCGCCGATCGCAGGGACGGCAGCCGGCACGCAGCCGCTCATTGGCCGCCTGATGCGGCAGCAGGCGGCGCTGGCCGACCAACTGCAGGCGGCCCGCGACCTGGCGCTGGAAGCCCCGCGGACGGCGCGGCGGCGGCAGCTGGCCGGGATGCTGCTGCACATGCTGGAGATGCGCGACCACCTGCTGGCCAGCGAGCTCGACCTCGACACGCTGCAGGCGAGCCCCGGCCAGGCGGGTGCCCTGGAAGACTTGCGCCGATGGCTGGACGCACAGGCCGGCGCCATCGAAGGCCTTGCCGATGCGCTGTTGCTGGGCGGGCTGCCGCCGCCGTTCGGCGTCGTGGATCCACGCCCCGCGGACCT
>JAKFEA010000370.1:0-8466 GCA_036675905.1 Acidovorax sp. | reverse complement strand
CGGCGGCGGCGGTGGTGGCGGTGGCGGTGGCGGTGGCGGTGGCGGTGGCGGTGGCGGTGGCGGCGGTGCAGGCGTCGGCGCGGGCGCGGGTGCCGTCGTGGGCGCCGGCGCCGTCGTCGGTGCGGGTGCAGCGGCCTGCTTGGTGCCGCTCAGCACGAATCCGTTTTCGGCATCGGTGCGCAGCGCCGTGCCGATGACCTGGAAGGGGCTGGTGGTCGTGTCCACGACGGCGACCCCGCTGGTGCTGGCGCCGTTGCCGAGCGCGCAACCGGCGCCGTTGAAGGTGGCGCTCAGGGTGAACACGTTCTTGCCGTTGCCGCGGGGCACGAGCTGGCCGCTGATCGAGCAGCCCTGGCCCTGCGCGCTGATCTGGCCCGAGGCGTCGACGACCAGGGCCGGGAAGCTGAAATCGGCGAAGAGCGTGCGTCCTTCGACCCGCCAGGTGCCGACCACGTCGGCCTGCGATGCCGCACGGTCGTAGTCCGGCACGTACGACAGCGTCAGGCTGGCGCCGTTGCCCAGCGTTCCGTTGATGCTGGAGCGGGGCACGAGGGTGCCTTCGGCGGTGCCCGGCTCGCGCAAGGCCGCATCGGCATTGAAGTCCATGAACTCGGAGCTGAAGCGGTTGCCCGAGCCTACCGTCTCCCCCTGCAGCAGGCCGCGCAGCGCTCCGTCGGCACGATAGAAGCCCCAGGTCTGGCCGTTTTCCAGCACCAGCAGCGAGATCGTGAGGTCGTTGCCGGTGGTCCCGCTCCAGAAGCCCTCGGCCGCATTGCCGAAGCCGGCCGCCGGCGCATCGCCACCGCCCCCTCCGCCACCGCAGCCGCCGAGCAGCAGGCCGGCCAACGGTGGAACGAGCGCGATCGACAGCCTGATGCGCAGCATGCAGCCTCTCCCTGGGTCTCTTCCCCTGGCACAGCAGGGGCCTCCCAGTTCAGCGCAAATGCGTGCGTGGCGCAACGGACAATCGTCCCGGACCGGGCAGGACAAACCTCCCATGACAGGTCGGCTACCGGCCGACCGTACTACTCAGGCTGCAGCGGCGGTGGGTCGCACCGGCCTGGCCTCGCGGATGGGCAGGTGGATCAGCGCGGCGCCGGCGGCCAGCACGATGTCGGCGTACCAGACCCAGTCGTAGCGCCCGGTGGCCTCGAACACCGCGCCACCCAGCCAGGCGCCCAGGAAACCGCCGAGCTGGTGCGTGAGCATCACGATGCCGAACAGCGTGGCCATGTTGGCCGGCCCGAAGAACTTGGCCACCAGCCCGGCCGTGGGCGGCACGGTCGACAGGAAGGTGACGCCCATGACCGCGGAGAACAGCAGCACCACCGGGCCGGTCTTGGGCGCCAGCAGGAACAGCAGCACCGCGATGCCGCGCGTGGCGTAGACCAGCGACAGCAGCGACTTCATGCGCCATCGGCCCACGGCCCAACCCATCGCGACGCTGCCCACGATGTTGAAGAACCCCAGCAGCGACAGCGCCCAGCCGGCCCATTGCGTGGGCAGCCCGCAGGCCTCCACCACGCCCGGCAGGTGGGTGGCCAGGAAGGCCACGTGGAAGCCGCAGACGAAGAAGCCGGCCGCCAGCAAGCGGTAGCCCGGATCGCGAAGGGCCTGGGCTATCGCCTCGCGCGTGCCCAGGCGCTGGGGCGCCGGGGCTCCGGCGAGGTTCTGCGGATGCTGCGAGTGGCCGCGCAACACCCAGGCCGCCGGCAGGCACAGCAGCACCAGCAGCGCCATCACCTGCATGGCCCCGACCCAGCCGATGCCCACCATCAGCGCGGCGGCCAGTGGCGCCAGCAGGAACTGTCCGGTGGAGCCGCCCGCATTGACGATGCCGGTGGCGATGCCTTGTCGGCCCGGCGGGATCAGCCGCGTGGCCGCCGCCATCAGCACCGCCGGTCCTGCCATGCCGGCGCCGCCCGCGCCCAGGATGCCGATCGCCAGCAGCAGGCCTGCCGTGCTGGTCATGTACGGCGTGATGAAGGTCCCCACGGCCACCATCAGCGCGCCCACCAGCAGCACGCGGCCGGCGCCGATGCGGTCGGCCACGATGCCCGCGAACGGCTGGGTGAGGCCCCACCACAGCTGCCCGAAGGCGAAGGCCAGGCTGATGCTGGCCAGGCCGAGGCCGGTGGACGTATTCAGCGGCGACAGGAACAGGCCCATGGTCTGGCGCACGCCCATAGACAACGCGAAGGTGCCGGCCGCGGCCAGCAGGATCACCCAGATGGCCGCGCGGGCCTTGCCTTGGCTCATTCGTCTTCTCCGGTGGCCGGCGGCGGCGCCAGCCGCTCGCTGCAGTCTTCGATCAGCGCATGCAGGGCGAGCACCCGTTCGGTGCCCAGCAGCGCGTTGAGCTGTTCCTGCGCGACCCGCCAGCGGCGGCGCGCTTCCTGGTACTTGTCGCGGCCGGCTTGCGTGGCCTCGACGCTGCGGCTGCGCGCGTCGCCGCCGGCCTGCACCACGACCCAGCCGGCGTTCACCAGCGGGTGCAGGTTGCGGCTGAGCGTGGACGGCGTGAGCTTCATGGCGCGTGCCAGGTCCACCGGGCGCATCGGGCCCAGCCTGCAGATGTGCGCCAGCAGCGAATACTGGGTGGTCTTCAGGCCGGTCTTGCCGACCTCGGCGTCATAGTGCTGCGCCACCTGCCGCATCAGCTTGCGCAGCTTGAGGTGGGTGCAGCCCTGGGGCTTGACAGCGGTGTCCATCGCGGATTATTGTAGCTGCAACCTTTGCATATGCAAGCTTCAGATCCGACCTCCGTGAAAGACGCCCCGATGACACAGCACAACCTCCTGGAAGACTGGCTCGCGCAGGAACGCGAGCAGAACGCGCGCTTCGACGCCGGTCCCGGCGCAGGCGTGGCCCGGCCCGAGCAGGTGGCGGGCCTGGCCGGGCTGGAGCTGATGCAGGCCATGCTCGCCGGCCGGCTGCCCTACCCGCCGATCGGCAGGACGCTGGACTTCCTGCTGATCGAGGCGGACGACGGCCGCGCCGTGTTCCAGGGCACGCCCGGCCCGGCTCACCTCAACCCCATGGGCGGCGTCCACGGCGGCTGGTACGCCACGCTGCTCGATTCCGCCATGGGCTGCGCCGTGCACACGAAGATGCCGGCCGGCCGCGGCTATACGACCGCCGAGCTGAGCATCAACCTGGTTCGGGCCATAGGCCCCAAGGCCCCGCGCGTGCGGGCCGAAGGCAAGGTCATCCACGCCGGCCGCCAGCTCGCCACCGCCGAAGGTCGGCTGTACGGGCCCGACGGCACCCTGTACGCACACGGCACGACGACCTGCCTGGTGTTCGAGCTGGCCGCACGCTGACCGGCGCGTGCAGATAATCCCCGCATGCGCCTCCTCCACACCATGCTGCGCGTCGGCGACCTGCAGCGCTCGATCGACTTCTACACCCGCGTGCTCGGCATGAAGCTGCTGCGCACGACCGAGCGGCCGGACCAGAAGTACTCGCTGGCCTTCGTCGGCTACGGCAGCAATCCGGACCATGCCGAGATCGAGCTGACGCACAACCACGGCGTCTCCAGCTACGACATGGGCACTGCGTACGGCCACATCGCGCTGGGCGTGCCCGACGTCGCGGCGGCCTGCGAAAAGATCCGCGCCGCCGGCGGCGCCATCACGCGCGAGCCCGGGCCGGTCAAGGGCGGCTCGACGGTGATCGCGTTCGTGACCGACCCCGACGGCTACAAGATCGAGTTGATCCAAAGAGAAACGTAGCCGTATACCGCGCCGCAGACTCGGTCGGCCCTCGATAGAATCACCCGTCGCGGGGCCACGGGCGGTCTCCCCGTTCCTCCAAGAGGCGCCTGCCTCCAAGTACTGCTCCTGATCATGGGCTGCTGCCCGGATGGGAGTGCGACTTGACGATCTTCTCACCCACGAAACCAGCAACGGGCCGCGTCGCCTTGCTGTACCCGGGCGATCGCGCGATGCGGGACCGCTCGGATCCGGCGGAGAGCCGGTTCGCGGCCGTGTTCGACGCGTTCGCCGCGGCGGACATCGACGCGCAGCCGGCGGTGTACCAGGACGAGTTCGCGGACGAAGTGGCCGCGCAACTGCTGGACGTCGACGTCGTGCAGGTGTGGTGCAACCCCATCGAAGGCGGTCGGCGCCGCGACCGCCTGGACGCCATGCTGCGCGAGGTCGCGTCCTCGGGCGTGCTCGTCAGTGCGCACCCCGACACGATCCTGCGGCTCGGGACCAAGGACGTGCTGGTCGCTACCCGCGAGTTGCCGTTCGGCAGCGACGTCCACCGCGTCGACAGCCTGGCCCAGCTCGAGGCCGAGTTGCCGGGCAGGCTGCGCCAGGGCGCGCGGGTGCTCAAGCAGCACCGGGGCCACAGCGGGATCGGGGTCTGGCGTGTCGAGCCCGTGGTGGCGGCCGATCCCGAGGGGCTGATTCGCGTGCGACACGCGCAGCGTGGAAGTGACGAGGAGGTGATGCACCTGCCGGCGCTGCTGGGCAGGATGGCCCCCTACTTCGATCCCGCGAACGGCGGCCACATGGTCGACCAGGCCTGGCAGCCGCGCCTCGCGGAAGGGATGGTGCGGGCCTACCTGGTCGAAGACCGCGTCACCGGCTTCGGACTGCAGGCAGTCAACGCCTTGTATCCGACGCCCGCGGGCGAGCCTCCGATCCAGCCTGGCCCGCGGCTCTATCACGGGCCGGACCTGCCGCAGTTCCGTGACTTGAAGGAGCTGCTGGAGCAGCAATGGATCGCGCTGCTTCGATCCAGCGTCGGATTGGCGCGGGACCCGTTGCCGCTGTTGTGGGACTGTGACTTCCTGCTGGGCGAGCCGCACCCCGACGGCCGCGAGCGTTACGTGCTGTGCGAGGTGAACGTCAGCAGTGTTTCGCCGTTTCCCCCCACCTCGATCCAGCCTTTCGTGCAGGCGGTCGCGTCACGCCTCGGGAGGAGCCGCTGATCGCACCGCGCCTTCACCCTCGCTCCGGCGGCCCTTGGGCGGCCGACAGGCTGCAGGCCGGGTCGCCCTCGTCGTCGTTCCAGTCGATGGCCACCGTGGCGTGGCCGATGCGGAAGCGCTCCACCAGTTCGTGCTCGACCCGGCGCACCAGGGTGCGCGGGTCGGCGTGCGGCGCCGGCTTGACGTGCAGGGTGGCCAGAGCCTGGCCCGAGGTGATCAGCCAGACGTGCACGTGGCTGACGGCCACCAGCCCGGGCACAGCGGCCAGCAGGTGGTGCTCGATGGCTTCCGGCGAAGCATCGTCGGGCGCGCCTTCCAGCAGGATGTGCAGCGACTTGCGCAGCAGCGCCCAGGCACTGCGCAGGATCAGCAGCGACACCACCACGGACAGGATCGGATCGATGGGCGCCCAGCCGGTGAAGTGGATCACGACGGCTGCGACGATGGCCCCGACCGAGCCCAGCAGGTCCCCCATGACGTGCAGGGTCGCCCCCTTGATGTTGACGTGCTCGCTGTCGCCGTGCGAGAGGATGCGCAGGACGACCAGGTTCACCAGCAGCCCGGCGACCGCGACGGCCAGCATGGGCCCGGCCAGCACCGGCTGCGGATCGCGGAACCGGTGGAACGCCTCCCAGGCGATCCACGCCACGAGGGCCAGCAGCGCGGCTGCGTTGACCAGCCCGGCCACCACTTCGAAGCGCAGGTAGCCGAACGTGCGGCGCGGGTCGGCCGGGCGCCGGCCGACGCGGAATGCCCCGTAGGCCAGCGCCAGCGCGGCCGCATCGGTGAGCATGTGGCCGGCATCGGCGATCAGCGCCAGCGAACCGGACAGCAGGCCGCCCGCCACCTCCACCCCCATGAAGGCGAACGTGAGCAGGAACGCGAGCAGCACCTTGCGCTCATTGCGCGGCGTGACCGACGGCGCGTGCGAGTGGTCGTGCCCGTGGCCGTGATGGCCGTGCCCATGGGCGGCGTGGTCGTGTGGCATGTGCGAATTGTTGGCTTTTCGGCGGCTTGTGGACTCGACGGCAGTCATCCTGCAGCTTGCCATCATGGCAAGGTCAAGCACCCGTGCGCACCGGCACGCGGCAAGGTGTTACATGGGTCCCCGTGCCCTTGGCCACCGCCCTACCCTCGGGTGTTCCCCCGCAGGAGATCCCCCATGCCCGTCGACGTCCGCACCGGCCAGGCACCGCCCGCCCATTCACGCGAGGAGTTCGGTCGCCGCTTCCGCGCCCGCTTCTTCGACCCTGCGTTCCGCGCGGAGGACGATGCGATCGCCCGGTTGGAGGCGATTGCCTGGGAGGGCTACTGCGGAGCGCGCAAGTCGCCGGTCAAGCGCAAGGCCGGGCCCGGGTTCAAGGACCCGGACTACGAGATGTCGGTGGAGTGGTACGACACGCGCAACCGACTGATCGAGGCGCAGCAGCGCTGGAGCGACCCGGCCACGCCGTCGCGCGTGTTGCTGGTCAACAGTGCCACCCGCAATGACGGCACCTGCCCCGGCGAGATGTCCAAGAGCTTCCGGCTGACCCGCATCGCGCAGCAGACGCTGGGCGATGCCGGCCTGCAGACCGACCTGCTGGACCTAAGCCGTCTGGCTTCCGATTACGACCGCCACATCCATCCCTGCAAGGGCTGCGTGTCCACAGCCATGCCGCTGTGCCACTGGCCGTGCAGCTGCTACCCCAACCACGAACTGAGCCAGGCCAATGACTGGATGGCGGAGATCTACGAGAAGTGGACCTCCGCCCACGGCGTGCTGCTGGTCACGCCCACCCACTGGTACACCACGTCCAGCCCGCTCAAGCTGATGATGGACCGGCTGGTCTGCGCCGACGGCGGCAACCCCGACCTGAGTTCCACGCATGGCAAGGACCCGCGCATCGCCAAGCAGCTGGAGCTGGACGGCTGGCCCTATCCCAAGCACCTGGCCGGGCGCGCGTACGGCGTGGTGGTGCACGGCGACGTGGCCGGCGTCGACGGCAATCGCCGTGCGCTGTGCGACTGGCTCGACTGGATGGGCCTCATCGACGCCGGATCGCAGGCGCGGCTGGACCGCTACATCGGCTACTACGAGCCCTATGCCACCAGCCACCAGGCGCTGGACCGGGACACCGGCGTGCAGGAGGAAGTGCGCAACGTCGCCCGCGCGCTGGCCGCCGCGGTGAAGGAATTGCGCGAGGGGCGCCTGAGCGCGCCCGACCGTGGCTTGCAATCGCCGCGCCCCAAGTGAAGCGGCGTGGCGCTTCCCGTCATGCCCGCGAAGGCGGGGAACCAGGGCTCCCGCATTCGGCGAGCAGGCGCACCAGCGCATCCCGTTCCGCTGCCGGATCGAACAGCGGCGAGCGTTCGGCGCACTGCTCGGCCAGGCGGGCCAGCAGGCTGTCGCCGGCGCCTTCAGCCTGTCCCTCTCGGCAGCGCACGAGCAGCCCCGCGAGAGCGCCCGCATCGCCGGCCGGAAAGTAGCCCGCATAGGCCGCGCCCAGCATCCCCACGTTCCCCGGCACGCGCGAGGCCAGCACGGGCGTTCGGCTGCGCACGGCCTCGATGATCACGTGCGCGCCGCCTTCCAGCACGCTGGCATGGACCAGCACGTGCGCCTGGCGGATGCGCTCCAGCGCCTGCTCGTGCGCCAGCGGGCCCAGCCAGCGGTAGTTGGTGCATTCGGCGGCCGTGGCCCGCGCCTGCTCGCCGAGCGCCGGTTCGAGGGCTTCGCCGATGTGGTCGATCCGGATGTCCTCGCGCCCGCGCAGCAGGCGTGCCGCCTCGAACAGCGTCCGTGGCGACTTCACCGCGCGCAGGTGGCCGACCATCACGGCCTGCAAGCGGTCGTTCGGCTTGGCCGCCGGTTCGCGCAGCGGCGCCGACTGGACCACCACGCGTGCCTTGGCCTGCAGCGCGAGCGGCAGCGCCTGCACGCCCAGCTCCTGCAGCACCACCAGGCGCTGGGCCAACTCGAGCGAGCGCCGGGCCGATTCGTCGAAGGCGATGTCCTGGTACAGGTCGGTGCCGGTCAGCACCACCGCCAGGCCGCGGCCGGGATGCGCCTGCGCCCAGTTGCGGATCGACTCGGCCGAGCGGCGCGCATGCAAGGCCAGCAGGACGCCATCGTCCCCGGCCTGGGGGCCGTCGGGCCAATGGCGCACGACCCGCGCACGCCAGTGCGGCGCCAGCATCCGGGCCCAGCGCGAGGCGGTGCGCCAGTTGCCGTTGTTCGCATCGGCGAGCGCGGGGCTTACGATGGCAACCGATGGTCCAGGCATCACGGGTTTATAGCGCGGCCGGTCCGCCCGAGGCGCTTGCGCTGCGCACCGGCACGGCGGCGGATGTGCGTGCGGCGCTGCTGGCGGCACGGCAGCGCACGCTGGCTCTCTCCGACGCGACCCTGGCGGCCGTCGGGGCCGGCTACCCTGGCATTCCCTACGCCGAGGACCTCAATCCGCCACTGTGGGAACTGGGGCACGTGGCCTGGTTCCAGGAGGGGTGGATCGCCCGCAACCGCCAGCGCGCACGGGGCAGCG
>JAKFEA010000369.1:0-21394 GCA_036675905.1 Acidovorax sp. | reverse complement strand
CTACTCATCCTTCTCGCCGGGCTCGTACAGCGTTTCGCGTCCCATCCGGTCGAGCACCAGCTCGGCCGTCCACGGCAGCATCAGCGAGCCGCAGCGGCTGTCGCGGTAGATGCGTTCGATCGGCAGGTGCTTCATCATGCTCTGGCCGCCGCACGTGCGGATGGCCAGGCGCGCCAGGTCGTTGGCGCCCTCCATCACGGTGTACTGCGCGGCATACAGGCGCATGCGCTCGTCCTTCGACGGATTGGGACGGGCCTCGCGGATGGCGCGCAGGAAGATGCTCTTCAAGTTCTCCAGCTGGATGCGCATCTGCGCCACCGCGATCTGCTTGGTCGGGTACATGCGGCGCTTGACCGGCGGTTCGCCCTCCACTTCGCCGCGCAGGTACCCGACCGTGAAGTCGTAGGCGGCGTTGGCCAGCCCCATGTAGGTGGGCGCCAGCGTGAAGAACATGGCCGGCCAGGTCTGCGCGCCCTTGAAGTAGATGCCGCGCGGCATGAGCTGCGCTTCGTCGGGCACGAACACGTCCTTGAAGGTCAGGTTGCGGCTGACGGTGCCGCGCATGCCCAGCGGGTTCCAGTCGCCGCTGATCGCGAAGCCCTCGCTGGTGGCCGGCACGGCCAGGTACAGCGTGTCCTTCGGGTCGGGCTTGACGCCCTCCTGGTCTTCGGTGCACAGCACGCCGTAGTAATCGGCCGCACCCGACAGCGAAGCGAAGATCTTGCGGCCGTTGACCAGCCAGCCCCCCTCGACCTTGCGGGCCGTGGTGCCGAACGGCGCGCGGCCGGCGGCGGCGGCGCTGCCTTCGGAGAAGGGTTGGGCGTAGATCGCACCGTCCTGCACCACGCGGCGGAAATGCAGTTCGCGCCGCCTGGCATGCTCCTCTCGCTGCGCGTCGGTCATGGGGATGCCGTCGGCCAGCACGCCGGTCCACATCGTCGAGCAGATGTGCATGTTCCAGGTCAGCGCGGTGGCGCCGCAGAAGCGCCCGATCTCGGCGGCCACCATCATGTAGGTGGCGTAGTCGGCGCCGCCGCCGCCGTAGGCCTTGGGCACGCACATCGCCAGCAGGCCGCTGTCGCGCAGGTCGTCGTAGTTGGCGAACGGGAAGCTGGCCTGTTCGTCCCATTCGGCCGCGCGCGGCGCGAAGCGCTTTTCGCCCAGTTCGTGCGCCAGCGACAGCAGCGAGCGCTGCTGCGCGGTCAGGTCGGTGTCGCCGACGGCGGGCGTGAAGCCCAGCGAGGTCATCGCGTCCATGGGTTCGTCGTCTCCTTTGCGGCGGCAAGCCGCGGCTAGTGCAACAGCTGCCCCGGCAAAGCCAGGAAATTCAGCACCGCGGCATCGAAAGCCTCCGGCGCCTCCAGGTTCTGCAGGTGCCCCACGCCGGGCATCTCGAGGAAGGTGCTTCCGGCAATCGCCTGCGACATCTTCCTCATCACCGCAGGCGGGGCATTGCGGTCGTGCTCGCCGGCCAGCAACAGGGTGGGAACGTGGATGTGGGGCAGGTTGGCGCGGCGGTCGAAGGTGACCAGCGCCTCCAGCGCGCGCCGGTAGGTGGAGGGATTGACCAGCCCCATGCAGTGCTGCGCCAGCCGCACGCCTTCGGGCAAGGCGCCCGGCCCGATCATCTGCGGCACCAGCACCTCGGCCAGTTCGGCCATGGTCTTGCCGGCCTGCAGCGGAGCGGTGCGCTCGGCCACGAACGCGGCCTGCCAGTCGCCATCGGGCTTGCCGAAGGCCGGCGAGGTGCCGCACAGCACCAGGCGGCTGACCCGCTCGGGTCGTCTCGCCATCACCTCCTGCGCCACCATGCCGCCCATGCTGTGCCCCACCAGCACGACGTGTTCGCACTTGAGGCCTTCGATCAGCGCGATGCAGCTCTCGGCCAGGCCCTTGAAGGTGTAGGGCTCGATCGGCGCGCTGTGGCCGTACCCGGGCATGTCCCAGGCCACGGCGCGGTATCCCGAGGACGCGAAGCTCTCGACCTGCGGCGCGAACGCCAGGTGGCCGCCACCGATGCCGTGCAGCATCAGCACCGTGGGGCCGGAGCCCAGCGTGGTGAAGGTGGGCAGCACGCTCATGGCACCAGGCGCCCCTGCTCGACCACGGCCTGGCCGTCCAGCGTCACCGTGCAATGGCGCAGCGGCAGGTCGAAGTGGCCCAGGGTGTGGCGCCCGGCGACTTCGTTGGCGCCGGTGCTGTAGAGGAAGTTGCCGGCGAAGGCGCGCAGCTCGGTGCCGTTGAAATCGCGCTTGTCGTACAGCGCCATGCTGTCCCAGCGCGCGGCGGCGTTGAGTCCGTAGCCGACGTGGCTGACGGCATAGGCCTCACGGTCGCCCCAGGCGGCGATGTAGCTGCGCATCAGGTCGGCATCCACGCCCGCGCCGTCGATGCGCGTGACGTAGTCGGCCTCGATCGACAGCGTGACCGGCTGCTCCAGGTAGCGCTTGAAGGTGAGGTTGACGTCGCCCGGCGCCAGCACCAGCCGCCCGTTGACGCTGCCCGCCGCCGGAAAGGCCAGCGCCAGCCCGCCGGGCCAGTGCGTCATCGTGCCGGGGCGGGTGGTGTAGCCCCAGTTGCCGCCGGCCACGGCGCCCTGCAGCGATATCGCCAGGTCGGTGCCGGCTTCGGAGGTCACGCGCATCTCGCGGGCAGCCCGCAGGCGCTTGACGTGCTCCTTCACCAGTAGCTCCAGCGAGCCATCGTCCGACGGAGCCAGCCGCGCCAGCGCCTCCGGGTGTTCGTTGCTCACGTAGAGGACGCGCGCACCGCCCTTGAGGATGGCGGGCAGCTCCGGCGCGTGCATCAGGCCTTCGACCGTGCAGTCCACCACCAGCGTGCTGCCGGCCAGCGCGGCCACGACCGGCGCGATGTTCTGCAGGGCATCGGAAGCCCCGGTGGATCGGGTCTGCGGGATGCCGCTCGCGAAGACGGTGGGCATCACCAGGCCGAATGCGCGCGCGCCCACCCGGGAGGCGGCGAGCCGGGCCAGCTCCACCAGCACGGGTCGGCTCTGGGTTTCGCTGAGCACGGCCACCGTGTCGCCGGGCTGGACGGCACAGCGGCGCAGCACGGCCTCGAAAGCGTCCAGCCAGGCGGGTTCGATTCTTTCCTGCAACATGGGTAGCGCGTCTTGGTCCATACTACATGAAAATTCATGCAAACCGTGCTGATGAGCCCGCCCCGCAAGGCCCGGCCCCCGACGTTCTCGGCCAAGGAGTTCCGCAGCGCGCTGGGCATGTTCGCCACCGGCGTCACCATCGTCACGGCGATGACGACCGAAGGCAAGCCCATCGGCCTGACGGCCAACTCGTTCAATTCGGTGTCGTTGCAGCCGCCGCTGGTGCTGTGGAGCCTGTCGCGCGAGGCCGCTTCGCTGGCCGCCTTCAGCACCGGCTCGCACTACGCCATCAACATCCTGGCCGCCGACCAGAAGCTGTTGGCCGAGCGCTTCGCAATCAAGGGGGGCGAGCGCTGGAACGGGGTGGACTTCACGCGCGGCTGCGGCGACGCACCGCTGCTGGCCGGCGCCGCCGCCACCTTCGAGTGCTACAACCGCAGCCGCTACGAGGAAGGCGACCACGTGATCTTCGTCGGCGAGGTCGAGCGCTGCACCTGGCGCCCGGATGCAGCCCCGCTGCTGTTCCACGGTGGGCGCTTCTATACCGAGCTGCCGATCTAGGCCCCATGGCCGCCGACCGCTTCATCGACAACTACCTGGGCTACCTCCTGGGGCAGGCCAACCACGCGCTGTACAAGGACTTCGATGCGCAGGTGCGCGCCCGCGGGCTGTCCTCCATCGAGTGGCGCGTGCTCGCCACGCTGCACGACGGCGACCCGCTCACCGTCAGCCAGCTGGCGCTGGAGGTGCTGTCCAAGCAGCCCACCGTCACCAAGCTGGTCCAGCGCATGGCCGACCAGGGCTGGGTGACGCTGCACACCGACCCCGCCGACCAGCGCCGCACGATGGTCGCGGCCACGACCGCCGGGCGCCGGCTGGTCAAGCCCCTGGTGGAGGAGGCCAAGGCGCACGAGGCGCGCCTGCTGCGCGCGCTCGGCGCCACCGAGAAGAAGGCGCTGCGCCAGCTGCTCGAAAAGCTGATGGCGGTGCGCGCCTGAAGTCACCCCCGCGAAGGCGGGGGCCCAGCGCAACGCGCCTACGGCGCTCGCGGAGGCGGAAGCCCTGGATTCCCGCCTCCGCGGGAATGACGGAGAACTGCCCGCTACGATGGCCCCCGATGAGGCAGAGAAAAGATTCCCTGGACGGCCTGTCCGTCTCGCTGTTGCTGGCCTGTTGCCTGTTCTGGGGCTTCCAGCAGATCCTGATCAAGACCACCGTGCCGGAGGTACCGCCGCTGTGGCAGGCCGCGCTGCGCTTCATCGGCGCCACCGTGCTGCTGTGGATCTGGTGCGTGCTGCGCGGCGTGCGGCTGTTCGAGCGCGATGGCACCCTGCGCGGCGGGCTGCTGGCCGGCGTGCTGTTCGCCGCCGAGTTCAGCTGCATCTACCTGGGCTTGCGCGACACCACCGCCTCGCGCCTGACCGTGTTCCTCTACACCTCGCCGTTCGTGGTGGCGCTGCTGATGCCACGCTTCGTGCCTAGTGAGCGGCTGGGCACCGTGCAATGGGTCGGGCTGGTGATCGCCTTCGCCGCCGTTGCGGTGGCCTTCAGCGAAGGCTTCACCGGCGAGACCACCGCCACGCAGTTGCGCGGCGATGCGCTGGCGCTGGCGGCCGGCACGCTGTGGGGCCTGACCACGCTGGTGATCCGCGCCTCGCGCCTGGGCAGCGCCTCGGCCGAGAAGATCCTGTTCTACCAGGTGGCGGTCACCGCCGTGGTGGCGCCGCTGCTGTCGCTGGCCTGGGGCGAGCCCTGGTCGCTGCAGTACTCGGCCTACGCCTGGGGTTCGATCGCCGCCCAGACCGCGGTCGGCGCCTTCGCCAGCTACCTGGCGTGGATGTGGCTGCTGCGGTACTACCCGGCCACGCACATGTCCTCGTTCACCTTCCTGACGCCGGTGTTCGCGCTGGTGTTCGGCGTGGCGCTGCTGAACGAGCCGCTCACGCTGCAGCTGGGGCTGGCACTGGTGGCGGTCGCCGTGGGTATCGTGCTGGTGAACAGGCGCAAGCGTTCCTGACCTTCGCGGTCACGCCATCCCGATCTGGTGCGGCTTGGCCGGCGCCTTGGCCGCGGCTTGCTGCGTGACCTCCTCGGCCTGCTCCTGCGCGACCAGCGTCGCCAGCGTGCGCCGGAAGTGCGACAGCGCCGCATCGGAGGCGATCGCCTGCAGCTCGAACTTCGGGTCCGAGTCGATCACCACCTGCTGCGCCTCGATCAGGTGCTTGTCTTCCATGAAGCCCTCGATCAGGCTCTGGTGCAGCGAACGCGAGATGTTGGCGTCGTCGCCCTCGTAGTTGTTCAGGTAGGTCCAGAAGAAGTGCGTGGTGCGGCGCGTCTCGGGCGTCATGAACTGGCAGTTGCGGTACTCGCGCGTGCCCTCGCGGTTGCCCTTCTCGCTGCCGCTGCCGGCCGGCGAGAACATCGACTCCAGGAAGAAGATGCCGGGGATGTGCATGTGGCCGATGTTGCGGCGATCCACGTGCTTGTCCTTCTCGGCCGTGGGCAGCACCTTGCGGTGGAACGGCGGGGGCATCGCGTCCATGTGCCAGCGCTCGACCCGGAAGCCGCGCGGCAGCCGCTCGACCGCCACCGGCTTGGTGACGTAGGCGTACTCCTCCGAGCCGCCCAGGGTCTTGGTGTGCACGAACGCAAGGTGCGCGAAGTCGGACAGGTTGTCGACGATCAGCAGCCAGTTGGCCTTGTAGTGCATGTAGTCGGGGATGCCCTTCCACTGCGGATCGCGCAGGTAGGGGAAGTCGATGATGTCGGCCGGATCGGCCTTGGCCGGGTCGCCCATCCAGATCCAGATCAGGTGGTCCTTTTCCACCACCGGGTAGCTGCGCACGCCCAGCTTGGCCGGGACGGCGTCCTGGCCGGGGATCTGGATGCACTTGCCGCTGGGATCGAACTTCAGCCCGTGGTACATGCAGCGCAGGTCGTCGCCCTCGCGCCGGCCCAGGTGCAAGGGCACGCCGCGGTGGCAGCAGCGGTCCTGCAGCGCGACGACCTTGCCGCTGTCGCCCTTGTAGAGCAGCACGGCTTCTTCCAGCAGGGTGCGCGCCACCATCTTGCCGTCGATGAGCTCGTGGTCCCAGGCGGCCACGTACCAGCAGTTCTTCAGAAACATCGCGCTCTCCGGCGGGCAGGACCCGCGAAATGGGAATGTGACAATCCTAGGAAGCCCCTTGACTTCGATCAAGGGCCCGTGGTGGCCACTGTGTTCCGGAATCTGGACAATGAACTGGGACGACTTCGATGCCTTCTGCCAGGTGGTCGACCACGGCGGTTTCAGCGCGGCGGCGCGGGCGCTGGACCGGCCCAAGTCCAGCCTGAGCGCATCCGTGGCACGGCTGGAGGAGCAACTGGGCGCCCGGTTGCTGGAGCGCACCACCCGCCGGCTGCGCCTGACGGACGCCGGCGAGTCGCTCTACCGTGACATCTCCAAGCCCTTCTCGCAGCTGCGCGAAGTGGCGGTGGACGCCGTGGCCCAGGGCGCGCGCGTGCACGGCACGCTGCGCATCGCGGCTCCCTACGAGTTCGGTGCGCACCACCTCTCCTCGGTCACCTGCCGGATGCTGGCGCTGCATCCGCAGCTGAAGGTGCAGATGGATGTGGAGCACGTCCAGGTGCCACTGTTCGAGCGCCACTACGACATCGTGTTCTCCGCCATCGAACACGGCTTCGCGCCTTCGACCGTGGTGGCGCGGCGCGTGTATTCGCTCGAACGCGGCGTGTTCGCCTCGCCCGAGCTGATGGCGCGCTTTCCCGATTTTGCAGGGGCCGAGGACCTGAACGCGCTGCCGCTGCTGGCCGGCGCCGAGGACAACGCCTGGTCGTTCACCGGTCCGGATGGCGTGGTGAAGGTCGAGGTGCGCAACCCGCCCCTTCGCAGCGGCAACGCCGAGGTGCGGCTGCAGGCGGCGATCGCCGGTTTCGGTGTCGCGCGCATCACCGCCACGTTCTGCGACAAGGCGGTGGCCGACGGCCGGCTGGTGCGGCTGCTGCCGGATTGGGGATGCGAGCCGCTGCGGATCTATGCATTGCTGCCGGGCCGAAGGCTCGTGGCGGCGAAGGTGCGGGCATTCCTGGAGGGGCTGGAGGAGGAGGCGCAACAGCAGGGGAGCGTGGCGGAGGCGCCTTGAGGTTTTCGGGAGCGCCCCCACCCCAACCCTCCCCCGGCGGGGGAGGGAGAAATACCGTCAGGCTTGGGCCGAGTTGCGCTCCTGCGCCAGCCGCACGAACCAGTCCAGGCTGGCCGGGTTGGCCATGGCATCGCGGTTGACGACCTTCTCCAGCGGGTGGCCGAGCAGCAGCTTCTTGACCGGCAACTCCTGCTTCTTGCCCGAGAGCGTGCGCGGGATCTCCGGCACGGCGTAGATCTGGTCGGGCACGAAGCGCGGGCTGAGCGCCACGCGCACGGCGCCGTTGATCTTCGCGCGCAGGGCGTCGTCCAGTTCCACGCCGGGTCGCAGCACCACGAACAGCGGCATCCAGCTCTCGCGACCCAGGAACTCCAGGTCCACGACGAGCGAGTCCAGCACCTCCGGCAGCGCCTCCACCGCGCTGTACAGCTCGCTGGTGCCCATTCGCATGCCGTGCCGGTTGATGGTGGCGTCGCTGCGGCCGTAGATGATGCAGCCGCCTTCCGGCGTGACCTTCAGCCAGTCGCCATGGCGCCAGACGCCCGGGTACATGTCGAAGTAGCTGGACAGGTAGCGGTGGTTCCCTTCGTCGTTCCAGAAGTACAGCGGCATGGACGGGATCGGCCGGCTGCACACCAGCTCGCCGACTTCGCCGGTCACCGGCTGACCGTGCTCGTCCCAGGCTTCGACTGCGCAGCCCAGCAGCCGACACTGCATCTGGCCGGGCACTTGCGGCAGCTCCCGGTTGCCGCCGATGAAGGCGCCGGCGAAATCGGTGCCTCCGGAAATGTTGCACCACCAGATGTCGGGCACGCCCAGCGTCTCGAACTGTTGCGTGCCCCAGCGCTGCACGTCCTCCGACAGCGGCGAGCCGGTGGTGCCGAGCGCGCGCACGGACTTCAGGCCCGGGTACTGCGACAGCTGGACGCCGGCCTTCATGCAGTTGGCGAAGTAGGCGGCGCCGGCGCCGAAGAAGGTCACGCCCAGTTCGGCCGCGAAGCGCCACAGCACCGTCCAGTCCGGCTTCTCCTTGCTGCCGCCCGGATTGCCGTCGTAGATGCAGCAGGTGGTGCCCAGCGCCAGGCCGGCCATCTGCGCGTTCCACATCACCCAGCCGGTGGAGCTGTACCAGTGGTAGCGCTCGCCGAAGCTGTTGGCGTCGTAGCTGCAGCCGATGTCGTTGTGCAGCGCCATCATCAGCAGCATCGTCAGCAGGATGCCGCCGTGCCCGTGCACGATGGGCTTGGGCAGGCCGGTGGTCCCGCTGGAATAGACGATCCACAGCGGGTGGTCGAAGGGCAGCCAGAGCGGCTCGAAGGCGTCGACCTCGGGGCCGCTGCGCGACGCTGCTTGCGCGAAGTCCGCGTGCGGCGGCAGTCCGGCGCCAGCCTCGCCGCCCAGGTTGCGCAGCACCAGCAGGTGCGTGACGCTGGGCAGCGCCGACTGCAGTTGCGCCACCACCGCGCCGCGTTCGTGGTCCTTGCCGCCGTAGGTCACGCCGTCGCAGCCGATCAGCACCTTGGGCTCGATCTGCCTGAAGCGATCGAGCACCGCGTTCGTGCCCATGTCGGGCGCGCACAGGCTCCACACGCCGCCCAGGCTGGCCACCGCCAGGAAGGCCACGATGGCTTCCGGCACGTTGGGCAGGTAGGCCGCCACCCGATCGCCCGGCTGCAGGCCCTGGGCTTTCAGGTAGAGGGCCAGCGAGGCGGCCTGCCGTTGCAGCTCGGGCCACGGAAGGTCGCGATGCTGCCCCTTCTCGTTGCGGCTGACGATGGCCGGCTGGCCGGCGGCATGGGCCGGCTGCGCGTGCCGGAACACCTGCCGCGCGAAGTTCAGCTGGGTGCCTTCGAACCAGCGCGCACCGGGCATCTTCTCCTCGGCCAGCACGCGGGTAGTCGCGTTGGGAGACTGCAGCTCGAAGTAGTCCCAGATGCTCTGCCAGAAGCCGGCCAGGTCCGTGACCGACCAGCGCCAGAGCGCGTCATACGAGTCGAAGGACAGCCCGCGCTCGCGGCGCAGCCAGTCCTGGTACAGCCTCAGCCGAGGCACGAAGGGGGGCTTGCTCATGGGCACAAGCGTAACGCCGGACGAGCTCCTCCGCGTCGGGCCGGGGCCGCCGCCGCAGCCATGGGACCCGCTCCTTGCGACTTCGCACGATCGTGCTAAACTGCGCCGCATGGAAGCCAGGACCGCCCGCAGCGAGTTGACCCGCGCCGCCATCGTCGGCGCGGCGCTGGACCTGGCTGCGGCCGAAGGGCTGGAGTCCATCACCCTGCAGGCGGTCGCCAGCCGCATCGGGCTGTCCAAGAGCGGCGTGTTCTCGCGCGTGGGCTCGCGCGAGACGCTGCAGAAGGCGGTGGTCGAGGAGTTCGGCCGACGCTTCATCGACGACGTGTTCGTGCCGGCCATGCAGCAGCCCAAGGGCCTGCCGCGGCTGGAGGCGATCGTGGAGCGCTGGATCCTGCGCACCCGCGAGGTCGAAGCCCGCACCGGCTGCATCTATTCGGCCGGCGCCTTCGAGCTGGACGACCGGGAAGGTCCGCTGCGCGACCTGCTGCATGGCGAGGTGGTGCGCTGGCGCGCCGCCCTCAGGCGCACCGTGCTGCAGGCGATCGAGGCCGGACAACTGAAGCCCGACACCGATCCCGACCAGCTGGTCGGCGAGCTCTACGCACTCGTGCTGGGACTGGTGCACGACACCCGCTTCCTGCGCGACGGCCGCGCCGCCGCGCGCGCCCAGGCCAGCTGGCAACGCCTGCTGGCCAGCTACAAAGCCTGACAGACCCGATTCCAACGACAACGGAGACATGCCGTACCGCTTCCCCACGGACCCATTCCGCACGATCGTGCGAAGAAAGGAATTGCCATGCTGATGATCCTGACCCTGGCGCTTGGCTGGGGCGCCTATGAACTGGTGCGCGCGGCCATCGTGTCGGTGCGCGCCCTGCCCCGCCGCAACGAAGACATGGTCTTCTGGTGAAGGAGGCCGCCATGACGACACGCACCGCCTTGCAGGCGACCTCCGCCTTCTACCAGGCCAGCCCCGGGCTGCGCCTGTTCCGGCTCGCGCTCGGCGCTTCCCAGCGCGTGTGGCCGGCGCTGGCCGTCCGCACCGCTTTTCGCCTGTTCTGCACGCCACTGCCACCGCGTTGGCTGCAGCGGACCGCGTCCTGGGGGCCGGAGTGGCGCACCGAAAGCTGGCCGTTCGAGGACGGCAGCCTCACCGTGTACTCGCCCGCCGCGGCGCCGCACGCGCCGCTGGTGCTGCTGGCGCACGGCTGGGGCGGGCATGCCGGCCAGATGCTGCCGCTGGCCGAAGCGGTGGCACGCGCCGGCTTGCGCCCGGTGCTGCTGGAGATGCCGGCCCATGGCGCCAGCGCCGGCTCCATCAGCAACCTGCCGCAGTTCGCGCGTGCCCTCGAGTACGCCACGGCGCGATTGCAGCAGCAGGGCCATCGGCTGCACGCGGTGGTGGCGCATTCGCTGGCCGCCAATGCCGCCGCCTACGCCGCCAGCCGCGGCCTGCCGGCCGAGCGGCTGGTGCTGCTGGCGCCGCCCTCCTCGCCGCTGGAGTACACCCGCCTGTTCGCCGCCGTGTTCGGCCTGTCCGAGCGCACCCGCGCCCGCATGCAGGCCCGGGTCGAGTCGCGCGAAGGCATCCTGATGCGCCAGTTCGAGCCGGCGCAGGTCAGCCCACGGATCACCCGGCCGACGCTGGTGGTACACGACCGCGGGGACAGCATCAACCGGTTCGCCGACGGCGAGGCCTTTGCCGGCGCGATCGCAGGCGCGCGGCTCCTGCCCACCGAGGGGCTCGGCCACCGCAAGATCCTGCGCGAAGCCGCGGTGCTGGAGCAGGTCGCGGCCTTCCTGCAGCCCTGAAATTCCGCTAACGGGATCGGTGACGTTCCCAGTAGCATCGCCGCACCTCGACAACAAGGAGCGGAGATGGGAATGTTCAGCTGGGCCGAGCGGCCCTCGCAGGTGCTGCAGCAAGGCGGCGTGATCGGCCCCGACGAGCGGCTGCCCTGGCCGCAGACGGCGGCGATGGGCGTGCAGCACGTGATCGCCATGTTCGGCGCCACCGTGCTCGCGCCCATCCTGATGGGGTTCGACCCGAACCTGGCCATCCTGATGAGCGGGATCGGCACCCTGATCTTCTTCCTGGTCACCGGCGGCAAGGTGCCCAGCTACCTGGGCTCGAGCTTCGCCTTCATCGGCGTGGTGATCGCCGCCACCGCCTACGCGGGCAAGGGTCCCAACGCCAACATCGCCGTGGCGCTGGGCGGCATCATCGCCTGTGGCATCGTCTACATCCTCATCGGCGCGATCGTCCATGCGATCGGCACCGGCTGGATCGAACGCCTGATGCCGCCGGTGGTCACCGGCGCCGTGGTCGCGGTCATCGGCCTGAACCTGGCCGGCATCCCGGTCAAGAACATGGCGTCGAGCAACTTCGACTCCTGGATGCAGGCGGTCACCTTCGTCAGCGTGGCGCTGGTGGCGGTGTTCACGCGCGGCATGGTGCAGCGCCTGCTGATCCTGGTCGGCCTGCTGGTCGCCAGCGTGATCTACGTCGTCCTGGCCAATGGCCTGGGCCTGGGCAAGCCGATGGACTTCTCCGGCATCGCCGCGGCCGCCTGGTTCGGCGCGCCCAACTTCGTCGCGCCGGAGTTCAGTGTCCCGGCCATGCTGCTGATCGCGCCGGTGGCGGTGATCCTGGTGGCCGAGAACCTGGGCCACATCAAGGCCGTGACGGCGATGACCGGCCGCAACCTCGACCCCTACATGGGCCGCGCCTTCATTGGCGACGGCATCGCCACGGTGGTCAGCGGCGCCGCGGGCGGCACCGGCGTCACCACCTATGCCGAGAACATCGGCGTCATGGCGGCCACCAAGATCTATTCGACGGCGGTGTTCGTGCTGGCGGCGGTGATCGCGCTCCTGCTGGGCTTTTCGCCCAAGTTCGGCGCGGTGATCCAGGCCATTCCGCTGCCGGTGATGGGCGGCGTTTCCATCGTGGTGTTCGGCCTGATCACGGCGGCCGGCGCCAAGATCTGGGTCGACAACCGGGTGGACTTCTCCGACAACCGCAATCTGATCGTGGCGGCCGTCACGCTGGTGCTGGGCACGGGCGACTTCACGCTCAAGTTCGGCGGCTTCGCACTGGGCGGCATCGGCACCGCGACCTTCGGCGCGATCCTGCTGTACGCCCTGCTGAGCCTGGGTGGCCAGCGGCCCGCTGCCGCGGCCGCCGCTGCCGCACCGCGCTGACGACCGGTCTCGACCCCGGGGCGGATGCCCTCGCGTCGAGCGCGGCCGTGAAGTCTCACTCGCCGGCCGCCGACCGGGCCAGCTTCTCGCTCTTCCAGTACGCGCTGTCGCCCCCCTCGCCACCCATGCGGTTGAGCACGCGCGCGAGCACGAACATGAGGTCGGACAATCGGTTGAGGTAGCGGCGCGGCGTGGCGTTCAGCGTTTCGGCCTGCCCCAGCGCCACCACCGCGCGCTCGGCACGGCGGGCCACGGTGCGGCACACATGCGCTTGCGCCGCCGCGCGGGTGCCGCCCGGCAGGATGAACTCCTGCAGGCGTGGCAGCTGGGCGTTGTGGCTGGCCAGCGCTTGATCCAGCACGGCCAGGGCCTCGGGCTTGAGCAGCTCGTAGCCGGGAATCGACAGCTCGCCGCCCAGGTTGAACAGCTGCTGCTGCACTTCCACCAGCAGCGCGCGCACCTCGTCGGGCAGCGGCTCGCACAGCAGCACGCCGACGTGGGAGTTCAGCTCGTCGACGTCGCCGAGCGCCTGCACCCGCAGGCTGTTCTTGGGCACCCGGCTGTTGTCGCCGAGGCCGGTGGTGCCGTCGTCGCCGGTGCGGGTGGCGATCTGGCTGAGGCGGTTGCCCATGGGTGCGTCCCTTCACTGCTGTGTGCTGGCTGGATTGTCCCACCCCCGAAAAGACCGCTTCGTCCGCGCCGGTGCGAGGCGTCCTACGCCCACTGGCGCGTGCGCACGACAGCGCGCGCGAACGGCCGCGCCACCATGGTGGACCAGGAGCGCTGCGATGAAATCCTTCCCCCAATTCCATCCCCGCCCGACGGTGATGCTGGCGGCGGCCTTGTCGATGCTGGGCGCAACCGTCGCGTCGGCGCAGTTGCCCGCCCGCAGTTCGACTTCTCCGCCGGCCGCATTCACCGCCCGGCCGGCGGCAGGCCCGGTCGCGGCGCCAACGGCCCCGGTGGCCGCCGTTCCCGGCGCCGGCTCCGCGACGCTCCCGTCGGGCGCACCCTCGCCCTCGGGGCTGGCGCCGACTTCGCCCTTCCCCGCAGGTCTGCCCTCGCCCATGCCGGCCCCGGCCGGCACGGAGACCCTCGTGCCGGGCAGCACGCGCGGCGTGGTCGTCGTGCCCGGAGCGACGGCGACCGCACCGATCGCGACGGACCCGAGCGCACCCACGGCGGCTGCCGGCGGCGCGGTGACGGACCCGAACACGCCGATCCAGGCAGGCGCGGCCACCGTGGGCGCCGGCGGCGTAGTGGTGGTTCCTGCGCTGCCGCCCGCCACGGGCGGAATCGCCGGCGGCCTGACCGGCGGAACGCCCTCCGTGACGCCGCAGGCGAGCGTGGCCGTGCGCGGCCCGCTGACCGCATTGCAGGTCGCCCAGTTCTTCCAGCAGGCCGACAGCGACCGCGACGGCCTTCTCAGCCGGGCCGAGGCGCTGCGCCTGCCGGTGGTCACCATGACCTTCGAGGACATGGACCGCAACCGCGACGGCAGCATCTCGCGCTCCGAGTATTCGGACAGCCTGCAGTAGTCGCACGGCCTCCTCCCGGCGCACCCCCGGCGCCGCAGCGCCGTCGCGCCTGCGCGCTTAAACTGGCTGCTTGCTGGAGAGCCTGCCCATGAACGCGCCCACGGCCGTATCCCACCTCATTCCCGAGTTCCACCCGCGCCCGGTGCCGCAGGCGCTGCTCGACGCGCTGGCGGCACGCTTCGGCGCCCAGTGTTCGACCGCCGCGGCGGTTCGCGAGCAGCACGGGCGCGACGAGTCCTCGTTCGAAGTGCCGCCGCCGGCTGCCGTGGTGTTTGCCGAAAGCACGCAGGACGTCGCCGACGCGGTGGCGCTCGCCGCGCAGCACGAGGTGCCGGTGATTCCGTTCGGCGTCGGCTCCTCGCTGGAAGGCCACCTGCTGGCGGTGCAGGGCGGCATCAGCATCGACGTGTCGCGCATGAACCAGGTGCTGTCGGTCAATGCCGAGGATCTCACCGTCACCGTGCAGGCGGGCGTCACCCGCAAGCAGCTCAACGAGGAGATCAAGAGCACCGGCCTGTTCTTCCCGATCGACCCCGGCGCCGACGCCACGCTCGGCGGCATGAGCGCCACGCGCGCCTCCGGCACCAATGCCGTGCGCTACGGCACCATGCGCGAGAACGTGCTGGCGCTGGAGGTGGTCACCGCCAGCGGCGAGGTGATCCGCACCGGCACGCGCGCCCGGAAGTCCGCCGCCGGCTACGACCTGACCCGGCTGATGGTGGGCAGCGAAGGCACGCTGGGCATCATCACCGAGGTGACGCTGCGGCTGTACCCGATCCCCGAGGCGATCTCGGCGGCGGTGTGCTCCTTCCCCAGCATCGAGGCGGCGGTGCGCACCGTGATCCAGGTGATCCAGCTGGGCGTGCCGATCGCGCGGGTGGAGCTGATCGACGCCAACACCGTGCGCATGGTCAACAAGCACAGCAAGCTCACCTTGCGCGAAGAGCCGATGCTGCTGATGGAATTCCACGGCTCGCCGGCCAGCGTCAAGGAGCAGGCCGAGACGGTGCAGGAGATCGCCGGCGAGCATGGCGGCAACGCCTTCGAATGGGCCACCACGCCGGAGGAGCGCACGCGCCTGTGGACGGCGCGGCACAACGCCTATTTCGCCGCCATCCAGTCGCGCCCTGGCTGCCGCGCGATCTCCACCGACACCTGCGTGCCGATTTCGCGCCTGGCCGACTGCCTGCTCGACTCGGTGGCCGAGGCCGATGCCGGCGGCCTGCCCTACTTCCTGGTCGGCCACGTGGGCGACGGCAACTTCCACTTCGGCTACCTGCTGGACCCGAACGATGCGCGCGAGCGCCAGGTCGCCGAGGAGCTGAACCACAAGCTGGTGGCACGCGCCCTGGCGCTGGGCGGCACCTGCACCGGCGAGCATGGCGTCGGCCTGCACAAGATGGGCTTCCTGGTCGACGAAGCCGGGGTCGGCGCGATCGACATGATGCGCACCATCAAGCGCGCGCTCGACCCGAAGAACATCCTCAATCCCGGCAAGATCTTTTCGATCTGAGAAAGGGCCCCATGAAGACCCGCACTGCCATCCTGCTGGCCGCCTGCACGCTGCTGGGCGCCTGCGCCCACCGCCCGGCGGCCCAGGTGAACTACGGCCATCCCGCGCTGAACGCCATGGCGCCGGCACCGCGCCTGCAGAACGACCCCGGTCGGGTGGCCTTGGGCACGGTGATCGGCGGGCTGGCCGGCGCGCAGGTAGGCGGAGGCTCGGGCCGTGTCGCAGCAGCAGGTGCCGGGGCCGCCATCGGCGCCATGGCCGCCCAGGGCGGCTACAGCAACGATGCGGCGCTGGGCGCGTTGGCCGGCGGCCTGATCGGCTCGCAGATCGGCGGCGGCAACGGCCGGCTGGCAGCGACCGCGGTCGGTGCGGGCCTGGGCGCCTGGCTGGCCGTGCCCCCGAACTGAAAAGGCCCGGCGCAGGGGCCGGGCCTTTGGTGCGCGATCGCCCTCGCGCCAGCGGCCGCCTGGGCTACTGGGCGGCGAACAGCGCCTGGATCTCCTGCCGGAACACCGCGTCGCGCTTGTGCTCGCCCGGCTCCAGCGGGCCAGCGTCGGACAGCAGCGTGGTGGGCGTGATCGAGCGGCCCCAGTACAGCTGGCAGCTGGGCGAATCGACCAGGCGGGTGGCCGACAGCAGGGTGTTCTTGCCTTCGGCCTCCACGTTGACGCCCAGCTTGGGCGAGCCGACCTTCTGCTCCGCGGTGGCCAGCCACACGGTGGCGGGCAGCTGCTCCCACTCGCGGATGTCGGCCTGCGCCTGGGTGGACTGGGCCACGCCCTCGGCCACCAGGCCGGCGAACAGGCCCACCATGCCGACGCCGGCGGCGTCGCGGTTGCCGGACATCATGCCCGCCTGCAGACCGGCCGCGCCTATGGTGGTGGCCACGGTCGACACCGTTTCCGCGCCCTCCCTGAACGAAGCCTTGCCGCCGAGCACCGCGTCGACCGGACGGCCGCCGCGCGTGGTGGCCTGGTAGCCGACGTCGGCCCCGACCATGAACTTGTCGGCGACGCAGCTGCCGCCTCCCTCGAGGCAGGCGCTCTTGACGGTGGATGCCGGCAGCTTGTGCGGCTGCCACTTGAGCGCCTCGCCGTACTTGCCGGCGCCGTACTTGAACGGCACGCGGCCGGTCTCGAACAGCAGCAGCACGGGCCGCTCGACCGGCACGCCCTCGTAGGCCTTGTCGCCCTTGGCGGCCTGCTGCAGGAAGTCGCGCGCGAGCTGGGCATTGCCGTCGCAGTAGCTGGCCCAGCCCGCCATGTAGGGCATCAGGCCGAAGTCGCCGGCGTATTGCTCGGCCTCGGCCACGGTGTCCTGGTAGTCGGCCTGCTTGAACATCGCGCGGGCGTTCTGGAAGTCGCCCTTGGCGGCCCAGACCAGGCCCCGGTAGAAGTAGGCCATGGAGCGCTCGTAGGGCTCGCCCTTGAAGTCCTTGACCTTCTCGGCCGTCCACAGCGACTTGGCCTTCTGCGCCTCCGGGTTGTCGGCGTAGATCATCTCGATGCGCACCACCGCCGCCTCGAACGCCTTTTCCGCCACGTCCACCTGGCCGGCCGCCAGCGCCGCCATGCCGATCCGCTGCAGGTTCAGCGTGGCGTTGCGCTCGCCCTCGACGTACAGGCGCTCCATCAGCGCGCGCATGTCGGCGGGGGCCGTCGCCGCGAACGCGGTGGCGGCCGCCTGCACTTCCGGGGCGACCGGCTTGGCCTGGCCCCACTTCTTGGTCGGATTGGCGGCCTGCTCGGCCTGCTGCTGGGCAGCCTGCTGTTGCTGCGCCTGGATCATGGTCTGCAGGAAGCCGCCGAACTGGGCGTGGGCCGGCAGGGACATCAACCCGCTACAGGCGGCCAGGACTGCAACGCACGTGGTGCGCAGGTGGGCGAACGGGCTAGCGATTTTCATTTCTTCTCCAGTGCCGGGAAATCTCAGAGCGCGCCAGCCAGCCGGGCCAGCGTTTGCTCGGCGACCAGGCGGCCGACGTCGCTGACGGTGCGGGTCTTGACCACTTCGCGGAAGCCCCCGTTGGGGTCGGCCTCAAAGCGCGGCTCGGGGCGTGGCGTGCCTTCGGGCTCCTGCCCGTTCATGTAGCCCTCGGCCAGCACCACGCCGTCGGACAGGCGCTTGATCGACACGTAGGTCGACCAGCCGGTGGCGGCGGCGGGATCGGGGGTGTTGAGCACCTCCATCACCAGCTTGGCGTGCCGCGAGAGCGCCTGCGTCTCCACCTGCTGGTTGTCCAGCGCGCCTTTGCGGGCCGCCGCCGTGGTTCTCATCACGACGTTGCGGTCGACCAGGCGCACGCCGGTGGCCGTGATGGTCTGCATGAAGGCGCTGCGCATTTCCAGGTCGGTGCGCTCGATCGGCGCGGCGCGGCGCGCCTGCTCGGTCTTCACATCCCCGGCCGTGATGGTGGTGCGGCTGGCCGCGATGCCCGCCGCTTCGGTGCCCGTGTAGCCCGGCAGGCGCACGGTGTCGCGCGAAGCGGCCCCGGCGCGCATGGTGTCGATGCTCACCTGGCTGACCGTTCCCTGCTGCAGCATGTCGGTGAACTCGCGGTTCCACAGCACGGCGATGGTCGGCCGACCGGCACGGGCATAGGCCGACCTGAAGGCGGCGCGGTTGAAGTCCGGGTGCGCGGCGGCCGGCACCGGCGCGGGTGCAGGTGTCAGCACTTCGGGCATGCCGCGGCGGTAGGCGCTCTCCGGGATGGCGGGCGTTTGCGCGACGGCGGCGACCGCGAGCAGCGGCACGCCCAGCAGCATGAGGCGACGCTTCATGGCAGGACCTTTGGTGAAGGAGTGGCGGCGCCTCAGCGGGCCGGCGGGGGCGTCATGGGAACCTGGTATGTCTGGCCGGGCGCGAACTGCGATTGCCCGCGGTTGGCGTCGTAGATGTCCACGGACACGCGGCTGGTCGCCTGCGAGATGGCGGACTCGCCGTAGACGGCGTTGCCGCGCGGTGGCAGGAAGACCGTCTTCCACGCGCTGGGCGGCTCGCTCTGGCCGCGGTCGCCGCTGAAGCGGGTGCGCATGACCAGCACCACGTCGACGTCGGTGCAGTTCTGCACCGCAGTCTGCACGGCGGCCATGCCGCTGCCGGTGCGCGAGGTGAGCACCTCCCGCACCCCGATCACCCTGGACAGCTCCGGCGACAGCACCGACACGGCGGCCAGGTTGGCCTGCCCGGCCTGCTGGTCCCAGGTGGTGCAGCCGGTGAACGCGGGGGGCGTGCTTTGGGTGGCGCAGCCCGCCAGCAAGGCGGCCGCGGTCGCGGCCAGCAGATGGCTTTTCATGGAACCTCCCCTCAGCGGTAGATGACGTCGTCGGCAGCGGCGCGCGAGAACTCGTAGATGCCCGTCCAGACGATCTCGCCCGTTTCCAGGTCGGTCATCTCGAACGAGATCTGGGTGTAGCGCTGCACCATGCCGGTCCTGACGTTGCGGCTGTCCAGCGAATTGATCTTCCCGGACAGCCGGTAGTCGGCGCCGAGCTGGGCCTTGGTCAGGCCCGTGGTGCCCACGTCGGTGGTGCCGGAGCGCTTGAGCTGGCGCTCCTTCTCCACCATCGCCGTGTTCTGGCGGTTGACGAACTGGATGCGAGCCCTCGCCGCCCGGTTGAGGTTGACCATCAGCCGCTGGGTGATGATGTTGCGGTTGATCGCCTGCGAGCTTTCGTTGACGAAGTAGGCGCTGTCGATGATCACGCGCGGGCGCTTGCCGGTCTCGGCGAAGATCGGCTCGGCCAGCATGTCGCGCATCATCTGGTCGGTCATCGCGACGATGTCCTGGCCTTCCACCCCGACCCCGGACACCGGACCCTTGCGGCTGGGGTCGACTTCCATCGACGACACCCCGGTTGCGTTCTCCAGGGGCGGATTGGTCTGGCAGCCGGCCAGCGTGGCGACCGTGGCAAGAAGCAATGCGACGGGTTTGGCGGGATGGAGCATGGAGGCTTCCGGTTGCAAAATGTCATGCATTGTTGCAATCCGGCTTGACCCCGTCCATCCCCCGGACGGGTCAAGGCAAGCGGCTGTTGGCCGCAAGCGTCAGCTGCCGCGCAGTCGCTCGATCAGGCCGTTCAGTTCGTCCAGCGAGCCGAAACCGATGGCCAGCTCACCGGCCTCCTCGGTGCGGCCGGCGCGCTTGATCCGTTTCTTGACCCGGATCTCGACCTCCGCGGTGAGCAGGTCCGACAACTCTTCCTCCAGCCGGCGCAGGTCGCGCGACTTTTCCTTCTTCGGCTTGGGCGAAGTGAGCTGGAATTCGGCGCCGATCCGGCGCGCCAGCGATTCGGCCTCGCGCACCGACAGCTTGCGGGCGGTGATCTGGTTGGCCGCCGTGATCTGCGCGGCCCGTTCCAGAGCCAGCAGGGCGCGCGCGTGGCCCATGTCCAGGTCGCCGGCCATCAGCATGGTCTGCACCGGCTCGGCCAGGTTCAGCAGCCGCAGCAGGTTGGATGCCGCGCTGCGGGAGCGGCCCACCGCCTGCGCCGCCTGCTCGTGGGTCAAGCCGAAATCGCGGATCAGCCGCTGCAGCCCTTGCGCCTCTTCCAGCGGGTTGAGATCCTCGCGCTGGATGTTCTCGATCAGCGCCATGGCGGCGGCGGCCTCGTCGGGCACGTCGCGCACCAGCACCGGCACGCTGTCCAGGCCGGCCAGGCGGGCTGCGCGGAAGCGGCGCTCGCCGGCGATGATTTCGTACTTGCCCGATTGGGCGCCGTCGGCCAGCCTGCGCACCAGGATCGGCTGCATGATCCCCTGCGCCTTGATGCTCTCGGCCAGTTCGTACAGCGCGCCCTCGTCCATCCGGGTGCGCGGCTGGTAGGTGCCGGGCACCATGTCCGACAGCAGCAGCGAGGCCGGCTGGCCGGGGCTGGAGCCCTGCGTGTCGGCGCCGCCGTCGCCGCTGGCGGTCGGGCCGAGCAGCGCTTCCAGCCCGCGGCCGAGTCCCTTGGGTTTCCTGGTCACCATGGTGTGTTCTCTCGAAAGTTCATCAGCTCCTGCAGCAGCGCATGGCCACGCGGCCAGCTGCCCAGGCCGGAATCGGCATTGACGTGGCCGCACTCGCCGTGGTCGACAAGCCGGCTGCGCCAGGCCTGCGCCAGTTCGCCGGAGCGATCGAAGGCGCAATACGGGTCGTTGCGGCTGGCCACCAGCACGCTGGGAAACGGCAGCGGCAGCCGCGCGATCGGCGCCCAGCCCGGCAACTGCTCGCGCAGTTCCGGCCGTTCGGTATCGCCCGGCGCCACCAGCAAGGCGCCCTGCACGCGCGACGTGTGGCGAGACACGGCGGCCCATGCGGCAGCCAGGATGCAGCCCAGGCTGTGGGCCGCCAGCACGACCGGCCGGTCGCGCGCGAGGATCACCTCCTCCAGCCGCGCGATCCAGTCGCCGCGCAGCGGCCGCGTCCACTCGTGCTGCTCGACGCGCAGGTAGCCGTGTTGCACCTCCCAAATGGATTGCCAGTGCTGCGGCCCGCTGTTCTCCCAGCCAGGCAGCAACAGGACGTCGACCGCCTTCATGTGCTACTAAATAAATAGCGCTGAAACGAGTGCCACCGAGGCTTTCCGCCCATCACATCTTCCCCACGCGGGCGACCATCTCGTTCGCGAATTCGACGAAGGCCTGGCTGCCGCGCGCCGAGGGATCGAACACGACCCCGGGCAGCCCGTAGCTGGGTGCCTCGGCCAGCCGCACGTTGCGCGGGATCACGGTGTCGAACACCTTCTCCTTGAAGTGCGCCTTGAGCTGCTCGCTCACCTGCTGCTGCAGCGTGATGCGCGGATCGAACATCACGCGCAGC
>JAKFEA010000368.1:0-5438 GCA_036675905.1 Acidovorax sp. | reverse complement strand
CCGGTGCAGGAAGCGGCGATCTGGAAGGTGCGCGAATCGGGCCTGGGCGCCACCGCGCACGTGCCCGAACAGCCCATCACCTGGGAAGGCTGGGAGGATTCGTCGGTGCCGCCCGAGCGGCTGGGCGAGTACCTGCGCAAGCTGCGCGCGCTGCTCGAGCAGTACGGCTACGGCTGCGACCTGTACGGCCACTTCGGCCAGGGCTGCGTGCACACCCGCATCGACTTCGACCTGGAGACGGCCGACGGCATCGCGAAGTTCCACCGTTTCCTGCACCAGGCGGCCCGGCTCGCGGTGAGCCTGGGCGGTTCCGTGTCGGGCGAGCATGGCGACGGCCAGAGCAAGGCCGAGCTGCTGCCCATCATGTTCGGCGAGCCGCTGTGCCGCGCATTCGAGGAGTTCAAGGCGATCTGGGATCCGGAAGGCCGGATGAACCCCGGCAAGGTGGTGCACGCCTGGCGTGCCGACCAGAACCTGCGCTTGGGGGTGGGCTACCAGCCGCGGCCGGTGGAGACGGCGATGCACTTCGCCTCGGACCACGACGACTTCGGCCGAGCCATGCTGCGCTGCGTGGGCGTGGGTGAATGCCGCAAGCAGGACGGCACCATGTGCCCGAGCTACAAGGCCACCGGCGAGGAGATGCATTCCACCCGCGGCCGCGCGCACCTGCTGTTCGAGATGCTCAATGGCGATCGCGCCGGCGGCGTGCTCACGCGCGGCTGGAACGAGCCGTCGGTGAAGGAGGCGCTGGACCTGTGCCTGTCCTGCAAGGGCTGCAAGAAGGAATGCCCGGTCAAGGTCGACATGGCCAGCTACAAGGCCGAATTCCTGTGGCACTGGTACCGCGAGCACCGGCGCCCGCCGGCCGCTTATGCGTTCGGTTTCGTCGATCGATGGCTGCGGTGGGGGGCTCGCATGCCGCGCCTGGCGCGCTGGGCGGCGCAGTCTCCGCCGGTGTCGGAGCTGGCGAAGAAGGCGATCGGCATCGCGCCGCAGCGGCAACTGCCGCTGCCGGCCGAGGCCTCCTTCCTGCGCGGCTTCCGGGCCAATGGCAACGCCGCCGGCGCGCCCGAAGTGCTGCTGTGGCCTGACACCTTCAACAACCACTTGCACCCGCAGGCGCTGCATGCGGCGGCGCGGGTGCTGCGCCACGCCGGATTTGCCGTGCGCGTACCGGCCGCGCCGGTGTGCTGCGGCCGGCCGCTGTACGAGTTCGGACTGCTGGACCAGGCGCGCGGCTACCTGCGGCGCGTACTGCAAGTGCTGGCCGACGACCTGCATCGCGGCACGCCCATCGTGGTGCTGGAGCCGGCCTGCCTGTCGGTGTTCCGCGAGGAGCTGCCGATGATGCTGCCGCGCGACGAGCAGGCCCGGCGGCTGCGGGCACAAAGCCTGCTGCTGGCCGACTTCCTGCAGCAGCAGGGCGCGTCGGCGCCTTTCGAGCGGCTGGAGGTGCCGGCCCTGGTGCACGGCCATTGCCACCACAAGACGGTGCTCGGCTTCGATGCCGAGCTGGCCCTGCTGCGCGACCGTCTCGGGCTGGCGGTGGACCTGCCCGACAGCGGCTGCTGCGGCATGGCCGGCTCGTTCGGTTTCGAGGCGGACAAGTACGACGTGGCGCAGGCCTGTGGCGAGCGCGTGCTGCTGCCGGCCGTGCGCCGCACCGAACCCGGCACGCTGATCGTGGCCGACGGCTACAGCTGCCGCGAGCAGATCGCCCAGAGCACCGGCCGGCAGGCGCTGCACCTGGCGCAGGTGCTGGAGCGGGCCTTGCCGGCCGATGCCTTTCCAACCAGGAGTTCCCGATGAAAGCCAAGGTGATCAACGAAGGCCCGGAGCGCACCATCGCGCTGGTGTTCGAGCGCGGCGACGCAGTCGTCACGACGCTCGAGAAGTTCGCGGCGGAGCACGGCCTGAATGCCAGCCGCTTCAGCGCCATAGGCGCGTTCGAGCGCGTCACGCTCGGCTACTTCGACTGGGAGCGCAAGGCCTACGAGCGCATCGAGGTGGACGAGCAACTCGAGGTGCTGTCGCTGCTGGGTGACCTGGCGCTGGATGGCGGGAGGCCCAAGCTGCACGCCCATGCCGTGCTCGGCCGCCGTGACGCCAGCACCCTCGGCGGCCACCTGCTCGAAGCGACCGTGCGGCCGACGCTGGAAGTGCTGCTGGTGGAATCGCCGGGCTACCTGCGCCGGGTCTGCGACCCGGAAAGCGGGCTGGCCCTGATCGATCCGGGCGCGTAGGGCGGCTGGCGCGTCAGCGGGCGACCGCTTTTTGCAACTGGGCCTTGCTCATCTTCGAGCGGCCCTCGACACCTTGGCGCTTCGCTTCCTCGTACAGCTGCTCGCGCGTGCGCTCACCGCCGCGCGAAGCACTCGGCTTGCTGCTGCTGCGCGATGCAGTGGGCTTGCTGCTGCTGCCGCGCGATGCGCTCGGTTTGCTGCTCTTGCCGGACTTGCTGGCCTGGGCGCCGGAGCGGCTGGAGGACTTACGCGCGCCCTTGGTTTCGCCGGCTTCGGCACGATCCTTGTTCACCGTGCGCGCCGCGATCTCCTCGGCGCGCCGGCCCTGGCCGCGTTCCTCGTAGCTTTCCTTGATGTGCTCGTACTGGCGCTCGCGCTTGGGGCTGGAACCTCGGGGCATGGTGCACTCCTGGTGGCGGTTAGCGGGTCTGGGTCGTGGGAGGCGGCATGGGCTTGGGCCCGCCGGGTGGCTCGGGTTGAGGCCCCAGCGGCGGCTTCGGCTGCGGGGGCGGCTGCCCGGGCGAGGAAGCCTGCGCCGCGTATCCGGACGTGGGTGAGGTCACAGCGACAGCAGCCGCTGGAAGAACGAGCGGTAGCCGCGCAGGGCCACGCGCAGGTCCTCGGTGTTGGCCTGCTCGCCACGCCCCAGGCTGGCTTCGAGTTGCGCCCGCTGCTCGGCGAAGCTGGCCGCGAGGCTCTTCATCACCTTGGCCACCAGTTCGTCGGCATGTTGCACGGCCTGGCGCGGATCGTCGACGAAGCCGATCTGCACCTCGTCCCAGCGGTGCCGGAAGTCGACGGCAATCTCGGGCGGAAAGAGGGCAGCGAGTTGCTCCATTCCCTGCGCTTGGGCGGGCTCGTGCCGGCCGCTCGGCAGCGGCTCGCTGCGCTGCGCTTCACCGTGCTGCGGTTGCCCGTGCTGTGGCGGCGGCCGGTCCATGGGCTGGCGCTGCTCCATCTGCTGCGGCATGACGCCGCCGCCCAGGTGCTGGGACTGCGCTTCGCGGCCGCGCTCCATCGCCGGGGGCTCGCGCCCGGCGCGCGGGTCCTGCTGTTCGGCGCCGGCGACCAGGTCGGCGGTGCCCATGCGTTCGTTCGGTTCGGGCTTCATGCGGAGGTCCTCATCTCGGGGTGGTGGCGGCCGTGCGGCTCGCCCGGGTCGTCCTGCGTCTGCAGCAGGTCGGCGAACAGCGCCCGGTAGTGGATGACGGCCTGGCGCATGCCTTCGGTATCGACCTGTCCGCTGCGCTCGCGCTCGGTCAGGTCATGGGCGGCGCGGTAGTGCTCGACCACGCGGGGGTGATGCACCGAGATGTCGGCCGCACGCCGCTCGAAATCGCCGACCGGATAGCCGCGTTTTTCCATCAGCTCGCGCACCAGCACGTCGGCCTCGGCCAGCACGCCGCGCGGGTTGTCGACGAAGCGCGCCTGCAGCGAGCGCCAGGCCTGGCCGAAGCGCTGCGCATCGGACGGGCTGAGCGGCACGATGCGCAACTTGTCCACGCGCTTGCGCCGCGCCAGCAACTCGGCTTCGGCCTTGTCGCGGCTGCCCATGTCGTGCACGGCGCGGCCGTACTCGGGGCCGAAATCATGCCGCAGGTGATCGCTGCGCGACTTGCGAAATTGGAAGAAGAGGGCGATGGAGATCAGCGCGAGGATCAGCAGCGCGACGATCAGGAGGTTGGGGTCCATGGCAGGCTCCTGTGTTCCGGATGCTGCCAACGTAGACTTGGATCCACTCGCACGCTGTCGGCGTGCGCCCCCGGAGTCCGGCACCGCTGCTGATCCGGCGGTAGGACGGCTTCGGCCGGGCTATCGCCTTCGCTCTCGGGCCGAGTGGATGTGGAAGGCGACTCGCCAAGGCGAGCCGCCTGTGGCCGGTGTCAGCGTTCGCCGAGATCGGAATCGTCCTGGTCGAGCGAGGAGCGGCTGCGCTGCGGGTCCTGGTTGGACGCCTGGCTCTTCTTGTCGCTCTTCTTCGACGGATCCGATTGCTGCTGCTGTTGCCGCCCGGACTCCGCCTGTCCGCGGTCCTGCTGGCTGGACTGGTTGCGGCCCATGTTGCCCTGGTCCGGCTGGCCGGGCTGGTTGCGGCCCATGTTGCCTTGATCCTGCTGGGCAGGCTGGCTGCGGCCGGCGTTGCTGCCCGGGTTCTGGTTGCCGCCTTGGTTCTGTTGTGCCATGTCGATCTCCTGTCGGTCGGCAGCGGCGGGATTGCCGCTGGTGAGGTCAACATAGCGGCGCGGTAGCGTTCGTGCTGTCGGACTTCGCCGCCTGTCCTGTAGGTAGCGCGCGGTGCAGCCTCAGGCGTCGCGGCAGCTGCGAAAGCCGGCGAACACATCGCTGCGATGCGGCTCGAAGAAATTGCGGTACCGCGCATGGGCCAGCGCCGGCGACGTGGCCGGGCAGGCGCCCCGCAGCACGCGGCGCGTGCCGAACCACGGCGCCGAGTAGTCGCGGTAGGGGTGTGGCGCGAACCCTGCGTAGGGCTCGAACGGGCTGGCCGTCCATTCCCAGGCTTCGCCCCATCGAAAGCCCGGCAGCGTGAGCGCCGCGCATTCCCACTCGGCCTCGGAAGGCAGGCGCCGGCCGGCCCAGCGGCACCAGGCTTCGGCTTCGAAGGCGGTCAGGTGGATGGCGGGTTGCGCCGGGGCCACGGAATGCCAGCGCGGGCCGCGGCGCTGCTGCCATTCGCCATCCGCCGACCGCAGGTAGGCCGGCTGGCGGCGGTCTTGCGTCGCCAGCCATTGGCGGCCGGGCGCCGACCACCACTGCGGCTGCCGATACCCGCCGGCTTCCACGAAGGGGAGGTACCGCTTCCAGGACACCGCCCGCGCGTCGATGCGGATGGCTGCGATCGTCGCCTCGTGCGCCGCGAGCTCGTTGTCGAAGGCGAAGCCGCTGCCTTCGCTGCCCACGCGGAAGCGCTGGCCCGCAAGGACCAGTTCCTCGTCTTCGGCCGAGGCGACTGCAGCCCGCGTGTCGCCATCCAGGTCGATGGCCAGCGTTTGCGCCATGTAGCTCGCCGCCTCCGCGTGCATCGCCTCGTGCAGCGTGGCCAGGCGGAAGAAATAGAGATCGTGGTCGCCGGCGTCCGCGGGCAGTTCGTCCAGCAAGGCGAGCGTCTGCGCCAGCGTGCGCGCCAGGTACTCGCGCGTGCCGTCCGTGCCCGGCAGCGGCAAGGTCCAGCGCGTG
>JAKFEA010000367.1:0-5438 GCA_036675905.1 Acidovorax sp. | reverse complement strand
AATTCGACCGTGCCTTCGTCGATTTCCTCCAGCAGCAGGTTGGTGATCTTCGCCAGCCGCGCCTCGGTGTAGCGCATGGCCTCGGCGATGTCGCCGGCGCTGCTGATGATCTGGCCGCCGCCGGGGTAGTCGGGGCCGGGCAGCAGGGCGAACAACTCGTCATCGGTCAGCTTGCCGTTCTTCACCAGCGCCACGCAGGCGTCGGCCACCTCGCGCAGGTTGTGGCTGGGAATCTCGGTGGCCAGGCCGACGGCGATGCCGCTGGCGCCGTTGAGCAGCGCGAACGGCAGCCGCGCGGGCAGCTGCAACGGCTCCTGCGTGCTGCCGTCGTAGTTGGGCGCGAATTCGACCGTGCCTTCGTCGATTTCCTCCAGCAGCAGGTTGGTGATCTTCGCCAGCCGCGCCTCGGTGTAGCGCATGGCCGCGGCGCCGTCGCCGTCGCGGCTGCCGAAATTGCCCTGGCCGTCGATCAGCGGGTAGCGCTGGCTGAAGTCCTGCGCCATGCGCACCAGCGCGTCGTAGGCGGCCTGGTCGCCGTGCGGATGGAAGCGGCCCAGCACGTCGCCCACCACGCGGGCGCTCTTGACCGGCTTGGCGCCGGCGCCGCCGCCGAAGCCCAGGCCCATGCGCCACATCGAGTACAGGATGCGGCGCTGCACCGGCTTCTGGCCGTCGCTGACGTCGGGCAGTGCGCGGCCCTTGACCACGCTGAGGGCGTATTCCAGGTAGGCGCGCTGGGCGTAGCTGGCCAGGTCGATCTGGTCGTCGCCGCCGCCGTCGTCCAGGGAAATCAGTTGTTCTTGGTCGCTCATCGGTCAGGTCCAGGGCGCGCCCGGCCGCCAGGGCGCCGGGCGCGCGGGGTTCGAATCAATCGGTGTCGGAGGCCGCCATCTCCGGCGGGCGCGCCGCCAGGCCTGGGGGCATGTTGCCGCGACCCGCGGCGCCGCCCGGCGGGCCCGACAGTTCGACGCGCACGCGGCGCGGCACGCTCTTGCCGGCCGCCGCCATCGAAGGCGGCTTCAGCATGGCGTACAGCTGCAGCACCGTCTGCACGTAGTTGCGGGTCTCGCGGTAGTTGGGGATCCGGTTGCCTGCGCGCTGCACGGCGCCCTCGCCCGCGTTGTACGCGGCCAGCGCCAGGTCCAGCTGGCCGGGGAACAGGTCGAGCAGGTAGCGCAGGTAGCGGGCACCGGCGCGGATGTTGATGCGCGGGTCGGTCAGCTTCTTCTCCACCGACTGCTTGCGGTCGGCGCTGACGCCGTAGCGCTGCGCGGTGGACGGCAGCACCTGCATCAGGCCCACCGCACCCTTGGGCGAGACCGCCGTGGCCTCGAAGCCGGACTCGGTGGCGATCAGGGCCTTGAGCAACTCGACATCGATGCCGTGGTTGCGGGAAGCTTCGCGCAGGTGATGCTGGACCTGCTTGTAGCCGGGCGAGACTTCGAAGAAAGCGATCAGCCGCGCGGTGCTGCGGGTGGGAACGGCCACGGGTCGCGGCGTCGCCGAGCGGGCGGCGACGCCCTCGGCCGTATCGAAACTCTCGCCGCCGCGGAAGAACAGCTCGTAGCGGTCGTCCAGTTGTTCGGATGCGAAATGGGCGACGCCCTTGGTGTCGACGTAGCCCCAGACGTCGGCCTGGGCGGCGCCGAAGCCGAAGGCCAGCCCGATGGCAACGAGGACCGGCGCCCACTTCATGCCGGCAGCTCCAGCCCTTGCGCCCGCCGCCCGGCGAACTCGGCCTGCAGCACGGACATCACCACCAGCGAATCGAAACCCTCGGCCCCCCGCACGCACTCGCGCAGCGTGCCCTCGACGACGAAGCCCTCGCTCTCGTAGACCCGGAGCGCCCGCGCGTTGTGCGTGCGCACGTCCAGCCAGAAGCGGTGCGCGCCCAGGTCGTCGAAGGCCACCTTCTTGGCCACCCGCAGCGCCGCGCGGCCGTAGCCCGCGCCCTTGGCCTGCACCACCATGCGCTTGAGTTCTAGCGACTGGTTCGGGCTCTTGCAGCCGATCAGGATCAGGAAACCGACCGACGCCAGATCCTCCCCGCCCTCGATGATGAAGTGCCGGAAATCCGGGAAGCGGATCGCCGCCTCGTGCTGGGTGCGCTCCCAGGGCGTGATGAACGGCAGGTTGGCCGGGTCGCGCTCGATCGAGAGCACGTACTCCAGGTCGCTCTGCATGGTCGGGCGCAGGCGCACGCGCGCCGGGACCGATCTGGAGTCGCTTGAAGGGGTGCTGGCCGTCATCCGTGTACTCCGTCAGCGGGGCCCATTCAAGCAGCCACCGCGGAACCGGCTTCGCCGGGCCGCAGGTGGCGCCCCCTGGGGGGAGGCGGCCGCAGGCCGCTTCGGGGGGGTCTCATACATCGATTTCGACCGCGTCGCCGTGCAGTTCCATCAGCTCGCGCCGCGAGGCCGCTTCCCCCTTGCCCATCAGCTTGGTGATCAGGCTTTCGGTGCCGGCGAAATCGACCTTGCCCAGCTGCACCGGCAGCAGGCGCCGCGTGTCCGGGTTGAGCGTGGTTTCCCACAGCTGCTCGGCGCTCATCTCACCCAGGCCCTTGAAGCGGCTGATCGTCCAGCCGCCTTCCTTGACGCCCTCCTTGCGCAGCTTGTCCAGGATGCGGGTCAGCTCGCCTTCGTCGAGCGCGTATTCCTTGCCGGCCGGCTTCTTGCCGCGCGAGGGCACGTCCACCCGGAACAGCGGCGGCCGCGCCACGTACACATGGCCGGTCTCGATCAGCTTGGGGAAGTGGCGGAAGAACAGCGTGAGCAGCAGCACCTGGATGTGCGAGCCGTCGACGTCGGCATCGGACAGGATGCAGACCTTGCCGTAGCGAAGGCCCGACAGGTCGGGTTCGTCGTTGGGTCCGTGCGGATCGACGCCGATCGCCACCGCGATGTCGTGGATCTCGGTGTTGGCGAACAGGCGGTCGCGCTCGACCTCCCAGGTGTTGAGCACCTTGCCGCGCAGCGGCAGCACGGCCTGCGACTCCTTGTCGCGGCCCATCTTGGCGCTGCCGCCGGCCGAGTCGCCCTCGACCAGGAACACCTCGTTGTGGCCGATGTCGCGGCTCTCGCAGTCGGTCAGCTTGCCGGGCAGCACGGCCACGCCCGAGCCCTTGCGCTTTTCCACCTTCTGGCCGGCCTTCTGGCGGGTCTGGGCGGCCTTGATCGCCAGCTCGGCCAGCCGCTTGCCGTACTCGACGTGCTGGTTGAGCCACAGCTCCAGCGCCGGACGCACGAAGCTGGAGACCAGCCGGACTGCGTCGCGCGAGTTGAGCCGCTCCTTGATCTGGCCCTGGAACTGCGGGTCCAGTACCTTGGCCGACAGGACGTACGAAGCGCGGGCGAACACGTCCTCCGGCAGCAGCTTGACCCCTTTGGGCAGCAGCGAGTGCAGTTCGATGAAGCCCTTGACGGCGTTGAACAGGCCGTCGCGCAGGCCGCTTTCGTGGGTGCCGCCGGCGCTGGTGGGAATCAGGTTGACGTAGCTCTCGCGCACCGGGTGGCCTTCGTCGGTGAAGGCCACGCACCAGGCGGCGCCTTCGCCTTCCGCGAAGGTCTCGCTGTTGTCGGCGAAGCCCTCGCCCTCGAACAGCGGGATCACCGGTTCGGCCGGCAGCGTCTGCATCAGGTAGTCGCGCAGGCCGCCCTTGTACTGCCAGCTCTGGCTGTCGCGCGTCTTCTCGTTGACCAGGTAGACGGCCACGCCGGGCATCAGCACCGCCTTGCTGCGCAGCAGGTGCTGGAGTTCGGCCATGGGCAGCTGGCTGGACTCGAAATACTTGCCCTCGGGCCAGACCCGCACGGTGGTGCCCTGGCGGCGCTCACCCTCGGCCAGCTTGCGCAGCTTCAGCGGCTCGACCACGTCGCCGCCGGAGAAGACGATGGTGGCGACCTGGCCCTCGCGGTGGCTGGTGACTTCCATCCGCCTGGCCAGCGCATTGGTGACCGACACGCCGACCCCGTGCAGGCCGCCGGAGAAGCTGTAGGCGCCGCCCTTGCCCTTGTCGAACTTGCCGCCCGCGTGCAGGCGGGTGAACACCAGTTCGATCACCGGCGCCTTTTCTTCCGGGTGCAGGCCGAAGGGGATGCCGCGGCCGTCGTCCTCGATGCCGACCGAGCCGTCGGCATGCAGGGTGACCTTGAGGCGCTTGCCGTGGCCGGCCAGCGCCTCGTCCGCCGCGTTGTCCAGCACTTCCTGGATGACGTGCAGCGGGTTGTCGGTGCGGGTGTACATGCCCGGCCGCTGCTTGACGGGCTCGAGGCCCTTGAGCACGCGGATGGAGCCTTCGGAATAGTCGTTGGCGAGGGAGGAACGCGTTGCCATGGGTGGCGGATTGTAGTCGCGCACCCGAATCAGGCTGTATGAAACCACAGGCCAATGAAGGCGGGCAGCCGTTCGCAGAAGACGCAAAAGCCTTCGCAGAAGGCGCAGAAAAATGCTTGTTGTCTTGTCTTGGTCCTTTCCTGGTTGTCTTCTCTGCGTCTTCTGCGTTTCCTCTGCGTCTTCTGCGTTTCCTCTGCGACTTCTGCGTTCCGGCTGTCCGCCTTCGTCTGCGCCGTGAAAGCCCCGTGCAAGCAGGCACCCTGGCCGCCCGGTAAAGTCGCACCCCGATGCATTCCCCCGCCCGTCTGTCCATGCGCCAGGTGCTCCTCTGCGGCGCCATGGTCGTCACCCTGTCCATGGGCATCCGCCACGGCTTCGGGCTGTGGCTGCAGCCGATCACCCAGGCCCAGGGCTGGACGCGCGAGACCTTCGCGTTCGCGCTGGCGGTGCAGAACCTGGCCTGGGGCGTGTTCGGCGTCTTTGCCGGCATGCTGGCCGACCGTTTCGGCGCCTTCCGGGTGCTGATGGGCGGCGCGGTGTTGTATGCGCTGGGCCTGGTCGGCATGGCGCTGTCGCCCAACGCCTTGCTGTTCGCGCTGACCGCGGGCGTCCTGATCGGCGCGGCACAGGCCGGCACGACCTACGCCGTGGTGTACGGAATCATCGGCCGGCAGATCGATCCGGCCAAGCGGTCCTGGGCGATGGGCGTGGCGGCCGCGGCCGGTTCCTTCGGCCAGTTCCTGATGGTGCCGGTGGAGGGCTTCCTGATCAGCGGGCTGGGCTGGCAGCAGTCGCTGCTGGTGCTGGCGGCGCTGGTGCTGCTGATCGGCCCGTTCGCCTGGGGCCTGCGCGAGCCCGGCTTCAAGGCGGGCTCGCCGCCGCAGCGTGAGCAGACCATCGGCCAGGCGCTGCGCGAGGCCTTCAAGTACCCGAGCTTCCAGCTGCTGATGGCCGGCTACTTCGTGTGCGGCTTCCAGGTCGTGTTCATCGGCGTGCACATGCCCAGCTACCTGCGCGACAAGGGCCTGTCGCCGCAGGTGGCCAGCTACGCGCTGGCGCTGATCGGCCTGTTCAACGTGTTCGGCACCTACGCGGTCGGCGTG
>JAKFEA010000366.1:0-9826 GCA_036675905.1 Acidovorax sp. | reverse complement strand
GCCGGGTTTTTGCGGAGAGATTTTGATGTTGTTCCTCGGTCTCGGGATCCTGTTGCTGGCCATGAAGTACCTGGCGATCGGCCCGGTCGCCGAATGGCCCTGGTGGTGGGTGCTGGCCCCCTTCGGGCTGGCCGTGGCGTGGTGGACCTGGGCCGACTGGTCGGGATACACCAAGAAGAAGGCCGTGCAGAAAGAAAACGACAAGCGCCAGGCTCGCATCGACAAGAGCCGCGAGAACATGGGCATGGCGCCGCGCAGGAAGCGCTGACGCGATTTCCCTCGGCGGACCGCGCCGCCCGGCCCCGATCCTGCGCCCCGATCAGCCCAGCGCCAGCTGCTTGCGCTTGAGCGGCGCCAGCGCAGGCCCCTCGAGGACGGTCCCGTCCGGGCGGAACCGGCTGCCGTGGCAGGGGCAGTCCCAGCTGGTCTCCACGCTGTTCCAGCGCACCTTGCAGCCCATGTGCGTGCAAACGGGCGAGACGGCGAACAGCTCGCCGTCCGGCGCCCGCCAGGCCGCGAACGCCTCCCCTTCCGCTTCCACGATCGCGCTGTCGCCCGGCGCCAGGCTGGCCAGGTGCTCCTGCTGCCCGCCCGTGAGGTAGTCCTGCACCAGCGTCTTGACGGTGGTGGCGTTCTCCTCCAGCAGCGCCTTGGCGCCCTTGGCTGGCGTGAAGCGGCCCGGCGTGCAGCGCTCGATGAACGGGTCGGTCCGGCCCGCCAGCAGGCCCGAGATGCCCACTGCCGCCACCGTGCCCCAGGTCAATCCGTCGGTGGCGAAGCCGCTGGCGATGAAGCAGCCCGTGCGAACGCGGCCCACGTAGGGCAGGCCGTCATGGGATCGGTAGTTCTGCGCCGACCAGTGATGCACCGCCCGACCCGGGCTCAGGTAGCTGCTGGCCATCGCCTCCACCGCCTTCAGCGCCGCCGTGGCGTTGTGCGTGCCGACCTTGTGCTCGGGCCCGACCACGACCAGGTAGCGGCGCCCCTCGTGTTCGTGCATCCGGATCGACAGGCTCTCGTCGCCTTGCCACCAGAAGATGCCGGGTCCCGGGTCCACCTCGCCGGCCTCGAAGGCAACGGCGTACTCGCGGTGCACCGGCATCTCGGCATGGACCAGGTGCACGCCCTTGGGCGAATGCGTGGCCAGCACGATCTCGGCGGCCGTGACGGTCCCGCTGGCCGTCGTTGCCGTGCGGGCCTTGGGGTCCAGCTCCAGCACGCGCGATTGCTCGTGCAGCAGGGCGCCGGCCTTCACCGCCTGCGCGGCCAGGCCGCGCAGGTAGGCCTGCGGCTGGAACTGCGCCTGGTCCGCCAGCACCAGCACCGGTCCCGAAGGCGGCGGCAGGCCGCCCGGCAGCGAATGCTCCATGCGAACGGCGCAGCCCGCCTTGGCGAGCGCCCGGTGCTCCTTCTCGATCGACGGCTGGTCCTGGGCGAAGCGGGCGTACTGGTAGTGCCCGCAGCGCGTGAACGCGGCGCCAGGCAGGCTCCGGCAGCGTTGCTCGATGAAGTCGATCGCCGCGCCGCGCCGGCCGGCAACTTCCTTGGCGACCGATTCCCCCCATGACGAGGCGATCGACGACAGGCCCCGGCTGGTCGTGACGTAGAGATTGCCGGTGGAGTGCCCGGTGGTGCCGCTGCCGATCCCGCCGGCTTCCAGCAGCACCACCTTGCGGCCCTGTTCGGCCAGCAGCAGCGCCGTCGTCACGCCGGTGATGCCGCCGCCCACCACCAGCACGTCGCACTGCAGGTCGCCCTGCAGCACCGCGTAGCCGGGTCCGGGCGCGGTCGCGCGCCACACCGAGGTGGTGTCCATGGGGGTCTCCTGTGGGGAGCCCCCATGCTAGGAAGCGGTCGCGCACCCCCGTGTAGGACGGTGGCGACGAAAGCCGATCAGAACAGGTCGAGCACCGCGCCCTTGCTGGCGCTGGCCGCGTTGAACGCGAACTTGGCCTGCACGCCGCGCGTGTAGCGCGCCGCGGGGGCCTTCCACGTGGCCCGGCGCTTGGCCAGTTCCTCGTCGGAGACGTTCACCTCCAGCTTCAGCTGGTGGGCGTCGATGGTGATGGAGTCGCCCTCCTGCACCAGCGCGATGTTGCCGCCGGCCGCTGCTTCCGGCGCGACGTGGCCGACCACCATGCCCCAGGTCCCGCCCGAGAAGCGGCCGTCGGTGATCAGGCCCACGCTCTCACCCAGGCCCGCACCGATCAGCGCACCGGTAGGCGCCAGCATCTCCGGCATGCCGGGGCCGCCCTTGGGGCCCAGGTAGCGCAGCACCATCACGTCGCCGGCCTTGATCTTGCCGTCCAGGATGGCCTTGAGCGCCGACTGCTCGTCGTCGAACACGCGCGCCGGTCCGGTGATCACCGGGTTCTTCAGCCCGGTGATCTTGGCGACCGCGCCCTCCGGCGACAGGTTGCCCTTGAGGATGGCCAGGTGGCCCTGCTTGTAGAGCGCCTTGTCGATGCTGCGGATGACGCTCTGGTCGGCGCGCGGCTGGTCGGGGATGTCCTTGAGCACCTCGGCGATGGTCTGGCCGGTGATGGTGATGCAGTCGCCGTGCAGCAGGCCCGCGTTCAGCAGGATCTTCATCACCTGCGGGATGCCGCCCGCCTCGTGCAGGTCGACCGCCAGGTACTGGCCAGACGGCTTGAGGTCGCAGATCACCGGGGTCTTCTGGCGCACGCGCTCGAAGTCGTCGATGGTCCACTCCACGCCGGCGGCGTGCGCGATGGCCAGGAAGTGCAGCACCGCATTGGTGGAGCCGCCGATGGCCATGATCACCGCCACCGCGTTCTCGATCGATTTGCGCGTGACGATGTCGCGCGGCTTGATGTCCTTCCTGATGGCCTCGATCAGCACCCGGGCCGATTCCTTGGCCGAGTTCTGCTTCTCGTCGTGCGGGTTGGCCATGGTGGAGGAGAACGGCAGCGAGATGCCCAGCGCCTCGAAGGCCGACGACATGGTGTTGGCGGTGTACATGCCGCCGCACGAGCCGGTGCCCGGAATGGCGTGCTGTTCGATGTCCTTGAGCTCCTGGTCGCTCATCTTGCCGGCAGCGTTCTGGCCGACCGCCTCGAACACGCTGACGATGTTCAGGTCCTGGCCCTTCCACTTGCCGGGCAGGATGGTGCCGCCGTAGACGTAGATGGCCGGCACGTTGGCGCGCAGCATGCCCATCAGGCCGCCGGGCATGTTCTTGTCGCAGCCGCCGATCACGACCACGCCGTCCATCCACTGGCCCTGCACGCAGGTCTCGACGCAATCGGCGATCACCTCGCGGCTGACCAGCGAGTACTTCATGCCCTCGGTGCCCATGGCCATGCCGTCGCTGATGGTCGGCGTGCCGAACACCTGCGGGTTGCCGCCGGCTTCGATGATCCCTTGCACCGCCGCATCGGCCAGCTTCTGCAGGCCGCTGTTGCAGGGGGTGATGGTGCTGTGGCCGTTGGCCACGCCCACCATCGGGTTGCCGAAGTCGCTCTCCTTGTAGCCCATGCCGTAGTACATGGAGCGGTTGGGCGCGCGGGACTTGCCCTGGGTGATGTTGTCGCTGCGCAGGTGCAGGCGGATGGGATGCTCGGCCATGGGTTCTCCGGAATTGAAGTGCAGCCCGCCTCGTGCGGGCCGACAATGCAGCCCGGAAGTATGCGGCGCGGCTCTGATTCTTTCCAATCCGTTTTCAGGCGTCCATTGATATGCTCTGCATATGAGTGAGCCCGTCATCGAGCTGCGCCTGTGGCGCCAGTTCGTCGCCGTCGCCGAGACGCTGCACTTCGGGCGCGCGGCCGCCCGGCTGCACATGACGCAACCGCCGCTCACCCAGGCGATCGCCCAGCTCGAGCGGCTGCTGGGCGTGCGCCTGTTCGACCGCACCCGGCGCAGCGTGCAGCTCACCGAGGCCGGCGAAGCGCTGTTGCCGCAGGCCCTGGCGCTGCTGGAGCGGGCGCGGGCGCTGCCCGCCGTGGCGCGGTCGGCAGCGGAAGGGGAGGCGGGGCACCTGCGGCTGGCCTTCGTGTCCACCGTCGGCTTCACCTTCCTGCCCCGATGGGTGCAGGCCTATCGCGCCGAGCATCCGCGCACCCGGCTGGATCTGGTCGAGGCCACCGCCGACGTGCAACTGCCCGCCATCGCGAGCGGCGAGGTCGACGCCGGCTTCCTGCTGCACTCGCCGGGCTTTGCACCGGCCGGGCTGGACCACCTGCGCATCGCGCAGGAGCCGCTGGTGCTCGCCATCCCAGAGCAGCATCCGCTCGCAGCGGCCCGCAGCCTGCCGCTGGCGCGCGTGCTGGGCGAGCCCCTGGTGCTGTTCCCGCGCCGCATCCTGCCCTCGCTGCACGATGCGCTGTTCGGCCTGTACCACGCCTCCGGGCGCGAGCCGATGGTGGCGCAGGAGGCGATCCAGATGCAGACCATCGTCAACCTGGTCTCGGCCGGGCTCGGGCTGGCCTGGGTCCCCGACAGCGTGCGGCAGTTCCAGCGCGCCGGCGTCATCTACCGCGCCATCGGCGGCGCCGGTGCCCGCCAGGTGCCGCGCTGCGAGACCAGCCTGGTGTGGCGCACCGCCCCCGGCGCCGCACTGTCGCGTTTCATAGCCTTCGCGCGAGAGCAGGTCGCGGCCGGGGGCCGGGGGCCTGCGGGCACAATGACCGCATGCTGATGTACCCGAAGATCGATCCGGTCGCGCTGCAGATCGGCCCGCTCGCCGTGCACTGGTACGGCCTGACCTACCTGGCCGCGTTCGGACTGTTCTATTTCCTGGCCACCCGCCGGTTGCGGCACGAGCCCTTTGCCTCGGTGCAGGGCGCCGGCGCCTGGAGCCGGCGCGACATCGAGGACATGCTGTTCCTGGGCGTGCTGGGCGTGATCGCCGGCGGGCGGCTGGGCTACTGCCTGTTCTACAAACCCGCGTACTACGCGGCGCACCCGCTGGAGATCTTCTTCATCTGGCAGGGCGGCATGAGCTTCCACGGCGGCATGCTGGGCGTGATCGCGTCGCAGTGGTGGTTTGCGCGCACGCGCGGCAAGCCGTTCTGGCAGGTGATGGACTTCGTCGCGCCCTGCGTGCCGCTGGGGCTGGCCGCGGGCCGCGTCGGCAACTTCATCAACGGCGAGCTGTGGGGCCGCTTCGCCGATCCTTCGCTGCCCTGGGGCATGGTGTTCCCGCACAGCGGCTCGATGGCGCCGCGCCACCCCTCGCAGGTCTACCAGTTCCTGCTGGAAGGCGTGCTGCTCTTCATCCTGCTGTGGCTGTACGCGCGCAAGCCGCGCCGGCCGGCCCAGGTCTCGGCGATGTTCCTGATCGGCTACGGCTTCTTCCGCTTCGTGGCGGAGTTCTTCCGCGAGCCCGATGCCTACCTGGTGTGGCTGAAGGACCAGACCGGCCTGAGCATGGGCCAGTGGCTGTGCGTGCCCATGGTCGCCTTCGGCATCGCACTGTGGCTGTGGGCGCAGCGGCGGCCGCGCGAAGGGCTGGCGGCATGAAGGCGGGCGACTGGATCAGCCGCGGCATGACGGCACTGCGGCCGGGGCTGGAGACGGCCGCGCCGGCCAGCCCGGCGGGCGATGCGCGCTTGCCGCGTTCCACCGCCGAGCGCCTGCGCGCCACGCTGCGCCGGCATCCGGAGGCACTGTCGCCGCGGGCGCTGCGCCGCATCCTGTCCGAACTGCAGGCCGTGGTCGACCCGCGCGTCAGCGAGGTCGAAGGCGCGCGGCTCGCCCACGCCTTTGCCGACTGGTACGCCGGCGCTTCGCCCGAAGAACGCCGCGACTGCTGGCTGCTGATGAGCGAGCAGTTCGCGCCCGACGCCGTCCAGGTCAAGGCGGCGCGCGATCAGTACGAGGCGGCGCTCGGCACGCCCGAGGAAGCGCAGGCCGAGATCCGGCTGCGGCGTGCCTTCATGTCGCCGCGCACCCGCTTGCTGCAACGCTTTGCCGGCTATCCCGAGGGCATGCGCTTCCTGGTGGACCTGCGCGCGCAGCTGCTGCCGCAGCTCAAGTCCGACCGCCGGCTGCTGCCGCTGGACGCGGAACTGGAAGGCCTGTTTTCCACCTGGTTCGAAATCGGCTTCCTGGAACTGCAGCGCATCAGCTGGGACTCGCCCGCCTCGCTGGTGGAAAAGCTGATCCAGTACGAGGCGGTGCACGACATCCGCAGCTGGGCCGACGTGAAGAACCGGCTCGACAGCGACCGGCGCTGCTACGGCTTCTTCCACCCGCGCCTGCCGGGCGAGCCGCTGATCTTCGTGGAGGTGGCGCTGATGGACCGCATGGCCGACAGCATCACGCCGCTGCTGGACGAAGCGGGGCCGGCTTCCGACCCGGTGCGCGCCAACACGGCGATCTTCTATTCGATCAGCAACACCCAGCCCGGGCTCAAGGGCGTGAGCTTTGGCGACTCGCTGATCAAGCGGGTGGTGGAGACGCTCAAGGCCGAATTCCCGCGCTTGAAGACCTTCGCCACGCTGTCGCCCATCCCCAGCCTGCGCGCCTGGATGAACAAGCGCGCGCCGGCCGAACTGATGGCGGCGCTGGACGACCCGCTGGCGCTCGGCCCCAAGTCGCCGCAACGCGCGCAACTGCTGGCCTGGGCGGGTCGCTACCTGGCGCGCGAGATGGACAAGGGCCGGCCGTGCGACCCGGTGGCGCGCTTCCACCTGGGCAACGGCGCACGGGTCGAAAGGCTCAACTGGGCGGCGGATCCCTCGCCCAAGGGCCTGAAGCAGTCGTTCGGGCTGATGGTGAACTACCTGTACGACATCAAGCGGCTGGACAAGCACCGGGCCATGCTGGCGCGCGGAGAAATCCCGATAGCAAGCGCCATCGAGGACCTGTACGGTTGAGACCCCCAAAGGCAAACCGGAACAATCATGCAATCCCTTCCGCTCCAGCGCCGCGCCGTGTTGCGCGCGGCCGCAGCAGCCGCCATCAGCCCGGCCGCCTTCGCCCAGGGCAGTGCCTGGCCCAACCGGCCCGTGACGGTGGTCGTGCCCTTCCCGGCGGGCGGCGGCACCGACGCCTTCGCGCGACCGTTGTCGGCGCAGTTCGCCAGGCAGACCGGCAAGCAACTGATCGTCGACAACAAGGGCGGCGCTGGCGGCACGGTGGGCGCCAGTGCGGCGGCCAAGCTCGCGCCGGACGGCTACGGCCTGTTCATGGGCGCCGTGCACCACACGATCGCGCCTTCGATCTATCCGCGCCTCGACTACGACCTGCTCAAGGACTTCGTGCCGATCACGCTGCTGGCGCGCGTGCCGCAGGTGATCGTGGTCAACCCCAAGCGCATCGAAGCCAACGACTTCAAGACCTTCCTCGACCTGGTCAAGCGCAGCCCGGGCCGCTACAACTACGCTTCGGCCGGCAACGGCACCTCGCACCACCTGGCGGGCGAGCTGTTCAAGCTGCAGACGAAGACCTTCATCACCCACATCCCGTACCGCGGCGCCGGCCCGGCGCTGCAGGACCTGATCAGCGGCAACGCCGACCTGATGTTCGACGGACTGGGTTCGTCCGCCGGCCACATCAAGGGCGGGCGCATCAAGGCGCTGCTGGTCTCGGGCAGCAAGCGCAACCCGGCGCTGCCCGACGTGCCCTGCGCAGCCGAGGTGGGGCTACCGGACTACACCGTCACCACCTGGTACGGCCTGTGGGCGCCCAAGGGCACGCCGGCGGAGGTGCAGGCGCGCATCGCCGACGAGATGCGCAAGGCGGTCCAGTCCGACGAGCTCAAGGCGATCTGGGCCAACCAGGGCGCCGAATTCCCCAACCTCACGCAGCAGCAGTTCGGCGGCTTCGTCGAGGACGAGGCCAAGCGCTGGGCCCAGGTGGTCAAGGCCGCCAACGTCAAGGCGGACTGAATTGGCCCACCCCCGAAGCGCCTTCGGCGCTCCCCCCTCGAGGGGGCGCCACCAGCGGCCCGGCAAAGCCGGTTCCGCGGTGGCACTGGACTGGCCCTGCGCTTTTTCCGCGCCACGGGTGACGATGAGCGTCTTGGAGAACTGACACATTGCCAGGGCACATACGGCTCGCATCGCAAGGCCCGGTCGCCCGGGTGCTGCTGTCGCACCCGGGCAAGCTCAATGCCATGTCGCGCGCGATGTGGCGCGAACTGCGATCCGTCTTCCTGCGGCTGCAGCAGGACGCCTCGGTGCGCTGCGTGGTGGTGCAGGGCGAGGGTGGCGCGTTCTGCGCCGGCGGCGACATCTCCGAGTACGCCGGCTTCCGCTTCGACGAAGCCTCGCTGCGCGACTTCCACGAGCAGGACGTGTGGGGCGCGCTGCAGGCCATGCTGGACTGCGACGTGCCGGTGCTCGCGTGCATCGCCGGCGCCTGCATGGGGGCCGGCATGGAGATCGCCAGTTGCTGCGACATCCGCCTCGCGGCGGACGACGCCAGCTTCGGCGCGCCGATCGCCCGGCTCGGATTTCCGATGGCGCCGCGAGAGGCGGCGCTGGTCGCGCGGGCGGCGGGCGAGGGCACGGCGCGGCAAATGCTGCTGGAGGCCGCGGTACTGGACGCCGCGGAGATGAAGGCCAAGGGGTTCCTGCAGCACCTGGTGCCCGCCGCGGAACTGGCTGCGCGCTGCGACACGCTGGCTACCCGCGTCGCGGCGCTGGCCCCGCAAGCCGCCCGCCTGAACAAGCGCACCTTGCGGGCGCTGCGCGAGCAGCAAGACCCCGTTCGCGCCGCGGCCGCAGCGGCCGAACTCGCTGCCGCCTACCGCTATGCTCCCGCCGCCGAGCACCGCGAGGGCGTGGCGGCTTTCCTGGACAAGCGCAAGCCTGAGTTCTGAATGACAAACGACAACCTCTTCACCGCCCTTCGCGCGGCTTTCCCGAAGGACCTCGATTCCATCGCCGTCGAGACCGACGACGAACTGGCTTACAGCTGGCGCGACCTGGACCGCGGCACGGCCATGATCGCCAACCTGCTGGCCTCGCTGCAGCTGCCCGAGGGCTCGCGCATCGCGGTGCAGGTGGAGAAGTCGGTCGAGGCCATGATGCTGTACCTGGCCACACTGCGCGCCGGCTACGTGTTCCTGCCGCTGAACACGGCCTACCAGAGCGCCGAGATCGAGTACTTCGTCGGCAACGCCGAACCAGCCGTGGTGGTCTGCACGCCGAAGAACTTCGGCTGGGTCAGCAAGATCGCCTTCAAGGCGGGCACGAAGAACGTCTTCACGCTGGGCGACGACCGCACCGGCACGCTGCTGGACCGGGCTGCCCAGCACGGCGACCGACACGAGCCGGCATCGAAACGCGCCGGCGACCTGGCGGCCATCATCTACACCAGCGGCACCACCGGGCGCAGCAAGGGCGCGATGCTCACGCATGGCAACCTGCTGTCCAACGCGCAGGTGCTCAAGGATTACTGGGGCTGGATGCCGGGCGACGTGCTGGTCCACGCGCTGCCGATCTTCCACGTGCACGGCCTGTTCGTCGCCATCCACGGCGCGCTGCTCAATGGCAGCCGCACGATCTGGTTCGCGAAGTTCGACCCGAAGAAGGTGATCGCCGCGCTGCCGCGCGCGAGCGTGTTCATGGGCGTGCCGACGCTGTATGTGCGCATGCTGGCCGAACCGGCGCTGGACCGCCAGGCCGCGCGCCACATGCGCCTGTTCATCTCCGGCTCGGCGCCGCTGCTGATCGAGACCTTCAACGACTGGCGCGAGCGCACCGGCCAGGCCATCCTGGAGCGCTACGGCATGAGCGAGACCATCATGCTGACTTCCAACCCTTACGCAGGCGGCGAGCGGCGCGGCGGAACGGTCGGCTTCCCCTTGCCGGGCGTGGGCCTGCGCGTGGTGGGCGACGACGGCCGGGAAGTG
>JAKFEA010000365.1:0-4743 GCA_036675905.1 Acidovorax sp. | reverse complement strand
CGCCAAGGTCGAGGCCGACGCCTTCCCGGTGATGTGGCTGGCCTTCACCAGCGACACCTACACGCCGCTGCAGATCAACGACCTGGTCAACCGCATCATCAAGCCGCGCCTGCAGACCGTCACGGGCGTGGCCGACGTGCGCATCTACGGCGAGCGCAAGTACGCGATGCGCGTCTGGCTCGATCCCGACAAGCTGGCCGGCTACCGCCTGACCACGCAGGACATCGAGGACGCCGTCCGGCGCAGCAACCTGGAGGTGCCGGCCGGGCGCATCGAGTCGCAGCAGCGCGAGTTCAGCGTCACCTCGCAGACCGACCTGGTGCAGCCGGCCCAGTTCGGCGAGATCGTGGTCAAGACGGTGAACGGATTCCCGGTGAAGATCCGCGACGTGGCGCGGGTGGAGGAAGCCCCCGCCAACGAGCGCAGCGGCATGCGGCTGAACGGCCGCTCCGCCATCGGCACCGGCGTGATCCGGCAGGCCACGGCCAACCCGTTGACCCTGTCGCAGGGCGTGCGGGACATGATACCCAAGCTCAAGCAGGACCTGCCGCCCGGCATCGACATCGACGTCGCCAACGACAATTCGCTGTTCATCGACCGCTCGGTCAAGAACGTGTACGTCACCATCGCCGAGGCGGTGCTGCTGGTGGCGCTGGTGATCTTCGTCTTCCTGCGCACGCTGCGGGCCTCGATCATCCCGATCGTGACGATCCCCGTCAGCCTGATCGGCACATTCGGGATGATGGCGCTGGCCGGCTTCACCATCAACACGCTGACGCTGCTGGCGCTGGTGCTGGCCATCGGCCTGGTGGTGGACGACGCCATCGTGATGCTGGAGAACATCTTCCGGCACATCGAGGAAGGACTGGATCCCTTCTCCGCTGCGATCAAGGGCGCGCGCGAGATCGGATTCGCTGTCGTCACCATGACCCTGACGCTGGTGGCCGTGTATGCGCCGCTGGCCTTCACGCCCGGGCGCACGGGCCGGCTGTTCGTCGAGTTCGCGCTGGCCTTGGCAGGCGCCGTGCTGGTGTCGGGGTTCGTGGCGCTGACGCTCACGCCGATGATGTGCTCCAAGCTGCTGCGGCACAACCCGAAGCCCAACTGGTTCGACCGCAGCATGGAGCGCTGGCTGACGGCGCTGTGCGCCCGCTATGCGCGCGTGCTTCGCTGGGTGCTCACCACCCGCGCCGCCGGCGGGGCCGGCAAGCTGCTGCAGGCGCGCTGGATCGTGGTCGGGGTCATGCTCGCCAGCGCGCTGGCGATAGCCGCGGTCTGGCCGACGATGAAATCCGAACTCTCGCCGATGGAGGACCGCGGCACCATCCTGGCCACCATGAACGCGCCGGACGGCTCCACGCTCGACTACACCGACCGCTATGCGCGGGTGCTGGAGAAGCTGGGGCAGGACTACCCGGAGTTCGACCGCATCTTCGCCAGCCTGGGCAACCCCACCGTGTCGCAGGGCAGCGTCGTCTACCGGGCGGTGGACTGGGAGAAGCGCGATCGAACCACCCTGGACATCGCGCGCGAGCTGCAGCCCAAGGTGGGCAGCCTGGCCGGCCTCAACGCCTTCATCCTGACGCCGCCCTCGCTCGGCCAGGGCTACCGCGACCGGCCGCTCAACTTCGTGATCCAGACGTCCGACAGCTACGAGAACCTGAGCCGGGTGGCACGCCAGATGGTCGAGGAGATCGGCAAGAACCCGGGCATCCAGGGCGTGGACGTGGACCTGCGCCTCAACAAGCCGGAACTGCGCATCCAGGTCGACCGTGAAAAGGCCGCCGACATGGGAGTCGGCGTCGACGTGGTCGCCCGCGCGCTGGAGACCACGCTGGGCGGGCGCCAGGTCACCCGCTACAAGCGCGACGCCGAGCAGTACGACGTGATCATCCAGAACCGCCCGAGCGGCCGCTCCACGCCGGAAGACATAGCCGGCATCTACGTGCGGGGCCGCAGCGACACCATGATTCCGCTGTCGGCGCTGGTGAAGGTCAGCGAGAGCGTCAGCCCGCGCGAGCTCAACCACTTCGGCCAGCGCCGCTCGGCCACGATCACGGCCAACCTGTCGCCCGACTACTCGCTGGGCCAGGCGCTGCAGTTCATGGAGCAGACCGCTGCCAAGGTGCTCAAGCCCGGCTACACGACCGACCTGAACGGCACCTCGCGCGAGTTCCGCAACTCGCAGGGCGCGCTGGGCATCGTGTTCGTGCTGGCCCTGCTGTTCATCTTCCTGGTGCTGGCGGCCCAGTTCGAGAGCTTCGTCGACCCGCTGGTGATCATGCTGTCGGTGCCGCTGTCCATGATCGGTGCCCTGCTGGCGCTCAAGTGGGCCGGAGGCTCGCTGAACGTCTATTCGCAGATCGGGCTGATCACGCTGGTGGGCCTGATCACCAAGCACGGCATCCTGATCGTCGAGTTCACCAACCAGCTGCGCCAGCAGGGGCGCGAGGTGGTCGACGCTGTCGTCGAAGCCGCCTCGCTGCGCCTGCGCCCCATACTGATGACCACCGGCGCGATGGTGCTGGGCGCGATGCCGCTGGCGCTGTCCACCGGCGCCGGTGCCGAGAGCCGCACCCAGATCGGCTGGGTGATCGTGGGCGGCATGTCGCTGGGCACGCTGCTGACGGTGTTCGTGGTGCCCACCATGTATTCGGTGTTCGCGCGTGGCAAGGTGCCGGGCGCCAACAAGGCCGAGGCCAAGGACGAGCTGCCGCCGCACGGCCCCGGCGATCTCATCGCCAAGTAGCCGATCCGCAGGCGGCCTGCAACGGCGGCGCGCCTCGACGGTTGCGTCGCCGCTGTCCGACAGCGCGTGCGGCGCGCCGCCGACGCGGCGATCCGGGCAACGCCGACGGGATGGCTCTGCTGTGCCCGCGCACGATGGTTGCCATGAAGATCCTCCGCTTTATCCACCTGACGTTCGCGCAGGCGTTCTATGGCTGGGCGCTGCGCGAGATCGACCCCATGCACCCGGACCTGCCCAAGCTGGTGATGAAGCGCCAGGAACTGGCGGACGAGGCCCGGCGGATGTTTGCCTGACAGGGCACGCACGCACACCGCGCGGCAAGGCGGTGCGGCTGGCCAGGGTCGTTGACGCGTCAGCGCCCGGGCAGCTCGACGAAGAAAGTGCCCGGCCTCGAGGGGGCCAGCAGGCCGGCTGGCGGCTTGGCATCCTCGTTGGCGTTCCACCAGAGCAGTGAAGGCGTGCCCACGCCGCCCATGCGGCCGGCGGCGGCTCCCAATGCGGCATTGCAGCGTGCGATGAAGTCCGGATAGTGGGCTTCCACGATCAGGCGCGCCGCGCCGCGCGCTTCGGTGCTGTAGGTGTAGCCGGCGCCTCCCGAGCGGCTCAGCCGCCAGCGGCGCGGGGGCTGGGCATCGACGACGCCGGACTGGCAGTACGGCGCGCCTGGTGCGGCTCCGATCGCCGCACCAAGGATGAAGCGCAGGGCATTCGCGTCGCCCGCCACGGGGGAGCCCGATGGAGCTTGCCCGCCGTGGGGAGCAGCCAAGGCGCGAGCCGATGGGACTGGGGCAGCGGCCGCGGCCTGCGGCCTGTGCGCAGCCACGATGTCCTTGCCGGCGATGCCCCCGCTGATCTCGACGAGCCGCTCGCGGGTGATCGGCTGCAGCACGTAGCCGCCGGACTTCAGCCCCCCGGTGGAGCGGTCGATATCCACTGTCTCGCTGTTGCCGAACAGGCCGACGGTGCGCGCTGTGACCGAGCCGTCCGCATTGACGGCGCCGGTCGCCTCCATGGCGTTTCCGCGGATGTATTCGAGCTGCTTCGCAGCCGCATTGAACCGGACGACGAACTCGGTGTTGTCGCACTTGCCACGCTGACAGTAGCCGTTCCCGTACCGCAGGCTCTCGCCCGGCACTATCCAGCGCACGTCGCGCCACACGGGTACGCCCGGAGATGACTCGACTACATAGGACCTGCCCGCCAGATCGGCCAGTGCGCCCCAGCGCTGACGCAGTTCCTCGCTGGGAGCGGCCTGCATGCTCCCGGGGTGGGCTGCGGCTGCTTCGTCCTTGACTTCGGTCGCGGTGGCGCTGGCCGCAGCCAGCAGCACGAGAGCCGTTGCAGTCCACGGGCCGATCGGCCACTCCCTGCGCGCCGAGATCCCATCCGGCCTGACTTCCATTTCCCTGCCCCTCCATGCCCTTCGGTGGCGGCGATTGTGCGGGAAAGCAGGCGGGTGGTCGCTCAGGGCCCTTCGAACATCATCACATCCACTTCGTCTCCGTTCGCAACGTTGCCTTGCGCGTGATGCAGGACGATCAGGCCGTTGGCCTGGACCATGGAACTGAGCACGCCCGAGCCCTGGTTGCCGGTGGTGCGCACCTGGAGCGCTCCGTCGGGTGCGGTGGAGACGATGCCGCGCTGGTACTCGGTGCGGCCCGGCTTCTTGCGCACGGCTTCCTGGCTGCGGGCGCGCAGCAGGGGCGGCGGCGCAGTGTCGCGGCAGCCCATCATCTGCAACAGTGCCGGTCGCACGAAGGCCAGGAAGGTGACCATCACCGCCACCGGGTTGCCGGGCAGGCCGAACAGCACGGACGAACCAATGCGTCCCACCGCCATCGGCCGGCCGGGACGCATGGCGATGCGCCAGAACGCCACGTCGCCCAGCTGCTTCATCATGGCCTTGGTGAAGTCGGCCTCGCCCACGCTGACGCCGCCGCTGGTGATGATGGCGTCGGCCTGCGCCGCTGCCGACCGGAAGGCCTGCTCCAGCA
>JAKFEA010000364.1:0-19615 GCA_036675905.1 Acidovorax sp. | reverse complement strand
CGGCTGTTCGACCATCCTGAAGTCGGGATCGGTCCTTGGTTACGGTCCCAGCCATGGAGGTTCTTCGCCCGGCCGCGTGCCGGGCGTTTTTTTGGCGGGAAGAAGATTGGTGCCGGAGCCCGGAATCGAACCGGGACGGTGTTGCCACCGGCAGATTTTGAGTCTGCTGCGTCTACCGATTTCGCCACTCCGGCAGCGTTGAAGAGCGCAGAAAAAATTATGGCACAGTGGGGCGATGGAACCGCGCAGCTATCCCACCCTCGAAGACGCGATCGGAAACACGCCCCTGGTCGCCCTGCAACGGATCGGCGAGCCGGACAACCGCAAGCGCGGCAACATCGTGCTGGCCAAGCTGGAGGGCAACAACCCGGCCGGGTCGGTGAAGGACCGCGCGGCGCTGTCCATGATCCGCGGGGCCGAGGAGCGGGGCGAGATCAGGCCGGGTGACACCCTCATCGAGGCGACGTCGGGCAACACCGGCATCGCGCTGGCCATGGCCGCTGCGATCCGCGGCTACCGCATGGTGCTCGTGATGCCCGAGGACCTGTCGATCGAGCGGGCGCAGACCATGAAGGCCTTCGGCGCCGAGTTGGTGCTCACGCCCAAGAGCGGCGGCATGGAGTACGCGCGCGACCTGGCCGCGAACATGGAGCGAGAGGGCAAGGGCCGGGTGCTGGACCAGTTCGCCAATCCCGACAACCCGCGCATCCATTACGAGGCCACCGGCCCCGAGCTCTGGCAGCAGACCGGCGGGCGCATCACCCACTTCGTGAGCGCGATGGGCACCACCGGCACGATCACCGGCGTGTCGCGCTACCTGAAGGAAAAGAACCCGAAGGCGCGCGTGATCGGCGCCCAGCCGAGCGAAGGCTCGCGCATTCCCGGCATCCGCAAGTGGCCGGCCGAGTACATGCCGCGCATCTACGACCCCACCCACGTGGACGAGACCGTGCTGGTCAGCCAGGAGGAGGCCGAGGAGATGTGCCGGCGGCTGGCGCGCGAGGAAGGCATCTTCGGCGGCATCTCGGCCGCCGGCGCGTGCTGGGTGGCGCAGCAGGTCGCCAGGCAGGTGGAGAACGCGACCATCGTGTTCGTGGTCTGCGACCGGGGGGACCGGTATCTGTCGACGGGGGTGTTTCCGGCATGAGGGAGGGGGAGGGAACATGAACTCATACAAGTTCTGCCCCCAATGCGCCACTCTCCTGCAGCCCATCGTGCAGGACGAGGACGGCGGGCCCAAGGAGCGGCTGCGCTGTCCGGCGTGCAGCTGGACGCACTGGAACAACCCGACGCCGGTGCTGGCCGCGGTGCTGGAGTACGAGGGCCGCATCCTGCTCGCGCGCAACGCCGCCTGGCCGGGCAAGATGTATGCGCTGATCACCGGCTTCATGGAAGCCGGCGAGACGCCGCAGGAAGGCATCGCCCGCGAGGTGAAGGAGGAGACCAACCTCGACGCGGGCGCCGTGCAGCTGATCGGCGTCTACGACTTCCAGCGCATGAACCAGGTGATCATCGCCTTCCACGTGCAGGCGCACGGCGAAGTGCGCCTCTCGCCCGAGCTGGTGGATTACCGCCTCTATGAATGCGACCAGGTGAAGTGCTGGCCGGCCGGCACCGGCTATGCGCTGGCCGATTGGCTGCGCGGCAAGGGGTACGAGCCGCAGTTCGTCGAGTGGCAGCGCCGCGCCGATTAGCCGGCGCTGCTGGCGCCGTTCACCACGGGTAGAGCTGCGACCGATCCCAACCGGGTGCCGCCCGGTCGCGCGCGGACAGCTGGGGCTCGCCGCCGATGTCGGCCAGCGGCCACTCGACGCCCAGGTGCGCATCGTTCCAGGCCAGCGCCCGCTCATCTTCCGGCACGTAGTAGTCGCTCGCCTTGTAGAGGAAGTCCGCCTGCTCCGACAGCACCAGGAAGCCGTGGCCGAACCCCGGCGGGATCCACAGCTGCCGGTGGTTGTCGGCGCTGAGCTCGACGCCCACCCACTGGCCGCATCGCGGAGAACTGCGCCGCAGGTCCACCGCCACGTCGAATACGCGCCCGCTGGTCACGCGCACCAGCTTGCCCTGGGGATGCTCGAGCTGGTAGTGGATGCCGCGCAGCACGCCGCGCGCGGAGCGCGAATGGTTGTCCTGCACGAATGCCACCGGCCGCCCCACGGCCTGGTCGAACGCGCGCTGGTTCCAGCTTTCCAGGAAGAAACCGCGGGCGTCGCCGAACACGCGGGGTTCGACCAGCAACACCTCCGGCAGGCGGGTGGGCGTGACCTGCATCGCGTTCAGCCCTTCAGCAGCGCGTGCAGGTAGGCGCCGTAGCTGCTCTTGCCCAGAGGCTCGGCCAGGGCCAGCAGCGCGGCATCGTCGATCCAGCCGTTGCGCCAGGCGATCTCCTCCGGACAGGCCACCTTCAGGCCCTGGCGCTGCTCCAGCGTGTGGATGAACTGGGTGGCCTCCAGCAGGCTCTCGTGGGTGCCGGTGTCCAGCCAGGCGAAGCCGCGGCCCATGGTCTGCACGCGCAGGCGGCCGCGCTCCAGGTAGTGCTGGTTGACGCTGGTGATCTCCAGCTCGCCGCGGGCCGATGGGCGCACCTGGGCCGCGATGTCGCACACCTGCGCATCGTAGAAGTACAGGCCGGTCACCGCGCAGTTGCTCTTGGGCTGCGCGGGCTTTTCCTCGATCGAGGTGGCATTGCCGTGCTCGTCGAACGCGACCACGCCATAGCGCTGCGGATCGCGCACATGGTAGGCGAACACGGTGGCTCCGTCTGCGGTGTCGTTGGCCTGCTGCAGCAGCTTGATCAGGTCGTGCCCGTAGAAGATGTTGTCGCCCAGCACCAGGGCGCTGGGCGCACCGGCCAGGAAGTCGCGGCCGATGAGGAAGGCCTGCGCCAGCCCCTCGGGGCGCGGCTGCACGGCATACGAGATCCGCATGCCCCACCGGCCGCCATTGCCCAGCAGCTGCTCGAAGCGGGGGGTGTCCTGCGGCGTGCTGATCAGCAGCACCTCGCGGATGCCTGCCAGCATCAGCGTGGCCAGCGGGTAATAGACCATCGGCTTGTCGAACACCGGCAGCAGCTGCTTGGAGATCGCCAGCGTGGCCGGGTGCAGCCGGGTGCCGGCGCCGCCGGCCAGGATGATGCCCTTGCGGGCGCATTTGTTCGTGGGCATGGGTCAGGCTGTGCGGTGGTGCGCGAGTTCGGCGACGACGGCGCGCACGCCGTCCTGCCAGGGCGGCAGCGCCAGGCCGAACGCTTCGCGCAGCCGGGTGGTGTCCAGGCGCGAGTTCTTCGGGCGGGCGGCCCGCACGGGGTAGTCGGAAGAGGGAATAGGCCGCACGTTCTCCGGACCCGCCCGCAGCGGCAGGCCCAGGCGCTGCGCCTCGCGCAGCATCAGCAATGCGTAGGCGTGCCAGTTGGTGAAGCCGGCGGCGGCAAGGTGGTAGGTGCCGGCCAGGGATGGCGCGTCCTTGCGTGCCTGCACCGTGCGCAGGACATGCGCGGTGACGTCGGCGATCAGCGCCGCGCGCGTCGGGGCCCCCCACTGGTCGGCGACGATCGCCAGTTCGTCGCGCGCGGTCGCGGCCTTGAGGATGCTCCTGGCGAAGTTCTGCCCCCAGCTGTCGAACACCCAGCTGGTGCGCAGGATCAGGTGGCGCGGATTCTCGCGCGCGATGGCCTCATCGCCCGCCAGCTTGCTGCGGCCGTACACGCCCAGCGGGCCGGTCGGGTCGCCTTCGCGCCAGGGCTGCTCGCCGCTGCCGTCGTACACGTAGTCGGTGGAGTAGTGGACCATCCACGCATCGATGCGGGCGGCCGCGCGGGCCAGCGACTCGCAGGCCGCGGCGTTGATCGCGAAGGCGAGCTCCGGCTCGTCCTCGGCCCGGTCCACGGCGGTGTAGGCGGCGGCATTGACCACCACCTGCGGGGCCACGTGCGCCACCGTTGCGGCGATGCCTTCTGCGTTGCGCAAGTCGCCGCACAGGCCGGCGCCGTGCCTGTCCAGTGCCACCACCTCGCCCAGCACTGCCAGGCTGCGCTGCAGCTGCCAGCCGACCTGGCCCCTGGCCCCGAACAGCAGGATCTTCATGCGGCGGAGGTCAGCGCGGGGTACTGCTGCTCGACCCAGCGCCGGTAGGCGCCGCTGGTGACCGACTCGACCCACTCGGCATGGGCGAGATACCACTGCACCGTGTCGCGGATGCCCTGCTCGAAGCCCACGGCCGGCTTCCAGCCCAGCTCGCCCGCGATCTTGCTGTCGTCGATGGCGTAGCGGCGGTCATGGCCGCGCCGGTCGCCCACGTGCCGGATCAGCTCGGCGTGCGTGCGGCCCGGCCGCGCCTCGTCGATCACCCCGCAGATGGTGTGCACCACCTCCAGGTTGGTGCGCTCGGCGCGCCCGCCGATGTTGTAGGTCTCGCCGGGACGGCCCCGGTCCAGCACCGCTCGCAGCGCCGAGCAGTGGTCGCCCACGTGCAGCCAGTCGCGCACCTGCAGCCCGTCGCCGTACACCGGCAGCGCCTGGCCGGCCAGGGCGTTGTGGATCATCAGCGGGATCAGCTTCTCGGGGAACTGGCGCGGGCCGTAGTTGTTGGAGCAGTTGGTGGTGATCACCGGCAGGCCGAAGGTGTGGCACCAGGCCCGCGCGAAATGGTCGGCCGAGGCCTTGGAAGCCGAGTACGGGCTGTTGGGCTGGTACGGATGCGTCTCGCTGAAGGCCGGGTCGGCCAAACCCAGGGAGCCGAACACCTCGTCGGTGGAGACGTTGAGGAAACGGAAGGTCCCGGCCTCGTCCTGCGGCAGCTGGCTCCAGTGCTCGTGGGCCGCCTGCAGCAGCCGGGTGGTGCCCACCACGTTGGTCTGGATGAAGGCCTGCGGCCCGGCGATGGAGCGGTCCACGTGGCTTTCGGCGGCGAAGTGGACGATCGCGCGCGGCCGGTGCTCGCGCAGCAGGGCCGCGACCAGCTCGCCGTCGCCAATGTCGCCGCGCACGAAGCGGTAACCCGGGTTCGATTCCACGGCGCGCAGGTTGCCCAGGTGGCCCGCGTAGGTGAGCAGGTCGAGGTTCAGGACCGGCTCGCGCCCCTGGGCCAGCCAGTCGAGGATGAAGGCGGATCCTATGAATCCGCAGCCGCCGGTGACGAGGATCATGCAAGGCCTGGGGAAGGAAGACACCGACGATAGCAAATGCCCATCGGCCATCGGCGTGAACTTCTGCCCAGCCTAGAATGCCCCATGAATCATCCGCAGGGGCGCACGATGAACATCGACAAGGAAATCGACACGCGCGGCCTGAACTGCCCGCTGCCCATCCTGCGCGCCAAGAAGGCGCTGACGGACATGCAGTCCGGCCAGTTGCTCAAGGTGGTGGCCACCGACCCCGGGTCGCTGCGGGACTTCCAGGCCTTCGCGCGCCAGACCGGCAACGAACTGGTCGAGCAGCAGCAGCAGGGCGAGGAATTCATCCATGTCCTCAAGCGCCGCTAGGACGGGCGCCTCGACGACCGGAGGCTCCTAGAGCGCGAGGCCCTTCAGGTGCTCTCGCAGCCCGGGGCCAAGCTGCGGGTGCTTCAGCGCGAAATCGACCGTGGCCTGCAGGAAACCATCCTTGCTGCCGCAGTCGTAGCGCCGGCCTTCGTACAGGAAGGCGTGCACGCCCTCGCCCTCCATCAGCCGGGCGATGCCGTCGGTGAGCTGGATCTCGCCGCCCGCGCCGCGCGGGTTGGTGCGGATCATCTCGAACACGGCGGGCGTCAGCACATAGCGGCCGGCCACGCCCATGCGCGAGGGGGCCGAGTCGGGGTCGGGCTTTTCCACCATCCGGTCGACGCGTGTCAGGCGCTCGCCCGCGGCCTTGCCCGCCACGATGCCGTAGCGCCGGACATGCTCGCGCGGGACTTCCTGCACGGCGAGGATGCAGGTGGGCGTGCGCTCGAACTGCCGCACCATCTGCGCCAGCACCGACGGGCCGCCTTCCGCGCCGGTCATCAGGTCGTCCGGCAGCAGCACCGCGAAGGGCTCGTCGCCCACGATCGGCGCCGCGCACAGGACCGCGTGCCCCAGGCCCAGCGCGCGGGCCTGCCGCACGTACGAGCAGGACATGTCGGCCGGCGCGATCGAGCGCACCAGGTCCAGCAGCTCCTGCTTGCCGCCCGCCTCCAGTTCCATCTCCAGCTCGGGCGAACTGTCGAAGTGGTCCTCGATGGCCCGCTTGCTGCGGCCGGTGACGAACACCATGTGGCGGATGCCGGCCTCGTATGCTTCTTCCACCGCGTACTGGATCAGGGGCTTGTCGACGACAGGCAGCATCTCCTTGGGGATGGCCTTGGTGGCCGGCAGGAAACGCGTGCCCAGGCCCGCTACCGGGAAGACAGCCTTGTTGATCCTCGTGACATTTTTCATAGCCTTGAGAGATGATCTTGGTTAAAGTCCGCGCAGTTTTTCACGAGTAGCCGGCCTCAGCCGTTGCCCCAGGCTGAAATCCCTGTCGGACAAAGACCCATCCCGCTTTGGACATCTTACTGGTCGACCGCCTCGTACCCGAAGCGCTGAAATGGCTGCAGGAGCGCCACAGCGTCGAGATGCGCGGCGACCTGGTCGCCGACCCCAGTGCCCTGCGCAAGGCCGTGTACAAGGCGCAGGCCGTGGTGCTGCCGCGCAAGGCGGTGGTCACGCAGGAGTTCCTCGACTTCGCGCCCATGCTCAAGGCGGTGGCGCGCATGCACGTGGGCACCGACAACACCGACCTCGAAGCCTGCCGGGCGCGCAACGTGCGCGTCATCCAGTCCAGCACCGCCAACGTGCGCTCCAATGCCGAATACCTGCTGGCCAGCCTGCTGATGCTGTACCGGCGCGGCATAGGCGCGGCGCTCAGCGGCGATCGCCACGCCGAGATCCGACTGGGCCGCGAGCTCAGTGGCAGCGTGGTCGGCATCCTCGGGCTCGCGCCCACCGCGCACACGCTGGCCCTCATGCTGCACTCGCTGGGTGCGCGGCTGATCGGCTACGACCCCGCCGTGCACCACACCGCGCCGATCTGGGACCGCCTGAAGATCCAGCCGGTGGGCTTGCAGGAGCTGGTGGCCAGCGCCGACTCGATCTCGGTGCAGGTGCTGTACGCCTCGCGCTACGAGGGCTTCATCAACGACAAGCTGCTGGCCCATTGCAAGCCGGGGCAGTTGTGGGTGGGCATCAGCCGCTCGCACCTGTATGACGTGCACGCCTTCGCCCGGGCCCTGAACGACGGCCGCATCGAGGCGGCGCTGCTGGACGGAGCGGAATCGGGATTCGCTTCGCGCGGTTCGCCGCTGCACGAGTGCGGCAACCTGTTCCTCACGCCGCGCCTGGGCTCCCATACCCGGGAGGCCCGCCTGCGCGCCAGCTGGTACGTGGCCCACCGCATCCATGAGGCGCTGTCGGCGCCCAAGCACGGGGCCTTCGAACCCATGCCGACGGGGATGATGGACTTGGGGGTCTAGCCCTTGCGGGACTGGATCAAGTGCCTGCGTCCTTGTGCTTGTCGGCCTCGGTCGTGAAGGCGTCGGCGTAGAACTCTTCCGGCGGCAGCCTGGCCAGCTCGCTGTATTCGGCGCGGGCCGAATCGACCACGATGGGCGCGCCGCAGGCGTAGACCTGGTGGCCCGACAGGTCGGGGAAGTCCTCCATCACCGCCTTGTGCACGAAACCGGTCCGGCCGGTCCAGTTGTCCTCGGGCGTTGCATTGGAGACCACGGGCACGTACTTCAGGTGGCCCATCTCGGCGCAGCGCGCCTGCACCCAGTCGTCCAGGTACAGGTCGTCCGGGCGGCGGCCGCCCCAGTACAGCGTGGTGGGACGCGTGATGCCCTTGTGCTGCATGTGCTCGATCAACGCCTTGATCGGCGCGAAGCCGGTGCCCGAGGCCAGCAGCACCATGGGCTTGTCGGAGTCCTCGCGCAGGTAGAAGCTGCCGTACGGGCCTTCCACGCGCAGGATTTCCTTCTCCTTCATCGCGCTGAACACGTGGTCGGTGAACTTGCCGCCCGGCATGTGGCGGATGTGCAGTTCCACCCCCGGGCCGTTGTGCGGCGCGTTGGCCATGGAGTAGCTGCGGCGCGCGCCGTCGCGCAGGATGAACTCGACGTACTGGCCGGCGTGGTAGCGAAAGGTGTCGTTGGCCGGCAGCTGCAGCCTGACCACCATCACGTCGTGCGAGCGCTTCTCCAGCGCCATCACGCGCGAAGGCATCTTCTTGATCGGGAAGGCGCTCTCGTCGGTGACCTGGCGCGACTCCAGCACCACGTCGGTCAGCGCGAACGCGCTGCAGGTCAGCACGTAGCCGGCCGCTTCCTCCTCGGCGCTCAGCGCCTTGCTCTGGTGCGCGCGGTGGACCACCTCGCCTTCGAGCTTCTTGCACTTGCACGACCCGCAGGCGCCGTCCTTGCAGCCATAAGGCATGCCGATGCCCTGGCGGATGGCGGCGGCGAGCAACGCCTCGTCGGCATTGGCGCTGAAGGTCCGGCCGCTGGGCTGCACGGTCACCTGGAAGGGGCCTGCTGCGGCCTCGTCGCTGGTCATGTTTGGGTATCCTCGGAGCTGGTTTTCACTCGACGAAGCCGGTATTTTGCCCTCGAACCAGAGTCCCCTCGGCGCGCCTCCCGCGCGCTTCCGGCGCGAGCGCATCCTGATCGTCGGCTGCGGCGACGTGGGCCTGCGCGTTGCGCGCGAACTGCGGGGGCGGGTGCGCTTGCTCGCGCTGACTTCATCGCCCCAGCGCACCGGGACCCTGCGCGCCCAAGGCCTCACGCCGCTGGCCGGCGACCTCGACCAGCCCCGCACACTGGCCCGGCTGGCCGGGCTGGCCACACGCGTGGTCCATCTGGCGCCTCCGCCGTCCGACCGGCAGCCGGCCTGGCGCGATCCGCGCACCTCGGCCCTGCTGCAGGCGCTGCGCCTGCGCACGCCACCGTCTGCACTGGTGTATGCGTCGACCACCGGCGTGTACGGTGACTGCGGCGGTGACAGGGTCCGTGAATCGCGGCCCATCGCTCCGCGCACGGCCCGCGCGCAGCGTCGCGCCGACGCGGAATTGGCGGTGCGCCACTTCGGCCGCGCCGCCGCCGTGCGAGCGGCCATCCTGCGCGTGCCGGGCATCTATGCGCCCGACCGCGAGGGGGGCACGCCGCGCGAGCGGCTGCTCAAGGGCACGCCGGTGCTGCGCCCCGAAGACGACGTCTACACCAGCCACATCCACGCCGACGACCTGGCGCGGGCCGTCGCCGCAGCGCTCTGGCGCGGCCGGCCGCAGCGGGTGGTCAACGTCGCCGACGACACCGAGCTGAAGATGGGCGACTGGTTCGACCTGGCCGCCGACCGCTACGGCCTGCCGCGCCCGCCGCGCATCACGCGCGAGCAGGCGCGCGGGCAACTGGCCCCCATGCTCCTGAGCTTCATGGGCGAGTCGCGCCGGCTGGACAACGCCCGCCTCAAGCGCGAGCTGCGCCTGCGGCTGCGCCATCCCACGGTGCGCGAGGGGCTGTAGTCCCGCAGGAGGCGCGGGGAAGCCGACCCCTACAATTTCGGCATGAGCGACCTCTCCTCGATCACCCCGCGCGACAAGGCCGAGATCCTGGCCCAGGCGCTGCCCTACATCCGCAAGTTCCATGGCAAGACCATGGTGATCAAGTACGGCGGCAACGCGATGACCGACCCCGAGCTGCAGGCCGACTTCGCCGAAGACGTGGTGCTGCTCAAGCTGGTGGGCATGAATCCCGTGGTGGTGCACGGCGGCGGCCCGCAGATCGAGCAGGCCTTGAAGCGCCTGGGCAAGAAGGGCGAGTTCATCCAGGGCATGCGCGTGACCGACGCCGAGACCATGGAAGTGGTCGAGTGGGTGCTGGCCGGCGAGGTGCAGCAGGACATCGTCGGCCTGATCAACCAGGCGGGCGGCAAGGCGGTCGGCCTGACCGGCCGCGACGGCGGCATGATCCGCGCGCGCAAGCTCAAGATGGTCGACAACCGGGACCCGAGCAAGGAGCACGACGTCGGGCAGGTGGGCGACATCGTCGCGATCGAGCCGGCGGTGGTGAAGGCGCTGCAGGACGACCAGTTCATCCCGGTGATCAGCCCGATCGGCTTCGGCGAGGAGAACGAGAGCTACAACATCAACGCCGACGTGGTCGCCGGCAAGCTGGCCACCGTGCTGCAGGCCGAGAAGCTGGTGCTGCTGACCAACACGCCGGGCGTGCTGGACAAGAACGGCCAGCTGCTCACCGAGCTGAGCGCGGCCGAGATCGACGGCCTGTTCGCCGACGGCACGCTGTCGGGCGGCATGCTGCCCAAGATCAGCGGCGCGCTCGAGGCCGCCCGCAACGGCGTGAACTCGGTGCACATCATCGACGGCCGCGTGCCGCACTCGATGCTGCTGGAGATCCTGACCGAGCAGGCCTACGGCACCATGATTCGGAGCAAATGACCCCCCTTATCCGTCATCCCCGCGCAGGCGGGGATCCAGGAGCGCGCGCCAGCGCGCTGCCCGGACGCTCTGGATTCCCGCCTCCGCGGGAATGACGGTGGCATGCGCCTGCTCCTGGTCGAAGACGACGTGATGGTCGCCAGCGGCATCAAGCTGGGGCTGACCGATGCCGGCTATGCGGTCGACTGGGTCGGCAGCGGCGAGCGCGCCGAGGAGGTGCTGCGCGCCGAGGTGTTCGACGTCGCCGTGATCGACATCGGGCTGCCCAACATGGACGGCCTGGAGTTGACGCGCCGCCTGCGCAAGCCGGGGATGGCCAGCCGCAAGGTGCCGGTGCTGATCCTGACCGCGCGCGACGCGCTGCAGGACCGGGTGCAGGGCCTGGACCTGGGCGCCGACGACTACATGATCAAGCCGTTCGAGCTGCCGGAGTTGCTGGCCCGCCTGCGCGCCCTCTTGCGGCGCTCGCAGGCGGCCACCAGCGCCGTGCTCAGCTTCGGCCCGGTGGAGCTGGACACCGCCAACCGGCGCGCCAGCGCGGTGCACGAGGGCCGGCGCAGCACCATCGAGCTGGGCCCGCGCGAATGGACCGTGCTGGAGTACCTGCTGATGCATGCGCCCAAGCCGGCCAGCAAGGAGAAGCTGCTGCAGGCCCTGACCGGCTGGGACAAGGAGATCACGCCGAACGCCGTGGAGGTCTACATCTCGCGGCTGCGCGGCAAGCTCGAGCCGCACGGGGTGGCGCTGCGCTCCATCCGCGGCTTCGGTTACCGGCTGGAACTGCAGGAGTCCGCCGCTCCGTGATGTATTTCCGCGCTCCCGGTCCGGTGCACCGCGCCTCGGGCGAGCGCATGCTCTCCGGCCTGCGCCGGCGCCTGACGGTGATGCTGCTGGTGCCGCTGGTGCTGCTGGCGCTGGGCAACGCCTGGTTCGCGTACGGCTCGGCCGACAACGTCGCGCTGCAGCAGGACCGCCGGCTGCAGGGGCTGGTGCCGCTGCTGGCCGACTCGATCATCGGCCAGGGCAGCGGTCCCGACGAGGCGCTGGTGCTGATGCTGGCGCCCAGCGTGCAGGAGTTCCTCAGGGAGCGGCCCGGCCCCGCCACCTTCGCCATCACCGATCCGGACGGCAAGCTGCTGGTCGGCGAGGAATGGCTGTCGGCGCTGCCGCCGCCGGACACCCAGCTCGAATTCCACAGCGAGGAATACGACGGCATCACCTGGCGCATCGCGCGCCAGCGCCAGCAGACGGTGGTGGGAGACGTGGCGGTCGCCATCGCGGACGGTTCCGATCCGCGCCAGCAGTGGGCCCGCTCCATCCTGCTGAAGGTGCTGCTGCCCAACCTGGTGCTGATTGCGGCGGCCGCCGTGGCGGTGGGCTGGGCGGTCGAGCGGGCGCTGCGGCCCCTGCTGGACCTGAAGGATGCGGTGGAGCGGCGCTCGCCGCGCGACCTGAGCGCGCTGGACGAGGGCGGTTCGCCCGAGGAGGTGCGCCCGCTGGTGCAATCGCTCAACCGGCTGTTCGGGATGGTCAACGCGCAGGCCGAGAGCCAGCGGCGCTTCATCGCCGACGCGGCGCACCAGCTGCGCACGCCGCTGGCGGCCCTGCAGGCGCAGGTGGAGGCCTGGGCGCAGGCGGCCGGTCATGCCGGCCCGGACGGAAGGATGGAGCTGCCGGCCGAGCAGGTGCACAAGCTGCGCGGGGCCACGCGGCGCACCTCCCAGCTGGCCAACCAGCTGCTGGCCCTGTCGCGGGCCGACGCGCGCGCGATGCAGGCCCAGCCCATGCACCGGGTCGACCTGAAATCGCTGTGCGAGGACATCCTGGGTGCGCACCTGGACGCGGCCAGTGCGCGCCGCATCGACCTGGGGCTGGAGGCAGCGCCGGTGCAGGTGATGGGCCATGACTGGCTGCTGCGCGAACTGCTGGCCAACCTCGTCGACAACGCCGTCAAGTACACGCCCGAGGACGGCACCGTCACCCTGCGCTGCGGCGTGCAGGCCGGCCACGCTTTCCTGGAAGTGGAAGACGACGGGCTCGGCGTGCCCGAAGGCGAGCGCGCCCGGGTGCTGGAGCGCTTCTACCGGGTGCAGGGCACGGCCGGCGAAGGCAACGGCCTGGGACTGGCCATCGCGCAGGAGATCGCGCGCGTGCACCACAGCCAGCTGGAACTGGGCGCGGGCCTTGGCGGGCGCGGCCTGCGCGTGCGCCTGTCGCTGGCGTTGTAAGCGCGCACTTGGGCGCGCAGCCGCATTGCTGCACGCGAACTGCCGGGCGCCAGCGGCCCCTCGGTGTGCGAGAATGCCCGCAACTGATCCATTGCAACGCCATGTCCGAAGCCGAGCTCAGCACGCCCGCCCTTCCTGCCGCCGAGGCCGCGGCACCTGCGCGCAAGCGCCCCAAGCCGGGTGAGCGCCGTGTGCAGATCCTGGAGGCGCTGGCGATGATGCTGGAGCAGCCCGGCGCCGAGCGCATCACCACCGCCGCGCTGGCGGCGCGGCTGGAAGTCAGCGAAGCGGCGCTGTACCGCCACTTCGCCAGCAAGGCCCAGATGTTCGAGGGCCTGATCGAGTTCATCGAGCAGAGCGTCTTCACCCTGGTCAACCAGATCCAGGAGCGCGAGGGCGGCGCGGAAGCCGGCAGCCGCCAGGCGGCGCGCATCGTGGCCATGCTGGTGCAGTTCGCCGAGAAGAACCCGGGCATGACCCGCGTGATGGTGGGCGACGCCCTGGTGTTCGAGAACGAGCGCCTGCAGCAGCGCATGAACCAGTTCTTCGACAAGATCGAGTCCACGCTCAAGCAGTGCCTGCGCGAAGCCGGCGCCGAGCCTTCGGCCACGCCCACGGTCGATGCGCAGGTGCGCGCTTCCATGCTCACCGCGTTCGTGGTGGGCCGGCTGCAGCGCTTTGCCCGCTCGGGCTTTCGCCGCAGCCCGTCGGAGCACCTGGACGCCAGCCTGGGCTTCATGCTGGGCTGATCACGATGAAACTCGTGCGCTACGGCAACCCCGGGCGCGAGAAGCCCGGCCTGCTCGATGCCGATGGCCGCCTGCGCGACCTCGGTGCGGTGGTGCCGGACATTGGCCCGGACCAGCTGACGCCGGCGGCGCTGGCCCGCCTGCGCCGGCTCGACCCGGCGAAGCTGCCGCTGGTGCGCGGCAAGCCGCGCCTGGGATGCCCGGTCGCCGGCATCGGCAAGTTCATTGCCATCGGCCTGAACTACGCCGACCACGCCGCCGAAGCGGGCGCGGCCATCCCGAAGGAACCGATCGTGTTCCTCAAGGCCACCAGCTGCATCCAGGGCCCGACCGACCCGGTGATGCTGCCCAAGGGATCGGTGAAGACCGACTGGGAAGTGGAACTGGGCGTGGTGATCGGCAGCCGCGCGCGCTACGTCACGAAAAAAGATGCCCTGTCGCACGTGGCCGGCTACTGCGTGGTCAACGACGTGAGCGAGCGCGAATACCAGCTCGAGCGCGGACCGCAATGGGACAAGGGCAAGGGCTGCGACACCTTCGGGCCGATCGGCCCCTGGCTGGTCAGCGCCGACGAGGTTGCCAACGTGCAGCGCCTCTCGATGTGGCTGGACGTCAACGGCGAGCGCATGCAGTCCGGGAGCACCCGCACCATGATCTTCGGCGTGGCGGACCTCGTGAGCTACGTGAGCCGCTTCATGACCCTGCTGCCCGGCGACGTGATCACCACCGGCACTCCGCCCGGCGTGGGCATGGGGTGCAAGCCGCCGCGCTACTTGAAGAAGGGCGACGTGGTCGCGCTCGGCATCGAAGGGCTGGGCGAGCAGCGCCAGGACGTGGTCGCGTTCCGGGCCTGATGCCAAGCAACGCTGACGTGACAACGGCGCCCTCGCGGGTGAGTTCCATCACGGGCCAGCGTTTCTAGGCCATCACGCCTAGAGGACGGTGCGGGTTTGGGGGTCGCGCGGTTTTCCTGCAAAATAGAACGACCGTTCGTTTTATTCTCGAGCCCCCATGTCCGTCACCGAGCTGCCCCTGCGCTTGCGCCGTTTGCGCGACGGCCGCGCCCTGCAGAAAGGCCAGCAGACCAAGGCCGCCATCGTCGACGCCGCGCTCGGGCTGGCCACGCAGATCGGGCTGGAAGGCCTGTCGATCGGCGCCTTGGCCGAAGTCACGCAGATGAGCAAGTCGGGCGTGTTCGCGCATTTCGGCTCGCGCGAGGAACTGCAGATCTCGGTCATCCGCGAGTACCACGCGCGCTTCGAGGACGAGGTGTTCTATCCCGCGCTGAAGCAGCCGCGCGGGCTGCCCCGGCTGCGGGCGCTGTTCGCCAACTGGATGCAACGCACCTCCGTCGAGATCGACTCGGGCTGCATCTACATCAGCGGCGCCGTCGAATTCGACGACCGGCCGGGCCCGGTGCGCGATGCCTTGGCCAGCTCCGTCATGACCTGGCATGCGGCGATGAAGCGCTCGATCGCCGGCGCGCGCGAGGAAGGCCACCTGCGCGCCGACGCCGACATCGAGCAGATGCTGTTCGAGATCCACGGCCTGATCCTGGCCCTTCACTACGAGGCGCGCTTCCTGCGGAGCCCCGGCTCCATCGCGCGCGCCAACACCGGCTTCGACAACATCCTGCGCCGCTACGGCGCGGATGCGGACGACGGCCGTCCTGCCCGCCCCCAACGTCACAACAAGACCGCCCACAAGGAGTGATCCCATGCCCAGCTATACCCCGCCCCTGCGCGACCTGCAGTTCGTCATGCACGAGGTGCTCAAGGTGGCCGACGAGTACAAGGCCCTGCCGGCCTACGCCGAGGTCGACGTCGACACCATCAATGCCGTGCTGGAGGAAGGCGGCAAGTTCGCCAGCGAGGTGACCTTCCCGCTCAACATCAGCGGCGACGAGGAAGGCTGCCGGCTCGACAGGGAAACCCACGAGGTCACCACGCCCAAGGGCTTCAAGGAGGCCTACGCCAAGTACGTCGAGGGTGGCTGGCCGGCGCTGTCGGGCGACCCCGAGTTCGGCGGCCAGGGCTTGCCGATCGTGGTGAGCCAGGCGTTCTACGAGATGCTGAATGCGGCCAACCAGGCCTGGACCATGTACCCCGGCCTGACCAGCGGCGCGTATGCCGCGTTGCGCACGCACGGCACGCCGGAGCAGAAGAAGACCTACCTGCCCAAGCTGGTGAGCGGCGAGTGGACCGGCACCATGTGCCTGACCGAGCCGCACTGCGGCACCGACCTGGGCCTGCTGCGCACCAAGGCCGAACCGCAGGCCGACGGCACCTACCGGATCACCGGCAACAAGATCTTCATCTCGGCCGGCGAGCACGACCTGGTGCCCAACATCGTCCACCTGGTGCTGGCGCGCCTGCCGGACGCGCCCAAGGGCAGCAAGGGCATCAGCCTGTTCATCGTGCCCAAGTTCAACGTCAATCCGGACGGCTCGCTCGGCGCGCGCAACGGCATTCACTGCGGCGGCCTGGAGCACAAGATGGGCATCCACGGCAACGCCACCGCGCAGATGGTGCTGGACGGCGCCGTTGGCACGCTGGTGGGCGAGCCGAACAAGGGCCTGCAGGCGATGTTCGTGATGATGAACGCCGCGCGCGTGGGCGTGGGCATGCAGTCGCTCGGCCTGACCGAGGTGGCCTACCAGAACGCGCTGGCCTACGCCAAGGACCGCATCCAGATGCGCTCGCTGTCCGGCACCAAGGCCAAGGACAAGCCGGCCGATCCCATCATCGTGCACCCCGACGTGCGCAAGATGCTGCTGACCGCCAAGGCCTATGCCGAGGGCGGCCGCGCGCTCGCGCTGTGGAGCGCGCAGCTGATCGACCGCGAGCTGAACCACCCCGACGAGAAGGTGCGCAAGGACGCCGGCGAACTGGTGGCGCTGCTCACGCCCATCGTGAAGGCCTTCCTCACCGACAACGGCTGGATCGCCACCTCGGCCTGCCTGCAGGTGTTCGGGGGCCACGGCTACATCAAGGAATGGGGCATGGAGCAGTTCGTGCGCGATGCCCGCATCAACATGATCTACGAAGGCACCAACACGATCCAGTCGCTGGACCTGCTGGGCCGCAAGGTGCTGGGCAACCAGGGCGCCACGCTCAGGAAGTTCGGCAAGCTGGTCGCCCAGCTGGTCGAGGAGGAAGGCGTGAACGAGAAGATGGCCGAGTTCATCAACCCGATCGCGCTGCTGGGCGAGCAGATGACCAAGTTCACCACCGAGATCGGCTTCAAGGGCTTCCAGAACCCCGACGAGGTGGGCGCTGCCGCGGTGGACTACCTGCGCGTGGCGGGCCACCTGGTGTTCGGCTACCTGTTCGCGCGCATGGCCCAGGTCGCGCTGCGCGAAATCGCGGCCGGCAACGCCGATCCGTTCTACAAGGCGAAACTGCAGACGGCGCGCTTCTACTTCGCGCGGCTGTTCCCCGAAACGGCGACGCTGATGCGCACGGCGCGCTCGGGCGCCAAGGTGCTGCTGGACACGGACGAGGCGCTCTCGTGAAGGTTGCGCTGTTCCTCGGCGGCCTGCTGGTCGCCGGCGGCGCGCTGGCGCAGGTGTCACCGGTCGGCCTGTGGCGCAACATCGACGACAAGTCCGGCGAGGTCAAGGCCGAGATCCGCATCACCGAGACGAACGGCGTGGTCAACGGCCGCATCGTGCGGCGGCTCGCGAAGAGCGCCAAGCCGGATGCGGTCTGCGAGGAGTGCGCCGACGAGCGCAGGGGCAAGCCGCTGGACGGCCTGGAAATCATCCGTGGCGCCCGCAAGGCCGACGGCAAGGACGTGTGGGAGGGCGGCAAGATCCTCGATCCCGAGAACGGCCGCGAGTACACGCTGCGCCTGACCCCGCAAGAAGGCGGCAAGCGACTGGACGTGCGCGGCTCGTTCGGCCCGTTCGGCCGCACGCAGACCTGGGTGCGGGTGGAGTAGAGGTTTTCTCCCTCCCCCTCTGGGGGAGGGAACCGGAGAGTGCAATGTACAAAGAACACGACACCGCCGCTCCCGCGGCGGGCAGCGAAAGGGCCACGACGATGAGCCGCTTCCAGGTCAGAAAGGTCGCCGTACTCGGCGCCGGCGTGATGGGCGCGCAGATTGCCGCCCACCTCGTGAACGTGAAGGTGCCGGTCGTGCTGTTCGACCTGCCGGCCAGGGAAGGCCCGAAGAACGGCATCGTCACCAAGGCCATCGAGGGCCTGAAGAAGCTCAAGCCCTCTCCGCTGGGCGTGGCCGACGACGCCGTGCTGATCCAGCAGGCCAACTATGAAGAGCACATGGAGCTGCTGCGCGAATGCGACCTCGTGATCGAGGCCATCGCCGAGCGCATGGACTGGAAGCTGGACCTGTACAAGAAAATCGCGCCTTTCATGGCGCCGCACGCCATCGTGGCGTCCAACACCTCGGGCCTGTCGATCACCCGGCTGTCCGAAGCGCTGCCGGAATCGATCAAGCCGCGCTTTTGCGGCATCCACTTCTTCAACCCGCCGCGCTACATGTACCTGGTGGAGCTGATCGCCACCCCGACCACGCAGCCGCAGATCCTGGACGACCTGGAGACCTTCGTCACCACCGGATTGGGCAAGGGCGTGGTGCGCGCCAAGGACACGCCCAACTTCATCGCCAACCGCGTGGGCATCGCCGGCATGCTGGCCACCATGCGCGAGGTCGAGAAGTTCGGCCTCACCTACGACGTGGTGGACGACCTCACCGGCAAGAAGCTGGGGCGCGCGTCCAGTGGCACCTTCCGCACCGCCGACGTGGTGGGCCTGGACACCATGGCCCACGTCATCAAGACGCTGCAGGACAACCTGAGCGTGGACACCGATCCGTTCTACGACAGCTTCGGCACGCCCGAGGTGCTCAAGACGCTGCTGGAGATGGGCCACCTCGGCCAGAAGACCAAGGCCGGCTTCTACAAGAAGGTCGGCCGCGACGTGCTGCGCTTCGAGCTGGAGTCCAGGGAGTACGTGCCGGGCGGCCAGAAAGCCGACGACGTGTACGGCCGCATGCTCAGGAAGCCGGCGGGCGAGCGCCTGAAGCTGCTGCGCGAAAGCGAAGGCCCGCAGGGACAGTTCCTCTGGGCCATCCTGCGCAATAGCTTCCACTACGCGGCGGTGCACCTGGCGTCGATCGCCGACACCGCGCGCGACGTCGACTTCGCGATGCGCTGGGGCTTCGGCATGAAGCAGGGCCCCTTCGAGCTGTGGCAGGAAGCGGGCTGGCTGCAGGTGGCGCAGTGGATCCAGCAAGACATCGAGGCCGGCAAGGCGCTGTCCAAGGCGCCGCTGCCCGGGTGGGTGTTCAAGGGGCCGGTGGCTGACGCAGGCGGCGTGCACACGGCGGAGGGTTCGTGGAATCCCACGACGAGCCGGTTCGAGCCGCGCCGCATGCTGCCGGTCTACCAGCGCCAGCATTTCCCGGAAACGGTGCTGGGCAGCGGCGGCGCCAGGTTCGAGACCGCCGGCACCACTGTGCACGAGGACAAGAACATCCGCATCTGGTCGCTGGACGGCAAGGTGCTGATCGCCAGCCTGAAAACCAAGATGCACACCATCAGCCCCGAGGTGTGCGAAGGGTTGCAGCAGGCGATCGAGACCGCCGAGAAGGACTACCAGGGCCTGGTGATCTGGTCGGGCGACGAGCCCTTCAGCGCCGGGGCCGACCTGGAGTCGACGCTGCCGGCCTTCCTGGCAGTCGGGATCAGCGCGATCGAGGATGCCGAAGGCTTCATGCAGCAGACCATGCTGCGGCTGCGCTATGCCGGCGTGCCGGTGGTGTCGGCCATCCGCGGGCTGGCGCTGGGCGGCGGCTGCGAGCTGGGGCTGCATTCGGCGCGGCGGGTGGCCGCGATGGAAAGCTACATCGGCCTGGTGGAAGTCGGCGTCGGCCTGGTGCCGGGCGCGGGCGGCCTGGCCTACATCGCGCGCCGCGCGGCGGAGGCGCAGGCGCAGTCCACGCTCAAGGACCTGCTGCCCTTCCTGACCGAGGGCTTCACTGCGGCCGCCATGGCCAAGGTCGGCACCAGCGCGATCGAGTCGCGCAAGATCGGCTACCTGCTGGACAGCGACATCATCGTGCCGAACAAGGACGAGCTGTTGTACGTGGCCATCCAGGAGGCCAAGGCGATGTTCAACGCCGGTTGGCGCGCGCCGCTCAAGCGCCTGTTCCCGGTGGCCGGCCGCAG
>JAKFEA010000363.1:0-14456 GCA_036675905.1 Acidovorax sp. | reverse complement strand
GCGCGCAGTTCGTCGTGGTTCTCGATGATCCCGTTGTGGACCAGGGCGATGCGGCCGGGGCGGTCGGCGGCGTGCTCGCCGGGGCCATGGCTGAAATGCGGATGGGCGTTGTGCACCGCCGGCGCGCCATGCGTGGCCCAGCGGGTGTGGGCGATGCCGGTCGTGCCTTCGATGCCTTCGCGGTCGACTTGCGTCAGCAGCTCGGCGACGCGCGCCGTGCTGCGCGCGCGGCGCAGGCCGTTGTCGTAGACCGCCACGCCGCACGAGTCATAGCCGCGGTATTCGAGCCGCTGCAGGCCCTGGACGAGGACGGGGACGATGTTCCGGGTCGAGACGGCGCCGACGATGCCACACATGTTCTTGCTCCTGGACGGGTGCGCAACTGTAGAAGCGGCCAGGCGAAATCATCCATCTTAATCGTCTTGAAATTGAAAGTTTCTGTCGATGAGATACAGTGATGGAAGATCATTTCATTTACAAAGCATATATGGATGATATTTCCTTGGACGCCATCGATCTGGCCCTCCTGGGCCAGCTGCAGCAGGACGCCTCGCTGACCAACCAGGCGCTTGCGGAGCGGGTGCATGTGTCGCCACCCACTTGCCTGCGGCGCGTGAAGCGGCTGGTGGACGCGGGCCTGGTCGAACGGCAGGTCGCCATCCTGAACCGCGACCGCCTGGCGCCGCTGGCCGGCTACGGACTGGACGCGATCGTGGAGATCACGCTCGACCGGCAGGACAACGAGGCCATGGAGGCCTTCGAGGCCAAGGTGGTGGCCGAGGGCGCCGTGCAGCAGTGCTACCGCGTCTCGCCCGGGCCGGACTTCATCCTGGTGGTGCAGGCGCCCGACATGCCGGGCTACCTGGCGCTCGCGCAGCGCCTGTTCACGGCCGACGCCAACGTGCGCAACGTGAAGGCCTTCTTCGCGGTCAAGCGCGCCAAGTTCGACCCGCGCATCGCGCTGCCACGGCCAGCGCGCGGCTGACCCCGGCTTTCGCCGGGGCAGGCTCCGGGTTTCGCCGGGGCAGGCTCCGGCCTCGACGCCTACTTGGGCGCCTTCTTCGGCCGCTGCCAGCCGGCGATGCTGGCCTGCTTGCCGCGCGCGACCGACAGCACGCCCGGCGCCGTGTCCCTGGTGATGGTGGAGCCACCGCCCACCGTGCCGCCCTTGCCGATCGTCACCGGCGCCACCAGCACGCAGTTGCTGCCGATGTGCACGTCGTCCTCGATCACGGTGCGGTGCTTGTTGGCGCCGTCGTAGTTGGCGGTGATGGAGCCGGCGCCGTAGTTGACGCGCTCGCCGACCTGGGCGTCGCCGAGATACGCAAGGTGGTTGGCCTTGGCGCCGCGCGCCAGCGTGGAGTTCTTCACCTCCACGAAGTTGCCGATGTGGACCTCGGGCCCGAGCTTCGCACCCGGCCGCAGCCGCGCGAACGGGCCGACCAGCGCGCCCTCGCCAACCTGCACGCCGGCCTTCTCGCCTTCCATGTGGCTGAAGGCCTGGATCACGGCGCCGGCCCCAATGGTGGCGTTGGAGATCACGCAGTTCGGGCCTATGCGCGCGCCTTCACCCAGCACCACGCGGCCCTCGAACACGCAGTTGACGTCGATCTCCACGTCGGCGCCGCATTCCAGCGTGCCGCGCACGTCCAGCCGGGCCGGATCGGCCAGCCGCACGCCCTGCTCCATCAGCGCGCGCGCCTGGCGCAACTGGTACGCGCGCTCGAGTTCGGCCAGCTGCACGGGGCTGTTCACGCCCTCGACCTGGACGCGGTCCTCGCAATCGATCGCGACCACCTCGACGCCATCGGCCACGGCGTGCCGGACCACGTCGGTCAGGTAGTACTCGCCCTGGGCGTTGTCGTTGGTCAGGCGGGCCAGCCAGCGCTTGAGCAGCCCGTTGGGCACCGCCATGAAGCCGGTGTAGATCTCGCGGATCGCGCGCTGGCGCTCGTCGGCATCCTTGTGCTCGACGATGGCGCGCACGCGATCGCCTTCTCGCACGATGCGGCCGTAGCCGGTGGGGTCGGGCATGTCCACGCCGAGCAGCGCCAGCCGCTCGCCGCCGCAGGCGTCGACCAGCGGCTGCAGGGTTTCCGGCCGGATCAGGGGCACGTCGCCGTTGAGGATGAGCACGATGCCGTCGTCCGGCAGGTGCGGCACGGCCTGCTGCACCGCATGGCCGGTGCCCAGCTGCGGTTCCTGGCGCACGAACACCGCGGCGGGCGCCGTGGGCCGCACCGCATCCTCGACCTCCTGCGCGCCGTGGCCCGTGATCAGGATCGTGCTGCGCGCACCGAGCCGTGCCGCGCAGTCGACCACGTGGTCGACCAGCGCGCGGCCGGCCAAACGATGCAACACTTTGGGCCTGCGGCTCTTCATGCGCGTGCCCTTGCCGGCGGCCATGATGACCACGTCCACTGCTGTCATGTCTTTCCCTTTGCTCCCGGCGCGCGCGGCGCCCCGCTTCGCGCGAATTATCGGCTTGCTGAGTCTTGCGCTGGCGCTGGGCGGCTGCAGCGCGCTCAAGCTCGGCTACAACTCGCTGCCCGAAGTCGCGTACTGGTGGCTGGAGCGCCACGTCGATTTCGAGGGCGAGCAGGCCCGGAACGTTCGCCAAGACCTGCACCGCCTGCTGGCCTGGCACCGCGGCGCCGAACTGCCGCGCATCGCCGCCCTGCTGCACCGCATCGAACAGCAGGCGGCGGGCGACACCAGCGCCGAGCGGGTGTGCGCCTTCGAGGACGAGATCCGCGAGCGCTACCGGGCCCTGCGCGAGCAGGCGGAACCCCTGATCGTCCGCCATGCGCTGGCGCTGGCGCCCGCGCAGCTGCAGCAGCTGGAGAGCCGTTACGAGCGCAACAACCGCGATTTCGAAAGCGACTGGCTTCGCCTGGCCCCGGACGAGCAGGTCGACAAGCGCCTGAAGCAGTGGCGCGAGCGGACCGAGCGCTTCTACGGGCGCCTCGGCGAGCGGCAGCTCTCGGCGCTGCGCCGGCAACTCGAACGTTCCGCCTTCAGCCCGGCCCTGTTCCATGCCGAGCGCCAGCGCCGCCAGCAGGACACGCTGGCCGTGCTGCGGAAACTGGCCTCGCAGCCGATCCCGCCGGAGCAGGCGCGCGTTGCCGTGCACGGGCTGCTCGAGCGCTTCGGCCAATCGCCTGCCCCGGCCTGGCGCGCCTGGCAGCAGGCCCAGGTGCAGGAAACCTGCAGCCTCGTCGCCGCCCTGCACAACGCCGCCACGCCCGAGCAGCGCGAGCGCGCCGCCGAGCGCCTGCGCCGCTGGCAGCGAGACCTGGCCGACCTGTCGGCGGATCGATGAGTTCGGTGGCGGGCGGCAGCCGCATGGGCGTGGTGTGGCGGTTCGCCGCGGCCACCACGCTGATCATGCTGGCGTTCGCCATGAGTGCGCCGGTGCTGGCCGTGAGCCTGCAGCGGGCCGGCGCCAGCCCTGCCGCGGTGGGGCTGTTCGCCATGGTTCCCTTCCTGATGATCGGCCTGTTGATTCCGCTGGTGCCACGCGTGCTGGCGCGTTGGGGCGTGGTCAGGACCTACCGCGCCGGCTGCGGCCTGGACCTGGCCGGTGCGGCGCTGTACGCGCTCACCGATCACTGGCTGCCGTGGACCTTGGGCTCGGTGGTCAGCGGCATCGGCGCCGCGGCGCTGTGGAACGCCACCGAGGCCTTGCTGGCGCGCGAGGCGCCGCCCGAGCAGCGCGGGCGCGTGATGGGGCTGTACCAGACGGCGCTGGGCGCCTCGCTGGCGATCGGTCCGTTCCTGCCCGGCCTGCTGGGCTGGGGTGCGAGGCCGGTGCTGTGGGCCGGCGCGGCGCTGGTGGCCCTGTGCTGCGTGATCGCCGCTGCCATCCCTGCGCGATCGACGATCGAGCCGCCACCGGGGCAGGCGGGCACCTGGGAGGCGATGCGGACCGTGCCGCTGCTGGTGCTGATCGCCTTCAGCGGCGGTGTGTTCGAGGCCGGGCTGGCGTCCGTGAGCGCCGCCCACGCTTCCGCCATGGGCCTGAGCCTGAGCGCCGCGGCGACCGTGGCCGGCGCAATAGGGATCGGCAGCTTCGCCTGCCAGTATCCGGCCGGCCTCGCGGCCGACCGGTTCGCCTTGCGTCAGGTGTTCACGGTGGCGGCCTTGCTGCTGCTCGGCTCCAGCGTGGCATTCGGCTTCGTCGGGCAAGCGCCCTGGCTGCTGTGGGGCGTGGGCGTGCTCTGGGGCGCCGTCGGTGGCGCGCTGTACACGCTCACCATGGTCGAGGTCGCCCACGTGTTCGCCGGCCGGGCCACGGCAGGCGGCGCCGCGGCCATGATCACCGGCTACACGGCGGGCGGCACTGCCGGCCCGGTCGCCACCGGCGCCGCGCTGCAGTACGCGGGGGTCGCCGGCATGGCGGCGGTGCTGGGGCTGCTGGCCGGCGCCACGCTGGTCGCGGCGCGCAGCGTGCGCGACTGAGGCGAAAGCGTCAGTGCTCGCCCTTGGAGTGCGAGCGGCCTTCCCGTTCCGCCTCCTTCATCTCGCGCGCTTCCTGCTCCGAGCGGGGCCGGGCGGCCTCCGCGTCGGACTTGACGTCGTGCGACTGCAGGTACTGCTCGGTGCGGCGGTTGTAGTCGCGGGTGCCCTCGTAGCTGCCCTCGCCCTTCTGCTGCCGGGGCTTGCCGGTGGACGGGTGCTGCTGCGCCTGGCCTTGCTGCTGCTGTTGCGGCGGCTGCTGCTGTTGCCGGGACTTCTTGCCTGGGTTCATGTCGGGCTCCTGCAAAAACCCCAGCCTAGGCAACGCGACAACGCCGCGCAGTCGGCGCAGTTCGCGCGATCCGTCAGCCTCTTCCGACAGATCGCGCGGCGAAGCTCACTGCTGCAGCTGAGACCACATTTCCTTGTCGCGCTCCGCGGTCCAGATGCGCGGGTTCTTGATGCCGCTCGCCTCGTCGTAGGCCCGGCTCACATCGAACGGCAGGCAGTGCTCGTAGATGAAGACATGGCCGAACACCGGGTCCATGCTCTTGCGCGTGTGCGCCATCGCCGCCTTCAGGTCCATCTTCGCCGCAGCCGCTTCCTTGGCCGCCGCGAACAGGGTCTCGACCCAGCGCTTGGTGTAGTCGAGCGCCTTGTTCACCAGCGCGTTGCCCTTCATCGCCTCGCCGCGGCCGGGCACCAGAGCTTCGGCCTTGAGCGCACGCAGCGCCTCCAGCGTCGCCGGCCACTCCTCGAGATGGGCGTCGCCGGTGTAGACGCCGGCTTCGTACTCCACCAGGTCGCCGGAGAACAGCACCTTTTCCGATTCGACCCAGGCAATCGTGTCGCCGCGGGTATGGCCGGGGCCCGGGTGCCAGACCTGCACCTTCACGCCGCCCAGGTCCAGCGTCAGCTTGCCGGGCACTTCGCCCCGGGTGGGGTCGCCGCCGTCGATCACCATCGTCGGCCAGGTCAGGCCGGGAACCGACTCGGCATTGCGGAACAGGCGCGGGAAGCGCTCCATCTCCGACTGCATGTCTTCCTTGCCGCGCTCGACGATCAGCTCGTACGTGCCCTGGCTGGCGATGATTTCGGTTGCGCCCTCGGCCGCATAAGCGCTGGCGCCCAGCACGCGCACCGCGTGGTAGTGCGTCAGCAGCACGTACTTGATCGGCTTGTCGCTGACGGTGCGGATGCGCGCGATCAGGTCGCGCGCCATGGCCGGCGTGGCGGTGGCGTCGCTGACCATGATGAACTTGTCACCGATGATCACGCCCGAGTTCGGGTCGCCTTCGGCCGTGTAGGCCCAGCAATGCGGGGACAGCTGCTCGAAGGTGATCTTCTTGTCGGCCAGGTCGGCCTGGCTGGCGAAGGCTTTGGACACTGTGGGGACTCCTGCAATCCGGTGCGAAGCGGATGATTCTACTTACCGTAATGCATTACGGAATGTTGAACGCGCAAAGACCTTCAGCCCCGCCGCAGGCCCTCGAGCGCCTGCTGCACGACGGTGTCCAGCGGCTGCGCCGCGTCGACCACCACCACGCCGGGCTCGCCGGCCGGATCCTCCAGCGCTTCGAACTGGCTGGCGACCAGGCTTGCCGGATAGAAGTGGCCGGAACGCGCGGCCACGCGCTCCTGCGCCTGCGCGGGCGTGAGCGCGAGGTGCACGAAGCGCAGCCCCGGCGCGGCCGCCCGCAGCTGCGCGCGGTAGCGCGCCTTCAACGAGGAGCCGGTGAGCACCACGCCTTCCGGGCGGCTCGCCAGTTCCGCAGCCAACGCAGTGAGCCAGCCGGCCCGGTCGGCATCGTCCAGCGGCACGCCGCGGCGCATTTTGTCGATGCTGGCTGGCGCATGGAAGGCGTCACCTTCGACCAGCGGCAAGGTAAGCGCCTCGGCGAGCCCCTGGCCGACCGCGCTCTTGCCGCAGCCGGCCACGCCCATGACCACGGCGCGAAGGCCGCGGCCAGGGGGCGCAGGGTGCTCTCGGGGGAAATCGGAAACCGCCATGGTTCACGCAGGCTGGCGGTCATTGTTGCGGCCTCGCAGCCGCAGAGCCTCACATCGCCGTGCAGCGATCCGGTTGCGGGCGGGGGCGCAACCCGGCGGCGGCCAGGCCGCCGAGAGCGGACAACAGCCGCCAGCCGGCGCCGAAGGCCAGCGCCAGTCCCAGCTGCAGTTCGCCCCAGGACTGGGCCACCGCTTGCAGCCGCGGCGCGCGCACCGCCTGCACTTGCAGCGCGAAGTCCCAGCTGAAGAAGGCCGGCGCGCCGCGCGCGCTGGATTCCAGCACCAGCCGCTGGCCCGCGCGCACCGGCACCTGCTCGCCCGCCCCCAGCACCCGGTCGCCCAGATCGTTGAGCGGCCCGGCGTGCGGCCCATCGAAGGTCAGCCACACACCGCCATGGGCGATGCGCAGCAAGCCGTCCTCGCGCGGACGCAGCGCGACGGCACGGCCGCCTTCCAGCCGCCAGGTACCGGGCAGCGAGGTGGCGGATTGTTGCGATTGCGTCAGCGTAAGGGCGGTCATGGATCTCTCCTGGAGGGCGTTTCGGGTGAGTGATCATCGGGCGCGCGCCCTTGGCAGTCCAATGAAATGCAGCTAGGCTATTCATTCGATTCCCGCATCAATCACCGCCGCCCTTCCATGCTGCATTCCCAGACCCACCTGCGCACCCGCCCGATCGCCGCCGGCCACATGCGCGCCTTCGAGGCGGTGGCTCGGCACCTGAACTTCCGCGCCGCGGCCGAGGAGATGGCGCTGACCCAGTCGGCCGTCAGCCGGCAGATCCAGTCGCTGGAAGAAGAGGTCGGCGTGCCCCTGTTCCTGCGCCACACGCGGGCGGTCGAGCTCACCAGCGCGGGCGCGCAGCTGCTGTCGGCGGTGTCGCAGTCCCTGCCCCGCATCGATGCCGCGGTGCGCCAGATCCGCCAGAGCGCCGGCCGCAAGAGCGTGACCATCACCACCTTCGCCTCGTTCGCCTCGATGTGGCTGATTCCGCGGCTGGAGCAGTTCCAGCGCGACAACCCCGACATGGACATCCGCATCGACGCCAACGACGCGTCGCTGGACCTGGGACTGGCCGACGTGGACCTGGCGCTGCGCTACGGACCGGCGGCGAACATGCCGCCCCGATCGGTGCGCCTGTTCGGCGAACAGCTCACCCCGGTGGCCAGTCCCTGGCTGCTCAAGGCCCATCCGGTGAAGAAGCCCGCCGACCTGGCGCAGTTCGCGCTGATCGAAGCGGGCGACGCCCACCCCGGGCACATGGAGTGGCTGACGTGGCGCCGCTGGTTCGACGCGCAGCAGCTGGCCCGTTTCCAGCCCAAGCGCTGGCTGTACTTCAACTACGCCTACCAGATGGTGCAGGCCGCGCTCAGCGGACAAGGAGTGGTGCTGGCGCGGCTACCCATGGTGGCCGAGAGCCTGGCCAACGGCGACCTGATCGAGCCGCTGCCGAAGCTGCGCATCGACTCGCCGCTGTCCTACTGGCTGATCATGGGCGACCGCAGCAGCCAGCGCCCGGAGGTCGCCGGCTTCTGCGACTGGCTGCAGGCCCAGGCCCAGGCCACCCGCCAGACCATAGGCGAGGTGCCCGACCCGGACACGGTGGACGACCTCGACTGAAGCGGCGGCCGAATATCGGAGGCAGGGCGCAGAGGGACCGCAGTTATTGCGGCCCCATCATCGCCAGCGCCTCCTCCACGTAGAGGTACACCTCCTCCGGAATCGTCGGGTGCCGCTTGCGCTCCTTGGTGCGCCACTGGCCCAGGCGCACGATCACCAGCTCGCGCGAGGGCACGACGATGGCGTACTGGCCCAGGTGCCCCTGCATGAAATAGAAGGGCGGGCTGTGCTTGGGATCCATCCACAGCCCGTGCCCGTAGTGGGACACGTGGCCATTGGGGCTCGTCATGCGCTTGACGAAGCCCGCGGGCAACACCCGCTGGCCGTTCCACTGGCCGTCCTGCAGCAGCAGCTGCCCCAGACGCGCCATGTTGCGGGCCGAGGTGTGGATGCAGCAGTAGGCCAGTTCCATGCCGCCTTCGTCGCGCGGGCGGTCCAGGCTCCAGCTCGCCTCGGCCAGTCCGAGCGGCTGCCACAGGCGCCGCGACGCATACGCCGCCAGCGTCAGGTCCGGCTCGCGCGCCTTCAGCGCCCGCTGCAGCGCGATGCCCAGCAGCTGGGTGCTGGCGCTGCTGTATTCGTAGCCGCTGCCCGGATCGCGCTCGAAGCCATGGCGCAGCACCGTGCCCTGCGCATTGCCGCCGAAGTACAGCTCGGTGGTCGCGTTGAGCGGCAGGTAGTAGTTCTCGTCCCACTCGTGGCCCGAGGTCATGCCCGACAGCTGCGCCAGCGTGGCGTTGCGGCCCTGCGGATGGTTCGCGTACTCGCTCACCCAGGTGCCCAGCGGCGCATCGAAGGACGGCACGATGCCGTCCGCCACCGCGGCGCCCGCCAGCAGGGTCATCACCGTCTTGGCCATGGAGAACACGTTGGTGCGGCTGTCCGGCCCGTAGGGCGGGAAGTAGGTCTCGTGCACCAGCGCGCCCCGGTGCAGCACCAGGAAGGCGGCGCTGCGGTGCTGGCGCAGGTAGTCGGCCATGCCGTCGGACAGCGGCCGTTGCGCTGCGCCGGGCCAGGGCTGCGGCGCGCCCCCGCCGATCCGCGCCTGCTCGAAATTGCGCGCGTCGTCGATGTGCGCGGTGTTGTACCCCTGCAGGTAGGTGTAGCGCACGGCATTCCAGATGTAGCCGTGGCCGGCCACCTGCAGCGCCACGGCACCCAGCACCAGCAGCCCGAGCAGCCCGAGCAGGCCGCGCTTGACGTATTTCATCTCCTGTTCCCCCTCGAATTCACACGGGCCAGACCACGCCGTTATCGTTCAGGATGGCATCGAGCGGCACATCGTGTCCCTCGGGCTCGAGGTCATCCAGGTAGCCGGTCGTGAAGCCCAGGCCCACCGTGAACGGCCGCGGCTGCAACGCCGCCAGCGTGCGGTCGTAGAAGCCGCCCCCGTAGCCGAGTCGGTAGCCCCCCGGCCCATAGCCGACGCAGGGCACGAACAGCAGGGTGGGCACGACCACCTCGGTGTCCTTGGGCTTGGGAATGCCGTAGGCGTCCTCCTCCATCGGGCAGCCGGGGTGCCAGGCGTGAAATTTCAGCGTCTTGTGCAGCTTGTCGACCACAGGCAGCGCGATGCGGCGCAACTGCGGTTCGTCCAGCAACTCGCCGTCTTCCTTCCAGCGGTGCAGCGCCGGCAGCGGGTCGAACTCGCCCTTGATCGGCCAGTAGGCGCCGATCACCGTGTCGGGCCGGCCCACCAGCCAGATGCGCATCACGCGTTGCAGCAGGTCGGACCGCTGCAACCGGTCGGGCAGGTTCAACCGGTCCTCGACCAGGCGCCGGCGCAGGGCTTTTTTCTCCTCCGGCGTGCTCATAATCCCCCGATGAAGTTCCGGCCGATTCTGACATCCCTCCTGCTGGCGCTGGCCGGCGCCGCCTTCGCGCAAGCCCCCGGTGACGACACCGTGCTGGAAATGGCGCAGGCCTGGCGCAAGGGAGACAAGGTCCGGCTCACGCAGCTGCTGCCCACGGTGCGCGGCCATGCACTGGAGCCCTGGGCCGCCTACTGGGAGTTGCGCGCACGGCTGGACACGGCCACGCCGGCCGAAGTGCAGGACTTCCTGGCCCGCTACGCCGGCACCTACCAGGAAGACCGCTTGCGCAACGACTGGCTGCTGCTGCTCGGCGAGCGGCGCGACTGGGTCGCGTTTGCCGATGCCCGGGCCGGCTTCCGCATGCGCGACGACCCGCAGGTCAAGTGCTATGCCCTGCTGGTGCAGCACCTGACCGAGGGCGCCGCCGCACCGGCCACCCTCGGCGACGAAGTCCGCCGCCTCTGGCTTGCCCAGCGCAACGACGAGGACGCCTGCACCCACGCCGCCAGCCGGCTGATGGGCGAGGCCGGTGGCCGCAACCGCCTCACGCCAACCGATGCCTGGCGCAAGGCGCGCCTGGCCATGGAGGCGAATCGGCCGCGCGCGGTGGCCGCTGCGGTGGCAATGGTTGCACCCGACGCGCTGCCGCTGCTGGCGCAGATCCAGGCCAGCCCGACGAAATTCCTCACCGGCCGGGTGACGGCCGCCTCGCGCGTGCGCCGGGAGATGATCGGCCTGGCGCTGCTCAAGCTGGCCACCGGCGACACCGACAACGCCGCGCGGATGCTGGAGGACAAGTGGGGCCCGCAGCTCTCGGCCGAGGAGCGCAACTGGATCTGGGGCACGATCGCCAGGCAGGCGGCGCAGCGGCTGTCGCCGGACGCGCTCGGCTACTACGCGCGCGTGACCCGCGACAGCGACCTGAGCGACGGCATGCTGGCCTGGAAGGCGCGGGCGGCATTGCGGGCGGGCAGCACGCCGCTGTGGGATGGCGTGCTGTCGGCCATCGAGGGGATGAGCGACGAGGCGCAACAGGACCCCGCCTGGCAGTACTGGAAGGCGCGGGCCCTGCTGGCCACCGGGCGCGAGGCCCCGCGGGCAGAGGCCACCCGCATGCTGGAAGCACTGGCCTCGCCGCGCGGCTTCTACGAACAACTGGCGCTGGAGGAGCTGGGCCGCAAGGTGACGGCGCCGGCCCGCCCGGCCCCGCCCACGCCCGAGGAGCGCGAGGCCGCGCGCCTGAACCCGTCCCTCAACCGCGCCCTGTACGCCATCCTGATCGGGCTGCGCTCCGAGGGCAACCGCGAATGGGTGTACGCCACCGCGCTGGCGCAGCCCGGCGGCATGGGCGAACGCGAACTGCTGGCCGCCGCCCGGATGGCGTGCGAGCGCGAGGTCTGGGACCGCTGCATCAACACCAGCGAGCGCACGCGCGAGGCGTTCGACCTCGAGCAGCGCTTCCCGATGCCGCACCGCGAGGCGGTGGTCCGGCGCAGCCAGGCGATCGGGCTGGACCCGGCCTACGTCTACGGCCTGATCCGGCAGGAGAGCCGCTTCGTCATGGACGCCCGCTCGCACGTGGGCGCCTCCGGCCTGATGCAGGTGATGCCGGCCACCGCGCGCTGGACCGCGCGCAAGCTGGGCATGGGCGAATTCCGTCCCGAGCAGCTGAACGATCGCGAGACCAACATCACCATAGGCACCGCCTACCTGAAGCTGGCGCTGGACGATCTCGACGGCTCCATGCCGCTGGCCGCTGCGGCCTACAACGCCGGCCCGCGCCGCCCGCGCGCGTGGCGCAACGGGCCGGTGATCGAAGCGGCGGCCTGGGCCGAGAACATCCCGTTCGGCGAGACCCGCGACTACGTCAAGAAGGTGCTGGCCAACACCACCATGTACGCGGCCATCCTGACCGGCCAGCCGCAGTCGCTGAAAGCGCGGCTCGGGTACGTCGGCCCGCGCGACGCCGCCCTGCCCGAGCCGAACGCCGATCTCCCCTGAGGCATGGACGCCTTCCTGGCCACCATCGCCGACGAGTTCTCGGACCTGCCCGACGTCGAGACCTTCACGCGCATCGTGGTGCGGCTGCTGCTGGCCGCGCTGCTGGGAGCGCTGGTGGGGCTGGAGCGCGAACTGGCCGGCAAGCCGGCCGGGCTGCGCACCCACATGCTGGTGGCGCTGGGCGCGGCGCTGTTCGTGCTGATTCCGCTGCAGGCCGGCATCGAGCTGGGCGATCTCAGCCGCGTGATCCAGGGCCTGCTGGCCGGCGTCGGCTTCCTGTGCGCGGGCGCCATCCTCAAGGGCGACACCCAGGACGAGGTGCACGGGCTGACCACCGCGGCCAGCCTGTGGATGACGTCGGCCATCGGCCTGGGCGTGGGCCTGGGCCGCGACACCACGGCGGCCCTCAGCACCTTGCTGGTGCTGGGCATCCTGCGGCTGGAAGGGCCGCTGCGGCGCTGGATCGACGAGCGCCGCCGCGGCCGGCGGGTCGCCACGGCGGACAGCGACGACAGCCGCTGATGCGCCCAACCGCATCAATGGTGCGGGCATTCGGAATCGATGGGCAGGCGGCCGGACGCTAGCATTCGCGGCACATCCGCACCGGAGATCCCATGCTCAAGCTCTACATCGGCAGCAAGAACTATTCGTCCTGGTCCATGCGTCCCTGGGTGCTGATGCGCCAGGCCGGCATCCCGTTCGAGGAAGTGAAACTGCGCTTCGACTCGTTCGCGCCGGACTCGCAGCTCAAGCGCTCCATCGCCGCGGTCAGCCCGGCCGGCAAGGTGCCGGTGCTGGTCGACGACGGGCTGGCCATCTGGGACACCATGGCCATCGCCGAGTACCTCGCCGAGCAGTTCCCGGACAAGGCGCTGTGGCCCGCCGACAAGCGCGCACGGGCCCGCGCGCGCAGCGTGTGCGCCGAGATGCACTCCGGCTTTGCCGCGCTGCGCGGCCACTGCCCGATGAACGTCGAGGCCTCGCTGCCGCAGGTCGGCCCGCTGGGTTATCGCGACAAGCCGGCGGTGCGGGCCGACGTCGACCGCATCGTGGCCATGTGGGCGGAACTGCTGCAGCAGCATGGCGGCCCGATGCTGTTCGGCGAGTTCAGCATCGCCGACGCCTTCTACGCACCGATCTGCATGCGCTTCCGCACGTACGGCATGCCGGTGCCGAAGACCGCGGCCGACTACATGGCGCGGGTCTGCGCGCTGCCGGGCGTGAAGGCCTGGATGGACGACGCGGTCGCGGAGCAGGACTTCCGCGAGTTCGAGGAGCCCTACCGCCTCGCGCGCTGAAGCGCCGCGGCACGCGCCGCACGCAGCACCGTCTTACACTTTCGCCATGCAGACGTACATGGTGGGTGGAGCGGTCCGCGACGCGCTGCTGGGGTTGCCGGTCAACGACCGCGACTGGGTCGTCGTCGGCGCCACCCCCGAGGAGATGGTGCTGGCCGGCTACCTGCCGGTCGGCCGCGATTTCCCGGTGTTCCTGCATCCCGAAACGCGCGAGGAGTACGCGCTGGCGCGCACCGAGCGCAAGACCGGGCGCGGCTACCACGGCTTCAGCTTCCACGCCGACCGCAGCGTGACGCTGGAAGAGGACCTGGGGCGGCGCGACCTCACGATCAACGCGATGGCGCGCGACGAACAGGGCCGGCTGGTCGATCCGTACGGCGGCCAGATGGACCTGCGCGGGCGCGTGCTGCGGCACGTGACCGACGCCTTCCGCGAGGACCCGGTGCGCATCCTGCGCGTGGCGCGCTTTGCGGCGCGCTTCGCCGATTTCAGCCTGGCGCCCGAGACGATGGAACTGATGCGCGGCATGGTGGCCGCCGGCGAAGCCGATGCGCTGGTGGCCGAGCGGGTCTGGCAGGAGCTGGCGCGCGGCCTGATGGAACACCGCCCGTCGCGCATGTTCGAGGTGCTGCGCGAATGCGGCGCGCTGGAGCGGCTGCTGCCGGAGGTCGACCGCCTCTGGGGCGTGCCGCAGCGAGCCGAGTACCACCCGGAGGTGGACACCGGCGTGCACCTGATGATGGTGCTGGACATGAGCGCGCGGCTGCAGGCCGGGCTGCCGGTGCGCTTCGCCTGCCTTATGCACGACCTGGGAAAGGGCACCACGCCGGAGTCGGTGCTGCCCAGGCACATAGGCCACGAGGAGCGCAGCGCGCGGCTGCTGAAGAAGGTCGTCCAGCGGCTGCGCGTACCCACCGGGTGCAGCGAGCTGGCCGAGGTCGTCGCGCGCGAGCACGGCAACATCCACCGCAGCGGTGATTTCGGCGCCGCGGCCGTGGTGCGCCTGCTGGAGCGCTGCGACGCGTTCCGCAAGCCGCAGCGCTTCGCCGACGCGCTGCTGGCCTGCGAGTGCGACGCGCGCGGGCGGCTCGGGCTGGAGGAGAGCGCGTATCCACAAGGACCCCGATTGCTGGCCGCCCTGCAGGCGGCGCAGGCCGTCAGCACGCGCGAGGTCGCCGAAGCCGCACAGGCACAGGGCGACTCGGGGCCGCAGGTTGGCGAGCGCATCCACAAGGCGCGCGTGCAGGCGGTGGAGAA
>JAKFEA010000362.1:0-15372 GCA_036675905.1 Acidovorax sp. | reverse complement strand
TGGCGGAATTGGTAGACGCACTAGTTTCAGGTACTAGCGGGTAACTCCGTGGAGGTTCGAGTCCTCTCCTGGGCACCAAGACAAATCATAAAGCCGGCCTCGTGCCGGCTTTGTCGTTTGCGGCGTGTCGCGGCCGATGGCCGCCTTGCACGGCAACAGGTGGATGGCGGTCAGACCGGCACCCCGACGAGGTCGTGCCCCTCGGTCGCCACGATGCGCGCCCGCGTGAACTCCCCCACCTTCAGCTGCTTGCTCAGCTTTTCCGGCGGCAGCAGCCGCACGGTGCCGTCGATCTCGGGCGCGTCCGCATAGCTGCGCCCCACCCCGCCCTTGCGGCCCAGCGCAGGCGCCGAATCCACCAGCACCTGCATGGTGGCGCCCACGCGGCGTTGCAGCCGCGCCGCCGAGACCTCCTCGGCCACCGCCATGAAGCGCGCGCGCCGTTCCTCGCGCACTTCGACGGGCAGCATGCCGGGCAGCTCGTTGGCGGCCGCGCCTTCGACCGGGCTGTAGGCGAAGCAGCCGGCCCGGTCGATCTGCGCCTCGCGCAGGAAGTCCAGCAGGTGCCCGAACTCCTCCTCGGTCTCGCCGGGAAAACCGGCGATGAAGGTGCTGCGGACCACCAGTTCCGGACAGGCCTCGCGCCAGGCGCGGATGCGCTCCAGGTTGCGCTCGCCGCTGGCCGGTCGCTTCATGCGTCGCAGCACGTCGGGGTGGCTGTGCTGGAAGGGCACGTCCAGGTAGGGCAGCACGGCTCCGGTGGCCATCAGCGGAATCACCTCGTCCACCGACGGATACGGGTACACGTAGTGCAGCCGCACCCACGCGCCGTGCGGACGGGCCAGTTCGCCCAGCGCCTGCACCAGTTCCAGCATCCGTGTCTTGACCGGGCGGCCATCGAAGAAGCCGGTGCGGTACTTCAGGTCCACGCCATACGCGGACGTGTCCTGGCTGACCACCAGCAATTCCTTGACCCCGGACTCGAACAGCGCCCGCGCCTCCTTGAGCACGTCGCCCACCGGCCGGCTGACCAGGTCGCCGCGCATCGAGGGGATGATGCAGAAGGTGCAGCGGTGGTTGCAGCCCTCGCTGATCTTCAGGTAGGCGTAGTGGCGCGGCGTCAGCTTGATGCCGGCCGGCGGCACCAGGTCCACGAAGGGATCGTGCGGCTTGGGCAGGTGCGTGTGCACGTGGTCCATCACCTCCTGCGTGGCCTGCGGGCCGGTGACGGCCAGCACCGAGGGATGGACCTGCTGCACCAGCTTGCCGCCGCCGTCTCCGGCGCGCGCCCCCAGGCAGCCGGTGACGATCACCTTGCCGTTCTCGGCCAGGGCCTCGCCGATGGTGTCGAGGCTCTCCTTGACGGCGTCGTCGATGAAGCCGCAGGTGTTGACGATGACCAGGTCGGCGCCCTCGAAGGTCTTGGAGGTGCGATAGCCCTCGGCGGACAACCGGGTGAGGATCAGCTCGGAATCGGTCAGGTTCTTGGGGCAGCCGAGGCTGACGAAGCCCACCTTGGGGGCGGCCTCGGCGATGCAGGATTCACTCATGTCTGGATTGTCCCAGAGGGGACCGGATGTTATGAGGAAGACAGCGGAGCTGACTTCCGGGCCGGACCGCGCGGAATAACATGCAGCGCGGTCCCTCCTGTGAGAAGGATCCGGCTCTGCCGGGCCTTCTCACACACTTCAGGCCGCTGAAGAAAAACTGCGTAGCGGTTTTTCTTCAGCGTTTACCCATGAAAGCGCCGAGCATCTGCTCGGTCTGCTTCTGCATCTGCTCCTGCATCTTGTCGAACAGGGTGCGCGACTGCTCGACGTAGCTGCCCATCAGGCCCTGCATCAGCGGGTTCTGCATGTTCATGAACTGGGCCCACATCTCCGGCGTGATCTGCTTGGACTGCTCGGCCAGGCGGGCCTGGATGTCGGTGAACGCCTGCACGTTCTTCTCGAGGTAGGCGCCCATGAAGCCCTGCGCCGCATGCCCGTAGAAGCGGATGATGTTGGCCAGCGCCGCCTCGCTGAACATGGGGGCGCCGCCCGCCTCTTCCTCCAGGATGATCTGCAGCAGGATGCTGCGCGTCAGGTCCTCGTTGCTCTTGGCGTCGCGCACCACGAACGGCTCGTTCTCCAGCACCAGCTGCTTGACTTCGGCCAGCGTGATGTAGGCGGAGGTGTCGGTGTCGTACAGCCGCCGGTTGGGATACTTCTTGATCACGCGCCTGGACGGCGCGGCACTGGCGGCTTTCTTGTTCTGCACGAGGGGAACTCCTCCTGGATTCTTCGCGGCCGCGCCGGTGCAAGCGCGCATGCCGCAGTGCAAAAGATTCTAGGAAGGCCGCCTGCGCACAAGCCCACAGGTTTACCCCAAGGCGCTGCGAAAGCGGAAGAAGAATTTGGTAGGCGCGATTGGACTCGAACCAACGACCCCCACCATGTCAAGGTGGTGCTCTAACCAGCTGAGCTACGCGCCTGAATGTCGTTCGAGAGGCGGGATTGTAGCAGAGGGCAACGGGCCGATTCAGCGCCGCCGTGCCGCGATCACGCCGGTCACGTCGAGCACCAGGCCGAGCACGCGCGCGAGGCGGCTGGAGTCGGCGATCTCGACGGTGAAGGTCATCCAGGCCGTCCCCCTGAGCGTCTGCGTCTGCACGCCCACCACGTTCATCTTCTCCTTGGCGAACACCTCCGAGATGTCGCGCAGCAGGCCTTGCCGGTCGGCGGCTTCGACGAACACGTCGACCGGGTACATGGCAGTGTCGCCCGCCTTCGGCCGGCCCCACTCGACCCCGATCACGCGCTCGGGGCTGCGGCCGGCGATCACGCGGAAGTTGCTGCAGTCGCTCCGGTGCACGCTCACGCCCTTGCCGCGCGTCACGAACCCGGCGATGTCGTCGGGTGGCGCGGGCTTGCAGCAGCGTGCCAGCTGGGTCATCAGCGAACCGACGCCCACCACCAGCACCCCGCCCGTGGGTGACTTCTCCGGCGGCCGCGGCTTCTTCAGCAGCAGGTACTCGTCTTGCGGCAGCGGCGGCTCGGCCGGCTTGAACGCGGCCTCGACCTGGCGCAACGAGTATTCCTCCTTGCCCACGGCGACGAACAGGTCGTCGGCCGTCTTGAAGCCCAGCTGAGAGGCCAGGTCCGCCAGCTTCAGCGAAGTGCGCCCTTCGCGCTGCAGCAGCTTTTCCACCGCTTCCTTGCCGCGCGCCAGCGTCTCGGCCTTGGCCTGCTCGTTGAACCAGGCGCGCACCTTGGACTTGGCGCGGTGGCTGGCCAGGAAGCCCAGGTCCGGGTTGAGCCAGTCGCGCGAGGGGCCACCCTCCTTGGCCGCGACGATCTCCACCGTCTGGCCGTTCTGCAGCGGCGTGTTGAGCGTGACCATCGCGCCATCGACCCGGGCGCCGCGGCAGCGGTGGCCCAGGCTGGTGTGCACGGTGTAGGCGAAGTCCACGGGCGTCGCGCCTTGCGGCAGCTCCACGATCTGCGCGTTGGGCGTCAGCACGTAGATGCGGTCCTCGAACAGCCCCTTGCCTGCGCCCGCGAGGTCGCGTTCCCAGGCCAGCAGTTGCCGCAGCACCGCCAGCTTGGCGTCGTACTCGCCCGCCGCCGTCACCCCGCCGTAGCCCTTGGTGCCCGCTTCCTTGTAGGCCCAGTGGGCGGCGACGCCGTGCTCGGCATGCTCGTGCATGGCGTGCGTGCGGATCTGGATCTCGATGGCGCGGCCGGCCTCGTCGCGCACCACGGTGTGCAGCGACTGGTAGCCATTCGGCTTGGGCCTGGCGATGTAGTCGTCGAACTCCGACGGGATGGACTCGAACTGCTCATGCACCCAGGACAGCGTGGCATAGCAGTCGCGCACCTCCGGCACGATCACGCGCAGCGCCCGGATGTCGAACACCTCCTCGAAGTCCAGCGACTTGCCGCGCATCTTCTTGACGATGCTGTAGATGTGCTTGGGGCGCCCCTGCACCTGGGCGGCGATGCCCTGCGCCTTGAGCTCCTGCTCCAGCCGCCGGCGCAATTGCTGGACGTAGGCCTCGCGCTCGACCCGCTTCTCGTCCAGCAGTCGGGCGACCTGGTGGTAGGTGTCGGGCTCCAGGAAGCGGAAGGCCAGGTCCTCCATCTCCCACTTGATCTGCCAGACGCCCAGCCGGTTGGCCAGCGGCGCGAAGATGGTCAGCGCCTCGCGCGCGACGCCGGGCGTGGGCACGGACTTGCGTGCCGCGTGCCAGCGCAGCGTCTGCAGCCGGGAGGCCAGCCGCAGCATCACCACCCGCAGGTCGCGCGAGAACGCCAGCAGCATCTTGCGCACGTTCTCGGTCTGCTCCTGCGGCGGTTCGCCGGGCCGGGCGGCCTCCTCCTCCGACGCGCGTGCCTGCCTCTGCACGCGCACCAGCGCGGTGGTCTCCACCGCCAGCGCGGCATAGCTGTCGCCGAAGGCCTTGGCGATCACCTCCCGGGGCTGGTGCAGGTGCTGGCAGGCATACACGAGGTAGCTGGCCGCCTGCATGGCTTCGGAGCCGCCCATGGACTTGAGGATGCGGGCCACTCCGTCCGCATGGGCCAGCGTGTTCTCGCCGGTGTCCAGCATCTCGCCGGCGATCAGCGGCTCGGCAAAGGCGCGCGCCCGCGCCAGCGCATCGGCCTGCCGGGGCAGCGCCTGCTCGGCCGCGGCAACCAGCTCGGGAACCGCGCCGCCTTGCGCCGGTTCGACCGATTGCCGCTTCATGGCGGCAGCAGGAAGGAAACGGCGGTTTCCACCTGCTCTGGCGTGACGAACGTGGGCGCGTGGCCCACGCCCTCGAACTCGACCAGTTGCGCCCGCGGGCCACGCTGCGTCATCTGCAGGGCCGTCTCGCGCGACAGCAGGTCCGATTGCGCACCGCGCGTGAGCAGGGTCCGGGCCGATATCTGGTCATACAACGCCCACAGCGTGGCCTGGCCCTGCTCGGCGTCCTGCGCCGTCATGGCGCGCAGCGGCACGCCGATGGCCGGGTCGTAGTGCAGCGTAAGGCCGCCCTCCGGCAACTCATGCACCATGGGTCGCGACAAGGCCAGCCACTGTTCGGGCGTGTGGGGGCCGAAGCTGCTGGAGATGCGCCACATCGCGTCCGCGGCTTCCTGCAAGGTCGCGAACCGCCCGGTCTGGCCGATGTAGGCGCCTATGCGTTCGAGCGCCTGCCACTGGATCACCGGGCCGACGTCGTTGAGCAGCAGTCGCTCGATGGGCGTCGGCAGCGGCAGGCCGGGCGTGCCCGCGACCGCCATGCCGACCAGCCCGCCCATGCTGGTGCCGCACCAGGACAAATCCTCGATGGGCGACTGGGCATGCAGTTGCCCCAGCATGGCCAGCATGTCGGCGGCATAGGTGGGCAGCGCATAGCCCTGCGGGTTCTTCAGCCAGTCGCTGCGGCCACGGCCCACCACGTCGGGGCAGACCACGCGCAGCGGCCCGGCGCTGCGTGCCAGCAGCGCCTGCGCCAGCACGTCGAAATCGCGGCCCTGCCGCGACAGCCCATGCACGCAGACGATGACCCGGGCAGCGGTGGCATGGCCCCAGCTCCAGTACGCCATGCGGTGCCCCCCGTCCGCGTCGGCGCAGGGTACGTAGTTGAGCGTAGGAGATGGCATGGGGAAAATCATCCGATACTTCGCGCGGTCGCGTGCCGGAGACCGGCACGCACGAGTCCATCGCATCCTACCAACCCCCTTCGGAGACTTCCCCATGCTCAGCGGCAAGACAGCCCTCGTGACCGGCTCGACCAGCGGCATCGGCCTCGGCATCGCCAAGGCCCTTGCGCGCCAGGGCGCCAACATCGTGCTGAACGGATTCGGCGATGTCGAGGGGCCCAAGGCCGAAGTCACCGGGCTGGGCGCCAAGGTGGCCTACCACGGCGCCGACATGAGCAAGCCGGCCGAGATCGAGGACATGATGAAGTTCGCCGCCGCCCAGTTCGGCCGCGTGGACATCCTGGTCAACAACGCCGGCATCCAGCACGTCGCCAAGGTGGAGGATTTCCCGCCCGAGCGCTGGGACGCCATCATCGCCATCAACCTGTCCAGCGCGTTCCACGCGACGCGGCTGGCGCTGCCGGCCATGAAAGCCGCCCAGTGGGGCCGCATCATCAACATCGCCTCGGTGCACGGCCTGGTGGCCTCCGCCGAGAAGTCCGCCTACGTCGCGGCCAAGCACGGCATCGTCGGCCTGACCAAGGTGGTGGCGCTGGAGACCGCCACCACCGGCGTGACCTGCAATGCGATCTGCCCCGGCTGGGTGCTGACCCCGCTGGTGCAGAAGCAGGTCGATGCCAGGGCACAAGCCAACGGCTGGAGCAACGAGGAAGCCAAGAAGGCGCTTCTGGGCGAGAAGGAGCCTTCGCTGCAGTTCACCACGCCCGAGGAACTGGGCGAACTGGCGGTGTTCTTCTGCTCCCCTGCCGCCAACAACGTGCGCGGCGTGGCCTGGAACATGGACGGCGGCTGGGCCGCTCAGTAGGGTTGTTGCTTTTGAGGGCCGACTAAAGCCTTGAACGCAGAAGACGCAAAAGGCTCGCAGAAGTCGCAGAAAAGGATAGAGATTCTTCTGCGACTTCTGCGCAATTTCTGCGTCTTCTGCGTACGGTCTTCTTCTTCAATCCGCCAATCGCAGCGCATGCTCATGCGAGCACTCGAAGCGGTCCTGGGCGAGTTCGTAATCCCAACGTTCAACGCGGCACAGGCGCGCATCGCCCGGCCTGGGCGGCGTCCAGCGCACCAGGTTCACCGAGTTGGGCGAGCCATGCCGCACCCGCCGCGACACCGCCGTGCCTGCCTGGACGCAGAACAGCGCCCGCGGCGTGCCCGGCACGCGCGCACAGGCGTCGGTGAGGTAAGGCAGGTGGATATGCCCGCCCAGCACCAGGTCGGCGCCGGCGCGTGACCAGGCCTGGAGGGCAGCGTGCCCGCCGCGCAGCCGGTCGTGTTCGTCCTCCTCGCGCATCACGCACGCCGGCTGGTGCGTGACCACCACACGCAGCTGTTCGCGCCGCGCCGTCTCCAGCCGCCGGGCCACGCGGGCGACCTGCGCCTGCGACACCTCGCCGTTCTTGTGCCGCGCGGGCCGGGTCGTGTTCACCCCCAGCAGCAGCAGGTCATCCCCTTCCAGTTCAGGTTCCAGTTCGGCGCCGAACGCGGCGCGGTAGCCGCGGTAGGGGTCCAGCAGGCGGACCGGCAGGTTGAACAACGGGATGTCGTGGTTGCCCGGCAGCGCCAGCATCCGCGCGATGCCCAGCGAATCGCAGAAGGCACGGGCCGCGGCGAACTGCGCGCGCCGGGCACGCTGCGTGATGTCTCCGCTCAGGACCAGCACATCGGGAGCAAGCGCCGTGGCCAAACGCTGCAAGGCAGCCACCACTGGCGCATCCTCGGTGCCGAAGTGCGTGTCGGAGACGTGCAGCAGCAGGCTCATTCGACCGGCACCCGGTCCTCGGGCCGGGGCAGCAGCAGGCGCAGCGGGCGCGAGACGACCGAGAAGCGCAGCGGCGCGGCCAGCACGTCGACTTCACCATCGGCGGCGACCCGGATGCGTCGCCGGCCCAGCACGCGCACCGTGAGCGTGCGGAAGGCGAAGCAGTCGACCTGCTCGGGGTCGCCCAGCCGGCCGAAGGCGCCCTTGAGCATCAGCCAGACCATGTCACGGGTGCCGATCGGGTGCGCGATCAGGGCCGCGAGCCGGCCCTCCCCCACCCGCGAGGCGATGCGCGCTTCCATCCCGATGCGATCGAGCTGCAGGCGGTTGTTGCCGACGAACAGGGTGGGCGTGCGCAGCACGGTGCGTTCGCCATCGAGCTCGATCTCCAGGGCGAGCTGGCGCCGCCATTCGAAGATCGTCTTCAGCCCCGCGATCGCGGCCACCCAGCGGTGGCGGCCGAACTGCTGCTTGAAGGTTTCGCGGTCCTGCAGCAGCTGCGGATAGAGCCCCAGGCTGGCATTGACCAGGAACAGGTGGCCGTTCACCTCGCCCACCTGCACCGGCTCCGGTTGCGCCCGCAGCAGCGCGCGGGCCGCCGCCTCCAGCTCCTGCGGGATCCCGTGCTCGCGCGCGAACAGGTTGAAGGTGCCCTGCGGCAGCACGCCGACCATGCAGTCATGCTGCCACGCCGCCTGAGCCACGGTGTTCAGGGTGCCGTCGCCTCCCACGCCCACCAGTGCGCCTCCGCATTCGCATGCGCGCGCCGCTGCGGCATCGCAGGCGCGCGGCAGGTCGGCGGTGGAAGCCAGCCTGACGAAGCGGAACGGCCGCTCCGCTTCGCGAAAAACCGACTCGAGGATCTCGCGCTTGCGGGCCAGGTCGTTCGTGCCGGAGCCCGGATTGACCAGCACGAACAGCTCGGGCCCCGACCCGGCAGCGCCCGGGCTGGATGCCGGATCGCAGGAGGCCCCCATGCGGCCCAGCTTAGGAGCGGGTCGCGCGGCCGGTGTGTCGGACGCAGCCTAGCGAAGCTGTACGGAACCCGAGACGTTGACGACGACGGCGGACTTGCCGGCTTCCACCGGCACCGGGGCGTCGGCCATCGCGGACTTGGCTTCCATCGCCATCACGCGCGGCCGCGGCGGCGGCCCTTCGTCCTGCGCATGGACCGAAACCTCGCGCAGGCCATAGCTGCTGAAGCCGAACGCCCTGGCCAGCTCGCCGGCCTTGGCGCGGAAGCGCTCGACCGCTTGCGCCTGGGCCTCGCGTTCGGCCTGCAGCTTGCGCTCGCGGCTGAGCCGGAAGGAGGCGCCGGTCAGGGTCATGCCGGGCAATCGCCCTGCCAGCTGGCCCATGCGCGCAAAGTCGGTCCCCTCCAGCAGCAGCTCGGCCGTGCCCACCCAGGAGGTGATGCGTCCTTCGCGCCCGTAGCGCGGACCGACGTGGAAGTTGCCGGTGCGCACCTCGAGCGCGCCCGGCTGGGCCGCCTTGCGCGCTTCGGTCAACGCCTGTTCCAGCACGCCCTTGAGCTGGGCCTGCACCTGGGCCGGATCGGCGCCCTCGCGGGTGACCGCCAGCTGCATGCCCAGCAGGTCCTGCGGAACCTCGACCACCGCCGAGGCCGACAGCTGGACGACGTTTTCAGGCGCGGGTGCGGGGACCGGCATCAGCTGGGCTCGGGCCGATCCGATGCAAGCCAGCAGTGCGGCGACAAACAGGAAGGGGAGGAAAAGGCGGAAGGGGCTGAGTTGCATCTGGGCTTGATGTTTCGATGCGGGCCGAGTTCACGCGGGAAAAGTGATTCGCTCCCAGCGGCCGCAACTTGTGTAACAGTGTGTCAGCCACCCGCCAAATGCCTGCATTTCGCTGGGCAAGGCCTTCAGAATCGGCTCTGTTACAAATACGTTTTGGAGCATCATGACACAAGCTGCAGCCCGCACCGACAAGATCCTGGTGGTCGATGACGATGCCCGCATCCGCGACTTGCTCAGGCGCTACCTGACGCAGGAAGGCTTCGAGGTCATCCTGGCCGAGGACGGCAAGGCGCTCAACCGGCTGATGCTGCGCGAGACCGCCGACCTCATCGTGCTGGACCTGATGATGCCCGGCGAAGACGGCCTGTCCATCTGCCGCCGGCTGCGCGCCGCCAATGACCGCACCCCCATCATCATGCTCACCGCCAAGGGCGAGGACGTCGATCGCATCGTCGGCCTGGAGGTCGGCGCCGACGACTACCTGGGCAAGCCCTTCAACCCGCGCGAACTGCTGGCTCGCGTGCACGCCGTCTTGCGCCGCCGCCCGGCGCAGGAGGCGCCCGGCGCTCCCTCCAGCGAGAACGAGGTGGTCACCTTCGGCCCCTTCGCCTTCGACCTGGGCGCCCGCACCCTGCGCAAGAACGGCGACGAGCTGCCCCTGACCACCGGCGAATTCGCCATGCTCAAGGCGCTGGTGCGCCACCCGCGCCAGCCGCTGTCACGCGAGAAGCTGGCCCAGCTGGCACGCGGCCGCGAGTTCGAGCCCTTCGACCGCAGCCTCGACGTGCAGGTGTCGCGCCTGCGCAAGCTGGTGGAACTGGACCCGTCCGCGCCGCGCTACATCCAGACGGTGTGGGGCGTAGGCTACGTGTTCGTGCCGGACGGCGCCGGCTGAGGCCGCGCGGCGCCCGCCGCGCCTGCGGGCGAATGACAAGCGCTGAGCTGCGGCCGACAATGCGCCTTGCGCTTCGCCCGCGGCGGGCGCCATTCGCCACTTGCCCGACCACATGATCCGAGGGGTATCGACGACCACCATGGACGCCACCGGACCCGCGCCGCTGGAGACGGCGCCTGCGCCGCTGGAGATGCGCCCGCGCGTGGGCCTGTCCCTGTTCTGGCGCACCTTCTTCCTGCTCTCCCTGCTGCTGATCGGCTCCATCGTGGCCTGGCTGCAGACTTTCCGCGCGCTGGAGTTCGAGCCGCGAGCGGTGCAGACCTCCCAGCAGATCGCCTCGCTGGTCAACCTGAGCCGGGCGGCGCTGCGCTACTCCGACGCGATCGCGCGCGTGTCGCTGATCAAGACGCTGGCCGAACAGGAGGGCGTGCGCATCATGCCCAGCAAGCCGACCGACGTGTACGTCGTATTCGATTCCGCGTCGCTCGACGAGCGAGTCGCCGACGAGCTGATCAAGCGCCTGGGCCCGGGCACCATCCTGGCCTCGGCCGTGAACGGCGAGCAGGGTTTCTGGGTCGGGTTCAAGATCGACTCCGACGCCTACTGGCTCTTGATGGACCGCGATCGATTCTCCCGCGTGGGGGGCCGCACCTGGTTGATCTGGCTGATCACCGCGGCGGGCCTGTCGCTGGCCGGAGCGGCCCTGATCGCCCGGCTGATCAACCGCCCGCTCAAGCAGCTGTCGTTCGCGGCCAGCCGCGTGCGCGACGGCGACTTCGACGCCAGCCGGCTGGACGAGAAGGCCGTCACCAGCGAGATCCGCGAGGTCAACATCGGCTTCAACCGGATGGCGCAGCAGCTGGCCAAGATCGAGCAGGACCGCGCCGTCATGCTGGCCGGCATCTCGCACGACCTGCGCACGCCGCTGGCCCGCCTGCGACTGGAAACCGAGATGAGCGTGGCCGATCCGGAGGCGCGCGAACACATGGCCTCCGACATCGACCAGCTCGACGCCATCATCGACAAGTTCCTCGACTACGCCCGGCCGGACCATGCGGAGCTCAAGCCGGTCAACCTGCGCAGCGTCGTCGAGGCCTGTGTGTACGCCGTGCAGGACCACGGCGACATGCGCATCAACACCGACGTTCCCAAGCACCTGTACGTGCTGGCCGACGAGGTGGAACTGGCCCGCGTCGTCTCCAACCTGCTGGAGAACGCCCGCCGCTACGGCAAGACGCCCGAGACCGGCATCGCCGTGGTGGACGTCGCCGCCAAGCAGCGCAACGAATGGGTGCTGCTCAAGGTGCGCGACCACGGCATGGGCGTGGCTCCCGAAGCCCTGCCCAACCTGATCAAGCCGTTCTTCCGCGGCGACGCCGCGCGCACGGCCGCCACCGGCGCCGGCCTGGGCCTGGCCATCGTCGACAAGACGGTGCAGCGCATGGGCGGGATCTTCGCGCTGGCCAACACCACCTCGGGCGGCCTGGCCGCCCACATCAAGCTGCAGCGACCGCGCATGCCGGTGGTGGAGGAATCCGAGCCGGATTCCGAGAACACCGAAGCAGTCAGCTGACGGGGGCGGCGCCGCCGTCGCCGCTGCGGCTCGCTCAGAGCCGCTTCATCCAGTGCAGCATCGTGCGCGCCAGGCGGCTGTACGGCGGCAGGAACAGCGACAGCGCATTCACCGGCGACTGCAGGAACACCGGCTTGAGCTTGCTGAAGGTCTCGAAACCCCAGCGACCATGGTAGTGCCCCATGCCCGAGGCGCCGACGCCGCCGAAGGGCAGGTTCTCCTGGGCGATGTGCAACAGCGTGTCGTTCACCGTCATGCCGCCTGCCGGCAACTCGCGCATGGCGGTTTCCGTGCGGGCCTTGTCGCGATCGAACCAGTAGAGCGCCAGCGGGTGGGGACGCTCCCGCACGAAGCGCATGGCCTGCTCCACCGTGTCGTAGGGCACCACCGGCAGCACCGGGCCGAAGATCTCCTCGTTCATGACCCGCGTGTCCACCGGCGGGTCCACCAGCAGCAGCGGCGCCAGGCGGTGCTGCGGATCGCTGCGCTGCTCGCCGGCGAACAGGGGCACGCCCGCGCTGCCGCGGCCCTGCGCCTCGTCCACCTCGGCCAGCAGGCGGCTGTACTGGCGATCGTTGACGATGCTGCAGTAGTTGGGATCGGCCAGCCCGCCCGGGTACATGCGCCGGGCCTGGCGTTGCGCGGCCTGCACGAAGGCGCCGAGTTCGGGCCGGTGCACGAGCACGTAGTCGGGCGCGATGCAGGTCTGGCCGGCGTTGAGCAGCTTGCCAACCAGGATGCGCTCGGCCGCATGGTCCATCGGATAGCCGGGCGTCACCACGCCCGGTGACTTGCCGCCCAGCTCCAGCGTGACGGGCGTGAGGTTCGGTGCCGCCGCGGCCATCACCTTGCGCCCGACCGGCGTGGAACCGGTGAACAGCAGGTGGTCGAAGGGCAGCGCGCTGAACTGCGCCGCGATCTCCGGGCCGCCGGTGACGACCGCCACCTCGTCGGCGCTGAAGGCTTCGCCCAGCAGCCGCTGCATGAGCGCGGAGTACGCCGGCGTGAACTCCGACAGCTTGAGCATTGCCCGGTTGCCTGCGGCCAACGCCGCCGCCAGCGGGGGCACGGCCAGGTACAGCGGGTAGTTCCAGGGCACGATGATGCCGATCACGCCCAGCGGCTGCGGCACGATGCGCGCCCGGGCAGGCAGGAACCACTTGGTCACGCCGGCACGGCGCGGCTTCATCCAGCGGCGGCCGTGACTCAGGGCGCCCTTGATCTCGTCCAGGCTGGGCCAGACTTCGGCGATCTCGGTTTCGATGGCCGGCCGGTTGCCGAAGTCCTGGTGGATGGCTGCGGCAATGTCGCGCTCGTGCTCGCGCACCACGCGCAGCAGGCGCCGCAGGCGCTCTTCGCGCGCGGGCCATTCCGGCCAGGGCTCGGCGGCATGGGCGGCGCGCAGGCGGGCGAACTGCTGCGCCATCGCCTGCATGGCTTCGCCCGCCGCACCTGCGCCGGCAGCCTGTGCGTCGACGGTCGCTGCATCCATCTATTCGCTCCCTCCGCCGAACAGGTCACCGAGGCTCTTGCCGCTGCCGGGTCCGCCGGCGCGTGCCTTCGGAGTGCCCTTGGGGTACTCCTCGGCGATGCGGTCTTCCCAATACGTCGCCGGGTTGGGCGCGCTGCACAGGCGCCGGAACACCTCTTGCGGGACATGCTTGTAGGCCAGCACCGACTGGTTGTCGAAGTGCAGGTCCAGCTGGTGCGAGCCGGGGTCGTAGTCCGCCTTGCGGATGCGCCCGCTCGTGAACACGTGGGTGGTCATGGCAATCACTCCCTGCAAGTGCAACGGCTTCCCGGAAGAGCCTGCTACAGCGCCTTGCCGAGCCGCGCGATGCCTTCGCGGATCTTGTCGACGCCGGCGGTGGCGAACGACAGGCGCAGCGAACTCGTGTCCGGGTCCCGGGCGAAGAAAGGCGCGCCGGGCACGAAGGCCACGCCCTGTTCGATGGCGCGCCGGGCGAACTCGGCGGCGTCACTGACCTTGCCGCCTGCGCCCGTGAGCCGCGCCCAGAAGAACAGCCCGCCCTGCGGCTGGGTGAAGGTGATGGCGTCGCCCAGCTCGCGCTGCAGCGCGTCGCCCATGGCCTGCGCCCGCTCGGCATAGACCTTGCGCACGTTCTTCAGGGTCTGCGGCATGCGACCGCTCCTGAGGTACTGCGCAGCCGTCGCCTGGGCGAAGGTGCTGGTGTGGGCGTCGCTGAACTGCTTGCACATGGTGGCCTTGGCCAGCAACTCCGCCGGCGCGACCAGCCAGCCCACGCGCAGGCCCGGCGACAGCACCTTGCTCATGCTGCCGCAGTGCGCCAGCCACTCGCGCGAGCCGGGCACTTCGCCCGACAAGGCCAGCAGCGAAGGCGGCGGCGGCTCCGGGCTGAAGTACAGGTCGCCGTAGGGGTCGTCCTCCACGATCAGGGTCCGGTACTTGACGGCCAGTTCCAGCACCTTGCGGCGCCGCTCCAGTGACAGCAGCGCGCCGCTCGGGTTGCCGAAGGTGGGGATCAGGTAGACGAATTTCGGCTTGTGCTCGGCGATCAGCGCCTCGAGCTTGTCGACCTGCACGCCCTGCGCGTCGATCGGCGCCGAGACCAGGTCGGCGCCATACAGGCGGAAGCACTGGATCGTGGCCAGGAAGGTGGGGCCTTCCACGATCACCTTGTCGCCGGGGCCGACCAGCGTCTTGCCCAGCAGGTCGAGCGCCTGCTGGCTGCCGGTGGTGACGATCAGCTGCTGGGAGGTGAGGCCGGCCACGCCCTTGCCAGACTCGAACGCCGCCAGTTGCTCGCGCAGTGGCTCGTAGCCCTCGGTGGCGCCGTACTGCAGCGCGGCCCCCGGTTCCTCATCCAGTGCCTTCTGGCTGGCCTCGCGCAGGCCCTCCACGTCGAACATCGCGCTGTCCGGGAAGCCACCCGCAAAGGAAATGATGCCCGGCTTGCCCAGCAGCTTGAACAGCTCGCGGATGGCGGAGGTTTCGACGTTGTCGAGGCGGGAGGCGAATGGCAGGGGCATGGTCCTTTTTCCGGGAAGTCGGCGCAAACGCCCCATTGTCGCGCCACCGGCGACAGTCCTGACCCCGGTTGCCGCGCCCGGCCGTGGCGCTCACCGCGAAGGCTTGTCCTTGTCCCCCCGCACGCCGCGGCCGGCCTCGCGCTCCTGGTCGGGATCGCGCAGGTCCAGCGGGCGCTGCTCGCCGGTGCGCCCGGCCGCCAGGGCGCGCTCGCGGGCGGCTTCGCTACGCTCGTCCCCGCCCGGCTCGCGGCTGCCGGCGTACGCTCCCGGCGCAATGGGGCCTTCGTCCTCGGAGCGGACGCTGAGGATGTCGTACACGGTCAGCTGCCTGGGCCGGTGGTAGACGTCCACGTCGGCCGCCTGCAGGTCATGCAGCAGTTCGCGGGCGCGCTGCGCCTGCTGCTCGTCCTGCGTGTCCACCACCAGCACGGTGCGGCCACTGTCCACGGCACGCGACCAGGCCTCGTGCCGGCGCTCGGGATCGTCGGCGCCGAACAGATGCACGAAGAAGCCGGCCACCTTGTCCACCATGCTGCGGTCCGCGGCGATCTCGCGATCGGTGCCGACCCAGGCACGCGGGTCCTCGCCCATGCTGTCGGAGTCGGTGGGCCCGCGGTGCTGCAGATGGATGTCGCGCCCGGCGAAACCAGCCCGGAGCAGCCGGTCGCGAGCTCGCTCGGCGGTTTCGC
>JAKFEA010000361.1:0-36187 GCA_036675905.1 Acidovorax sp. | reverse complement strand
GCGTCCACCGGCGATGCCCCGTTGCGCGCCCCCGCAGCCCCCGGCCGCGGCCCCTCGCCCGGCAACGCCACGCGCGAGCCGTCGCGCAGGCGGTCGGCGCCCTCGGTGACCACGCGCTCGCCGGCCTGCAGCCCGCTGGTGACCTGCACCCGCTCGGCGGTGGCCTCGCCGCGCCGCACGTTGCGCAGCTGCACGGTGCGGTCGTCCTTCAGCACGAACACGTAGTCACCGTTGGCGCCGGTGCGCACTGCCGACAGCGGCACCGTCACCGCGCCTTCGATCGTGCGCAAGCGCAGCTGCACGTTGACGAACTGATTGGGAAAGAGCGCCTGCTTCGCGTTGTCGAAGCGCGCCTTGGCCCGCACCGTTCCGGTCTGCACGTCGACCTGGTTGTCCAGCGAATGGAAGCGGCCGGCCTCCAGCAACCGGCTGCGGGTGCTGTCCAGCGCCCGCACCGGCAAGGCCTCTTCGCGCGAAGCCTGCAGCAGCGCATCGATCCGGTCCTGCGGAATGGCGAACTCGACGTCTATGGGCGAGAGCTGCGTGACCACCGCGATGCCGTTGGTGTCGGACGGCCCGACCACGTTGCCGACGTCCACCGTGCGCAGGCCCACCCGGCCGGCGATCGGCGACACCACGCGCGTGTAGCCCAGGTTCAGGCGCGCGGTGGCCTCGTTGGCCTTGGACACCACCACCGCGGCCTCCAGCTGCTTGACCAGCGCCGCCTGCGTGTCGACCTCCTGCCGGGCGATCGAGTCCTGCTCCAGCAGCGTGCGGAAACGCTGCAGCGTGACGCGCGCCGCATCGAGCTGGGCCTCGTCGCGCATGCGCTGGCCGGTGGCCTGCTGCAGCGCCATCTCGAACTGGCGCGGATCGATGCTGGCCAGCAGCTCGCCCTGACGCACCGACTGGCCTTCCTGGTAGTGCACCTGCTGCAGCACGCCCGACACCTGCGGGCGCACCCGCACCGTGGCCAGCGGCACCACGGTGCCGAGGGCGTCCAGCGTGACCGGGATGTCGGTGCGCTCGGCCACGGCGACGCCGACGGTGGTGGCCGGCCCGCCCCGGCCGGGGCCGAAGCCGTTCGCCGGCGCTGCCGGCTGTCGGGTCAGGTACCAGGCCAGCCCAGCCAGTCCGATCACCAGCAGCAGTGCCACCAGGCTGCCCAGCAGCTTGCCGCGCCGGCCCAGTCGGCGTGGCGGTGCATGCGCGGATGCGGCGGCGGCGGGAGGGTCGGTGTCGCGGGCGGAGTCGGATTGCATTCTTGTGGGGTCTGGTCGGGCGCCGCGGGAGCGGCTCTGCCTTCGCCGCGTGCCACGCGGCCCTGGCCACGAATGTAGAACCTTTGCGGCAGGGCCGGTCGCACGTGGAACAGCTTGCCGGCCCCAGGTGTCGCGGGCTTGGCGCGCAGGTTTCAGGTTTGCAAAGGGACCGCAGCCTTCACGGCAGCGGCAGCGACCGCCCCTGGCTGGCGGGTGGCGGCGGCAGCCCCAGCCATTGCGCCAGCGTGGGTGCCAGGTCCACCACCTGCACGCGCGCATCGACCCGCCCCGGCTTCACCCACGGCCGCCCCCACAGCAGCAGGGGCACGTGCGTGTCGCAGGCGTAGGGCGATCCGTGCGTGGCGACGCCGCCCGACCCCATCCAGCCGGGTTCGAGCACGTAGGGCACGTCGCCCGAGACCTGCGGGTTCCAGCCCTCGAGCACCTGCTCGAAGAAGGGCGCACCGGTGCGGCTGCGGTCCTGCAGCTCGCGGCGGGTGTAGGCGGCGGCGATGCCGGGCTCGCGCAGCAGCGCGGCCCGGGCCGCATCGGCCACCCGGTCGAGATCGAGGCCCCGTTCGGCCAGCAGGCTGCGATCGACGTTCAGCGACGCGCCCGGGCTCAGGTGCACCAGCGGCGCGGCGCCGAAGGTTTGCTGCAGCTGCCCGTTCACGCGCGCCATCGCCGTGCGCCAGTCCACCCGGCCGGCGTCCAGGCCGCGCGCCCGGCTGACTTCGGGCGCGGGCATGAAGCCGTGGTCGGCACTGAGCGCCGCGACGTAGCGGCCGCGCCCGACCGCCGCGTCCAGGTCGCGCAGGAACGCCTGCAGCTGGCGGTCGAGCTGCAGCACGTGATCGTGCGAGATGCGCGATTCGGCGCTGAACGCGTGGTTGACGTAATCGTGGCCGGAGAGGCTGACCACCAGGATGTCGGGCACCTCGTCCTGCCCGAGTTGCTCGGCGCGGATGGCCGCGCGCGCGAAGTCCAGCGTGAGCTGGTCGGCGAAGGGGCTGCGCAGCAGGCTGGCGTAATACGCCGGCCCCGGCGCCGCTTCATCGGCGCCGCCCATGCGCATCGGCAGGCGGCCGCCGCGCGGACCGAACCAGGGCTGGTCGTCGGGCAGCGACCGGTCATAGGCCGCCTGCGGCAGCAGCGGCTGCCACTCGGCCCTGAACCAGCGATCGGCCGGTCGTGCGGCGTTGAAGGCCTCGACCCAGGCCGGGTGCTGCTGCATGTAGTACGTGGTGGAAGCGAACCGGCCGGTGGCCGCCATGTACATGTAGGCCGTGCCCAGGTGGCCCGCCGGCAGGATGGCGCCGCGATCCTTTCCGGAGACGGCGATCACCTTGGCGCGCGGGTCTGCGCTGCGCAGCACGTCGCCCAGCGTGTCCACCTTCAGGTTGCGCGGGCTGGTGCCATCCAGCGGGCGTGTGGCGTGTCCGAGGTAGCGATGCGCACTGTCGCCGGTGTTGTAGACCTGCGCACCGGTCTGCACGTCGCGCCACTGGTTGCCGATGATGCCGGTGCGCTGCGGATGCGCGCCGGTGAGCAGCGTCGCGTGTCCGGCCGCCGTGACGGTGAACGCATAGCCGTAGTGCGCCTGCGAGAACCAGGCGCCGTGGTCCAGGAAGCGGGCCAGGCCGTCGGGGGCGAGCTGGTCGCGGTAGGCGGTGACCTGCCGCTGCGGCAGCCCGTCGACCACCAGCAGCACGACCAGGGCCGGCCGGTCCGGCGCCGGCGCGCCAGCCGCGCAGGCGGCCAGCAGCAGTGCCGACGCAATGAGCGCTGCGCGCGCGAGCGCGCGGCGGATCACGAGGTGATCACCACCAGCACGCTGCAGGGCGAATGCTCGATCAGGGCGCCCGAGATGGAGCCCCGCCACCAGCGCGCAGCCCAGCTGTCGAGGTGCTTGTGGCCGACCACGATCAGGCTGGCCTCGACCTTGCGGGCGTACTTGGTGATCTCCTCGATCGCTTCGCCCGTGACGACCTCGCCGCGCGCGGCGTAGCCGGCCTGCTCGAGCCGGTGCAGGCCGTCCTGCAGGATGGCCTGGTACTTGGCGCGCTCGCGCTCCTCCAGTTCGATGTCGTACACGCCTCCTTCGAGGCCGACGAAGCTCATCGCGGACGGCATCACGGCCACCAGGAAGAGCTCGGAGCCGGACCACTGCGCGAGTTCGCGGCAATCGAGCAGGGCCTTCTGGCCGGCATCGCTGCCGTCGTAGGCCAACAGGATTCGCTTGTACATGCGGAGCTCCCGGGGAGTTGCGGATGGATCGAACCTTAACGCCGGGCTACAGGCGGCCACAGGGGCATTAACCCCGATGCGGAGGGCGCCCGCCAACTCAAGCGATGAGGCTGTCGAGCACGCCGGGCTGGAAAAGGGCGTCGACGAAGTCGGCCAGCCCTTCGAAGACCGGGTCCAGGCCGGTGCCCGCCGAGCCGAACAGCGCCTGCAGCACGGCCTCGTCCTCGAACAGGCCGTGCAGGTACGCGCCCAGCACGTTGCCTTCGGCGTTCTGCCACGCGAGGCCGTCGGCCATCGCCACGTGGGCCGGCGCCATGCCCGCGTGTTGCGCGGTGCGGCCGTGGCGGATCTCGTAGCCGCGCACGGCCAGGCCCGAGAGCGCGGACCAGGGTCCCCGCAACTGCTCGAAGCGGGCCCGGGTGCGGCGCACCGTCTTGTCGGGCGCGAAGGCGGTCACCAGCGGCAGCAGTCCGAGGCCGGGACCGTTGCCGTCGATGCCGTGCGGATCGACCAGCGCCTCGCCCAGCATCTGCAGCCCGCCGCAGATGCCCAGCACCGCGCCGCCGCGCTGCGCATGCGCGGCGATCGCAGGCGCGAGTCGTTGCGATCGCAACCAGGCCAGGTCGCTGCTGGTGTGCTTGGAGCCGGGCAGCACGATCCAGTCGGCGCCGTGCAGGTCGCGCGGGTCGCGGGCCCAGCGCACGCGCACGCCCGGCAAGGCAAACAGCGGCTGGAATTCGTCGTGGTTGCTGATGCGCGGGTAGGCGACGATCGCGATGGTCTTTGCTCCTCCCCCCTCTGGGGGTGTATAGACCGGAGGGGGAGGGAGAAAGACAGCATCCTCCTCCGGCAACCCGTGTCCCCACCACATCGGCAGCGTCGCCACCGTCGGCACGCCGGTCAGTTCCTGCAGTTGCCGTGGCCCAGGCTCCAGCAGCGTGGGATCGCCGCGGAACTTGTTCAGCACGAACCCGCGCAGCAGCGCTCGCTCCTCCTGCGGCAGCAGCGCCCATGTCCCGTACAGGTGCGCGAACGCGCCGCCGCGGTCGATGTCGGTGACCAGCAGGCAGCGCGCGCCGGCATGCAGCGCCGTGCGCATGTTGACGATGTCGTCCTCCTTCAGGTTGATCTCGGCCGGCGATCCCGCGCCCTCGATCACCACCACGTCGTTCTGCGCGCGCAATTCGTCCAGCGCACCCGCGACCTGCGGCCAGACGCTGGCGCTGCGTCCGCGCCAGGGCGCCCGCGACAGGGCCTCGTCCACCTGCCCGAGCAGCACCAGCTGGCTGCGCATGTCGCCCTCGGGCTTGAGCAGCAGCGGGTTCATCCGCACGTCCGGCTCGGCGCGCGCGGCCAGCGCCTGGAAATACTGCGCGCTGCCGATCTCGCCGCCGGCGACCACGCGTGCGTTGTTGCTCATGTTCTGCGCCTTGAAGGGCGCCACCTTCAACCCGCGGCGCGCATACCAGCGGCACAGCGCGGTGGCCAGCCAGCTCTTGCCGGCGCCGCTGCTGGTGCCCAGCACCATGACGCAACGCGCGGGCATCAGCAAACCTCCGGCGTGCACGATGCGCTCATGGCTCGGGCAGCGCCACCCAGTGGCTGTCCAGGGCATGGACGCGGATGCGGCCGCCGAACACGCGGCCCACCGCTTCGTGCGTGGCCGGATCGTGCGTGGGGCCGTGATGCAGCACGCGCCCGTCCGCCACCACCAGCAGGTCGTCCGCGCGCAGCGCCAGCGTGAGCTCGTGCAGCACCGTGACCGCCGTGCCGCCCGCGGCCACGTGGCGGCGCACGAGGCCCAGCACGTCGGCCTGGTGCGGCGGGTCCAGATTGGCCAATGGTTCGTCCATCAGCAGCACGGGTGCCTGCACCGCCAGCGCGCGCGCCAGCAGCACGCGCTGGCGCTCGCCGCCGGACAGCTGCCCGAGCGGGCGCGCCCGCCAGTCCCAGCACTGGGTGCGGCGCATCGCGTCTTCCACCGTCACGTGGTCGGCGGCCGTCGGCGCCGCCAGCCAGGGCCGATGCGGCAAGCGGCCCAGCATGGCGACGTCCCAGGCCCGCAGGTCCTCGGCGCCGGCTTCCTGGCCCTGTCCCAGCCAGGCCAGCGCACGGGCGCGTTCGCGTTGCCCCCACGCCGCCGCAGGCCGCCCGAGCAGGTCGACCCTCCCGTGTGCTGGAAGCAACTGCGCGAGCGCCTTGAGCAGCGTGGTCTTGCCGGCCCCGTTGGGGCCCACCACCGCGGTCCAGCGGCCCTGCGGCAGCGACAGGTCCACGCCCTGCAGCACCTCGCGCCCGGCCAGCGCCACGCGCAGCCCGGAAGCTGACAACGCAGGCGCATTCATGCCGCCCTCCGGTGCATCAGCCACAGCAGGTACGCCCCCCCGAGCAGGGCGGTGAGCACGCCCACGGGCAACTCGCGCGGAGCCAGCAGCCAGCGGGACAGCACGTCGGCCGCCAGCAGCAGCACGCCACCCGCCAGGGTCGACAGCAGCAGCAGCGCGCGGTGCGTGGGCCGCACCGCGGACCGAACGATGTGGGGCGCAACCAATCCGACGAATGCAATCAGGCCGACCTGCGCCACCGCGGCCCCCGTGGCCAGCGCAATCGCGCCGACCAGCCCCATGCGCACTGAGTTCAGGGGCAGGCCCAGGCTGGCCGCAGCGGACTCGCCCAGGGCCAGTGCATCCAGCGCGGGGCTTAGCACCAAGGCGCAAGCCAGCACGACCACCAGCATCGCGCCCAGCAGCAGCGCGCCGGTCCAGCCCAGCAGGCCCGTGGTGCCGAGCAGGAAGGCCTGCATCGCGCGCAGCACGTCCGGCGCCCACAGCATCACCAGAGCGGCCAGCGCGCCGAACACCACGCCGACGATCACGCCGGCGAGCAGCAGGCGCAGCGTGTGCTGCACGCCGCGTGCCAGCACGAGCGTCAGCAGAACGGCCGCCATGGCGCCGAGGAAACCGGCGCCGGCCAGACCCAGTTGCGCCCCTACGCCGGCCGCCATGCCCGGCGATGCGCCCAGCACCACCAGCAGCACCGCCACGCCGAATGCGGCCCCGGTGGAGCTCCCCATCAGGTAGGGATCCGCCAGCGGATTGCGGAACAGCCCCTGCGCCAGCGCGCCGGCCAATCCCAGCAGGGCGCCCGCGAACCACGCGCCCGCGCTGCGCGGCACGCGGATATCCCACACGATCGCGCGGGCCGCCTCCGTGCTGTCCCACAACGGCTCCCAGCCGAGCGAGCCGACAGCCGCGCCGAGCAGCACCAGCAGCAGGCTCGCGGCCAGCGCGGCGCCGGCGAACCAGCGCACGCGGCGGCCCTGCGTGGCTAGCAGCGCATCGACGCGGCCAGCACCTGCCGATTGCGTGGCGGCGAGCGTGTCGTCGGCGGCGTTCACGGGCGCTGCGCCTCCAGCCGGCCGGCCAGGCAATCGGCCAGCAGTTGCGCCGCCTCGGCCAGGCGTGGCCCGGGGCGGGCGATCACGTCGCCCTGCTGCGGCGTGAAGCGGCACACGCGGCCCTCGCGCATGGCGCGGATGCGCGGCCAGCCCGGACGCGCCGCCAGCGCCGCCGCGTCGCGCTGCGACACCATGATCACCTGCGGATCGGCGCGCACCACGAACTCGGGGTTGAGCAGCGGCACGGTGCCCAGCCGCCCCGGCACCACGTTGACGGCGCCGAGCCGCGCCAGGATCTCGCCGATGTGGGACGACTCGCTGGCGGCGTAAGGACCGCTGCTCACTTCGAAATAGACGGTGACGCCCTTTTGCCGCGCCGGCACGCTGCGCGCCGCCGCCGCGACGCCGGCAGCCATGCGCTGCCACACGGCCTCCGCGCCACCCACCTGCAGCGTGTCGGCCACGCGGGACAGCACGCGCTGCACGTCGGCCAGCGTCTTGATGTCGAAGCCCATCACGGGCACGCCCAGCGCCTGCAGTCGGCCGAGCGCGCGCGAGGTGGAGGACAGCAGCACCAGGTCGGGCTGCAGGCCGACGATGCGCTCGATGCGCGGGTCGTCCACGCCGCCGACCCGCGGCAACGCCTGGACGGATGCGGGCCAGTTGGCGTAGTCGTCGACTCCGACCAGCCGGTCGCAGGCGCCCAGCGCACAAACCGTCTCGCCCAGCGAAGGCAGCAGCGTGACGATGCGCCTCGGTGGCTCGCGCAGTTGCACGGCCACGCCGCGGTCGTCGGTCACGCTGATCGCGAACGCGGGCCAGGCGGCCAGCGCGAGCAGCAACGCGATCAGGCGGCGCTTCATGCGGCTCCCTTGAGCACCATGGCAAGTCCGCGGGACATCAGCGTCACGCGTTCGCAGGCGACTGCGGCCTGCCAGTCCAGGCGGCCCAGCGTGTCGGCGAACTGGCGCGCATCGCGGCCTTGGAGCATCTGCCCAGCGCCCGCAGCGTGCCCGATCAGGACCAAAGGACCGGCGCACGCCGCGATGGCGTCGGCGATGGTGGCGGAGGGCGCCCCCTCCCCAGCCCTCCCCCAGAGGGGGAGGGAGCAAGACGGAGCCCCACCCCAGAGGGGAAGGGAGGTGTCCGAATGGTCCTGCTCCGCCGCCCGCATCATCAAGGCCGTCAGCCACAAGGTCAGGCAATCGACCACCACCAGCACGCCGGGCCGGCTGAAGGCGCCCAAGGCATGGGCCAGCGCCAGCGGCTCTTCCGCGGTGCGCAGGCACGCCTCCCGGGCCGCCCTGCCCTGCGTCACGCGCTCGCGCAACTCGCCGTCCCAAGCCTGCGCGGTCGCGACGTGGATCGCCTCGTGCCCGCTCGACAGCGACAGCCAGCGGGCGGCGATCGCTTCGGCGCGCGCCACTTGGCCGCCGTGCGGCGCACCCAGGATCAGCTCGCTGCGGGCCACGCGCAATTCAGGCATGGCGCACGCTCCAATCCATGACGATGCGGTGCAGCTGCTCCACGCCATCGGTCAGCGCCGCCGGCCCCGGCTGCAGGATGTCGGCCGACTTGATCTCGTGCAGCTGCCCGTCGCGCACCGCGTTCACCTGCTCCCAGCCGGGCCGCGCAGCGACCCGCTCGGGCCGGAACTTCTTGCCGCACCAGGAGCCGATCACGATGTCGGGGTTGCGCCGCACCACCTCGCCGGGATCGGCCAGGATGCGGTCCTTTCCGAGCGGCTGCGCCGCCAGTTCGGGGAAGCAGTCGTCGCCACCGGCGATGCCCAGCAACTCGCTCACCCAGCGGATGCCGCTGATCAGCGGCTCGTCCCATTCCTCGAAGAACACGCGCGGCCGGCGCGGCAAAGCCGACGCGGCGATGCGGATCGCATCCAGCCGCTCGCGCATGCCCTGCAGCAGCTCCAGCCCGCGATCCGCGCGCCCGACGATGGCCGCCACCTGGTACAGCATGGAGAAGATCTGCTCCACGCTGCGCTGGTTGAAGATGGTGACCTGCACGCCCTTGCGCACCAGTTCGGCCGCGATGTCGGCCTGCAGGTCGGAAAAGCCGAACACGCAGTCCGGCTCCAGCGCGAGGATCTTGTCGATCTTCGCGGAGGTGAACGCGCTGACCCTGGGCTTGTCCTGCCGCGCCTGCGGCGGCCGCACCGTGTAGCCCGAGATCCCCACGATGCGCGCGTCCTCGCCCAGCAGGTACAGCCACTCGGTCGTCTCCTCGGTCATGCAGACGATGCGCTGGGGGCCACGCGGCAAGGCGATCATCGGGTCACTTTACTTCGGCTGCCAGCGCAGGGTCAGGTAGAACTCGCGCCCCGGCTGGTTGTAGCCATAGGCGGTTTCGTAGCGCCTGTCGGCCACGTTGTTCAGCCGCGCCTGGAGCGACCAGCCGGGCGCGAACCGCCAGTCGGCGTAGAGGTCGGCCGTGCTGTAGCCGCCCAGGGGCAGCGTGTTCGCTACGTCGTCGTAGCGCTGGCCGACGCCCAGCAGGTTGGCTCCCGCGGTCCATTTCGCATCGATCTGCCAGTCGGCGCCCAGGTTGGCGGCATGGCGGGTCCGCCGCGGCAGCTTCTGCCCGGTCACGGCGTTGCGGGGGTCCAGCAGTTCGAGATTGGCGCGCAGCGCCACGCGCTCCACCTTCCCCGTGTACCCCAGCGACCAGCCATCGATGCGCACCCGCGGGATGTTCACCGGCAGGGTGGTGTTGGTCATGAAGCCGCGGATGCGGTTGTCGAATCGCACCAGCCTGAACTCGTGCTCGCCGGCGGTGAAGGTCACGCCCAGGTCCGAGTTGCGGCCGCGCTCGGGCTGCAGCAGCGGGTTGCCGAAGCGCGGGAAGTAGAGCTGGTTGAACGAAGGCGCGACGAAGGACGTGCCATGGGAGGCATGCACCCGCCAGGCGGGCGAGAACCGGTAGCCATAGCCGGCAAACCAGGTGTCGGCCGTGCCGAACTGGGAGTTGCGGTCGCGGCGCGCATTGGCCTGCCAGCTGTGGCCGCCAGCGCTGCCGTTGAGGCCCAGGAACACCGCATCGATCGCGCGCGAGCTCACTGTATAGGCCGTGGTGGCTTCCACCTCCTGCTCGCGCCGCTCCAGGCCGGCGAGCACAACGCCCACCGGGGAGTCGACGTGGTTCTGCCACGTCCACTGGGTCTCGCGCGTGCGGAACGCGCCCGGGAAGTTGGCCTCGATGATGTTGGCGGTGTCGTTCCCCTGCGAAACCCGCAACTCCGTGCGCCAGCCCTCCAGCACGCGCCCTTCGACACCCGCATGGGCCGTGGTGGCGCGGATCGCGGTGCGCGCGTTCGCGCCCGGGCCGTCGTCGTACCAGCTGATGCCGTCCGAATGCAGCAGTCCCGCGTCCGCGCGCCAGCCGCTCCCGAAGTCATGACTCACCGAGGCGTTGATCGCGTCCTGGCGGAAGGGGTCCACGTCCGGATTGTGGTTGCCGAACGGCACGTAGGGCTGGGTGCTGTTGAAGCCGCGCTCGCGCATCCGCTGCAGGCCGAGGGCGTAGCGCCAGCCGCCCTGCCCTCCTTGCAGGCCCCCGGCCGCGAGCCCGTGGTGATGGCTGCCGGCGGTCAGGGCTGCGTGTGGATGGAAGCCTTCCTGGCCGCGCCGGGTGAACACCTGCACCACGCCGCCCACGCCCTCGCTGCCGTACAGCGCGGAGGCCGGGCCCTTGAGGATCTCGATGCGTTCGATCATCTCGACCGGCACGCTGTCCCAGGTCGGCGTGCCGGCGGTGGCCGAAGCCATGCGGACGCCGTCGATCAGCAGGATGGTGTGGCGGTTCTCGGCGCCGCGGATGAACACGCTTGGCTGCTTGCCGCGGCCGCCGTTGGAGGACATCTGCACGCCGGCAGTGCGCGCGAGCAGTTCCGGCAGGGTGCGGGCGGACGACGCCTCGATGGCGGCGCGGTCGACCACCTGCACTTCGCTCACCAGGTCATCCGCCAGCGTAGGCGAACGGGTGGCGGTGACCACGGTGGGTTTCAGCGTGCCCGACTGGGCATGGGAGAAGAAAGGGAATGAGGCAGCGAGCGCCAGCGACAGCCGGGCCAGTCGCGCCGTGGTACGGGAAACATGCATGGGAAAACGAGAGCGATCAACGCCCCGGCCGGCTTCCCCGCCGGCATGTGGGGCAATACGGCCGCGCAAGCGCGACCACCTCGTTGGCCGGTATCCGGGCTGGCGGAGGACGCTTCCATCGCCTTCCCGGCAGCGTGAGTTTCGGCACGCGCGCCAGTGGCTTGCAGTGATGGAGCGGGCGCCTGCGAGAACAGGCGCCTCCGCTTACCGTTGCGGGGGCAGCGCAGGTTGGCTTGTCCCGGTGCGCGCGGCCGTCGGCTGCGCATGACCGGAGCAGGCTCCCTGCTTCCCGTTGAACTGCGGCATGCGAACCACACCGCGAGCACCAACGCCGGGGATTCTAGGCGCAAGCGCGGCCCCAACCCTACAATCCCTTACAGCCATGGCCACTGCTTCCCAGGTCGACCAGATCGCCGAGCGCGTCGAGCGCCTGCTCGTGCGCTACGAGGAACTGCAGCGCACCAACGCGCTGTTGCAGGAGCAGGTCGACGTGCTCACGCACGAGCGCGATTCGCTCAAGTCCAGGTTGTCCGCGGCACGCGCGCGGGTCGATGCGCTGCTCGAGCGCCTGCCGGACATCAATTCCGCAGTCTGATGGCCGCCACCAAGCAGATCGAAGTCCAGATCATGGGCCAGAGCTACCTGCTCGGCTGCCCCGAGGGCGGCGAAGGCCGCCTGCTGGAGGCGGTCGAACGGGTCGACACGGCGATGTGCCGCATCCGCGACGCCGGCAAGGTGAAGGCCCGCGACCGCATCGCCGTGCTGGCCGCACTGAACCTGGCCTTCGACGTGGCCGACCGCGAAATTGCGCCGCCCGCGCGGCCGCCGGCGGCAGGCGAGCCCGACCCGCGGCTGGCCCTGCTGGTCGAACGCCTCGATCGCGCGCTCGGCAACGACGGCCGGTTGATCTGACCCCCACGGTTGTCATGGCGGGCTTGACCCGCCATCCATCTCCCGAGCGCTGAACACGCGCGGCGGTTGCGGGGCTCGGGAGATGGATCCCGGCTTGCGCCGGGATGACATTGCGCGTCGTGTCAAGCTCGACGGCCCTTTTTCCGAAGCGCGCCGGTGTTTTGCGCCGAGCGCCCCCGCCGGCGCGGACCAGCCCCTAGAATGACCTCCGTCTGCAGTGCATGCCGGGCTTTATATTTCCTTGAACCAATGCTCATTGAGCTCGGGCCTGGAACATACCTGGCGAGCGTGAACGTCTCGCGTCAGATGATCCCAACGCCTGGTTGACCTAGCCCACCTGAACCCCCGGTTCAGGATGCCGGTCCGGTGGCAACTGCAGACACCCCATATCGAAAGGCCGGAGTGAATCCGGCCTTCGTCATTGAGGGACCGCGCTGCATGTTATTCCGCGCGGCCCGGCACGCCGCTCTGGAGCGGAGCTCCAGAGCGGCGCTGAAGCTCAGCGACAATGCGGTCCATTGCGCCGCAAGGGCGCGTTGATGCAGTCATGGACCTCACGCTTCCCCTCATCCTCGAACTGGCCGCGCTCGGCCTGGCCACCGGTTTCCTCGCGGGGCTGCTGGGCATCGGGGGCGGGATGATCATGGTGCCGTTCATCACCCTGATCCTGGGCCAGCGCGGCGTCGGGCCGGAGCTGGCGGTGAAGATGGCGATCGCCACTTCCATGGCCACCATCATCTTCACGTCGGTGTCCAGCGTGCGCGCACACCACAAACGCGGCGCGGTGCGCTGGGACATCGTCAAGCGGCTGGCGCCCGGCATCGTGATCGGCAGCATGGTCGGCAGCCTGGGCGTGTTCGCGCTGCTCAAGGGCAACGTGCTGGCGATCATCTTCGCCGCCTTCGTCGGCTTCTCGGCCACCCAGATGTTCCTGGACAAGAAGCCCCAGCCGTCGCGCCAGATGCCCGGCACCGCCGGCACGGTCGCAGCTGGCGGCGCGATCGGCTTCCTCTCAGGGCTGGTGGGCGCCGGCGGCGGCTTCATCAGCGTGCCGTTCATGACCTGGTGCAACGTCGCCATCCACAACGCGGTCGCCACCTCGGCCGCGCTCGGCTTCCCGATCGCGGTGGCCAACGTCGCCGGCTACATCGCCAGTGGACTGCGGGTCGAAGGCCTGCCGCCCGCTTCGTTCGGCTACATCTGGCTGCCGGCGCTGGTCGTCATCGCGCTGGGGAGCGTCACCACTGCGCCGCTCGGCGCCCGCGCCGCCCACGCGTTGCCGGTCGGCAAGCTCAAGCGCATCTTCGCCAGCATCCTGTACTCGCTCGCCGCCTACATGCTCTACAAGGGGCTGGCCGGCTGAGGCCCCGCGCGCCTGCTGCGCCACCTCGCGCAGCACCTGCAGCACCAGTTCGGGCTGCGTCAGCTGCGGGAAATGTCCGCTGCGCCGCGCGATCACCTGCCGGCCCAACGGCGACAGCTGCGCCAGTTCGCGCTGGCGCGCGCTTTTCCGCCGCAACTCCTCGGCCGGCACCAGCCAGCGCGGCGGCTCGCGGCCGCCGCTGACCACGACCAGCGGCACCGGCGGGAAAGGCCCCGCGGACTCGATCTCGCGCGCCGACTGGTCGATGCGCTCCATCTCCGACTGCAGGTTGGCGCGCAACAAGCGCTGGGGTACGGACAGCAGCTGCGCCAGCGCCTTGGCCAGCCGGCCTTCATGGCCTTCGAGCGTTTCGCGGTCGTGCGGATGCGTGGCATCCAGCAGCACCATGCCGGCCACTTGCGACGGGTGGCGCCGCGCGAACAGCTGGGCATGCAGGCCGCCCAGCGAATGGCCCACCAGCAGGTACGGCGGCGGCACACCGAGGGTCGAAAGCAATTCGCGCAGCGAGGCCACGACCGCGCTGGCCGGCTGGGGCTGGTGCGCCGGCGTGCTGGCGCCGGCGCCCCGGCGATTCCAGGCCAGCGTGCGGCCGATCGACTCGATGCCGGGGTAGAGCCGGCTCCAGCCCTCCAGCGTGACGCCGGCGCCGTTGAGCAACACCAGTGCAGGCGCGCCCTCGCCCGCGAGCACGTATTCCAGCGCGCCGCCCGGCGTGGCCAGCCGGCGCCGGCGCGGCAGGGAGCGGGGCAGCGGCACCCCGGCTCAGGCCCCGCCTATGCCGCGGACCACCTTGCCCGTGCCCTCGCATTCCGGGCAGGGGCCACCGTTGAGCTGGCCGGTGCCGCCGCACGCGCGGCAGATGTCCTCGCCCGTGCTGGGCGTGCCGGGCGGCGCCTCGTCGCCGGGCGCCATCGGCGGCGCCGGCCCGGCTGCGCTCGCACCGGGAGGCGCTTGCGACGCGTCGGGTGAGGCCGGCGTGCGCGTCGCGAGATCGATCGAAGCGCCCGGGTCTTCCTCGCCGGCGACGGATTCGCTCAGGTCGATGGGGCCGGTTGCGGCGGTTCGTGGATCAGCCATGGCGTTCTCGCGGAAGGGTTGCTCCATGCTAGGCGGGCCCTCCCCACCGCACCGTAGGACGGCACCGGCGAGCACCCTCCCACCGTTGCAGAGAGATACCTCAAGGCAGAGCTGCTTCGCGCCTAGACTGCGGCCGCTCGCCTTGATGGACCTCCGCCGCCAGCTCTTCCACCCGCACGGTGCGCGCTGGCTCGACATTTGACAAGCCGCCGCAATCGGCAGACAACAGCGGCTTCGCCGCGGCTGGGGCATCACGCAGCGCCACCTGTCATCACCACGCCATGACCGAACCCACGGGCTTGCCCGAAGCGACTCCAGCGCACACCCTCCCGGCGGGAGGCTCGCTGCTGTCGGGCGCCACCGCCAAGGCCGAGGCGATCGCCGACAGCGACATGGCGGCGCTGGTGTCGGCGCACGATTGGGCATCCACCCCGCTGGGCCCGCCCGAGCAGTGGCCGCAGAGCCTGAAGACCGCGGTGCGCCTGCTGCTCGGCTCGCGCTATCCGATGTTCGTGTGGTGGGGCCCGCGGCTGATCGCCATCTACAACGACGCCAACGCCGCCTACATGGGTTCGCGCCACCCGTGGGCGCTGGGTCGCAGCGCGCGCGAGACCTGGGCCGAGATCTGGCACGTGATCGGCCCGCAGGTCGATGCGGTGGTGGCGCGCGGCGAATCCACCTGGAACGACCGCGTGCGGCTGATGCTGCACCGCAAGGGTTTCGCCGAGGAAACCTATTTCACCTTCTCCCACAGCCCCTGCTTCGACGACGAGGGGGAGGTCGGCGGCGTCTTCTGCGCCTGCACCGACGAGACCGAAAGGGTGCTGGGGGAGCGGCGCCTCAGGAGCCTGGGCGTGCTGGCGGCGGCCCCGCTGCACGCGCGCAATCCGCGCGAGGCCTGCGAGAGCGCGGCACGCGCGCTGGCCGGCAACGCGCACGACCTGCCCTTCGTGCTGTTCTACCTGCAGGACGGCGACACCGCGCGGCTGGCAGCATGCACCGGCGTGGGCGACGCCCGGCTGGCACTGCCGGAGGTCCGCCTCGACTCGCCGCAGGGACCGTGGCCGCTTGCCGCGGTCTCGCAGGGGCAGGAGCCGCTGCTCGTCGCCGGGCTGGGCGCACACGCCGAGGTGCCGGCCGGACCGTGGCCCGAGCCGGTGCGGGACGCGATCGTGCTGCCGCTGCCGGCTTCCGCGCCCGGCGTTCCCGCCGGCTTCATGGTGGCCGGCCTGAATCCGCACCGTCCGCTGGATGGCGACTACCGCGACTACCTGGGGTTGGTCGCGCAGCAGGTCACCAGTGCCATCGCCACCGCCCGCAACTTGGAGATGGAGCAGGAGCGGGTCCGCGCACTGGCCGAGCTGGACCGGGCCAAGATGGTCTTCTTCTCCAACGTCAGCCACGAGCTGCGCACGCCGCTGTCGCTGGTTCTCGGGCCCTTGGGCGACCTGCTGGACGGTGGCCGCCTGCCGGCGCCGGTGCGCGATTCGCTGCGGGTCGCCCAGCGCAACGGCCACCGGCTGCAGCGGCTGGTCAACACGCTGCTGGAGTTCTCGCGTTTCGAGGGCGGGCGGGTGCAGGCGCATTTCCGCCCACTCGACCTGGCTGCGCACACCGCCGGGCTCGCGGCCTTCTTCCAGTCGGCCGCGGCCCGCGCGGGGCTGGCCCTGGACATCCGCTGCGAGCCTCTGCCCAAGCCGGTCTACGTGGACCGCAGCCTGTGGGAAAAGATCGTCTTCAACCTCGTGTCGAACGCGATCAAGTACACCCTGGCCGGCCGGATCATGGTGAGGCTGCGCGCCGTGCGGGGTGGCGTTCGGCTGGAGGTGTCCGACACCGGCGTCGGCATTCCGCCGCAGGCGCTGCCGCACGTGTTCGACCGGTTCTACCGCGTGGAAGGCGTGCAGGGCCGCAGCATCGAGGGCACCGGCATCGGCCTGGCCCTGGTGGCCGAGCTGACTCGCCTGCACGGCGGCGCCGTGCAGGCGCACAGCCGCCTCGGCGAGGGCAGCACGTTCAGCGTCGAACTGCCCTGGGGCAGCGGGCACCTGCCGGCCGACCAGGTCGAAGCCGCGACCGCGCCGCAGGCGCTGGAGCCGCCGCGGCGCTGGCTGGACGAGATCGAGGGCTGGTCGCACGCGGCGGGCGAGCAGCTGCCGGTGGACTCGGCTTTCGCGCCGATGGAGGTGGCCGAACCCGATCCGCAGCCGGCCTACGGCCGCGCGCTGGTGCTGGTGGCGGACGACAACGCCGACATGCGCAACTACCTGGCCAGCCTGATCGGGCACGAGCACGAGGTGCAGGTGGTCGGCGATGGCTGGCAGGCGCTGCAGGCCATCGCCGTGCGGCAGCCCGACCTCGTGCTGACCGACGTGATGATGCCCGGCCTCGACGGCTTCGGCCTGCTGCAGCGCCTGCGGGCCGATCCCGCCACCGCTGCCCTTCCGGTGGTGATGCTGTCGGCCCACGCCGGCCATGCCGCGCGGCTGCAGGCGCTGGACGCCGGCGCCGACGATTTCCTGGTCAAGCCCTTCCATGCGCGCGAGCTGCTCGCGCGGCTTTCCGCGACGCTGCGGCTGGCGCAGGTGCGCCGCGAGGGCATGCAGCGCGAGCACGCGTTGCGCACCGAGATCCAGGACCTGCTGGAAAGCATCACCGACGCCTTCGTCGCGGTCGACGACCAGTGGTGCTTCACCTACGTCAACAGCGCCGCCGAGGCGATCTTCGGCCGCTCGCGCGAGAGCATGCTCGGGCGCAGCTACTGGGAACTGTTCCCCACCGTGCTCGGCTCGGCCTTCGAGGAGCCCTTGCGGCGCGCCATGCGCGAGCGGGTCGCGCTCACCATCGACGGGCCCTACGACCCGCTGGCGGGCTGGTTCGAGGTCGGCGCCTATCCGCTGGCGTCCGGCGGGCTGGCCTGCTCCTTCCACGACGTGCTGCAGTCGCGGCTGATGGAGCGCGGCATCCGCGAGAGCGAGTCGCAGCAGCGCTTCCTGGCCGAGTTCGGCGAACTGATGCAGCGCTTCGCCGATCCCGAGGCCGTGCTCGATGCCGCCGTGCAGGCGCTGGCGCAGCACCTGCAGGCCGATCGCTGCTGCTGGGTGCTGATCGACGAGGACGAGGACGGCATGGACGTCCGCGGCGAGTTCCGGCGCGAAGGCATGCCCTCGATCCTGGGGCGGGTGAGCCTGAGGGATCTAGGCGGCGAGCAGCTGAGCCTGTACCGGGCCGGGCGGGCCTTCGTGGTCGACGACATCGAATCCGATCCGCGCATCGAGCACCAGCGCGAAACCCATCGCGCCCGGGGGACGGCGGCCAACCTCTCGTTCGGCATCCTGCGCGCCGGCCGGCTGGTGGCCGGCATCGCGGTGCAGCAGCGGCAGCCGCGCGCCTGGACCGAGTCCGAGGTGGCGCTGGTGCAGGCGGCCGCGCAGCGCTGCTGGGAAGCGTTCGAGCGCGCGCAGGTCCAGCTGCGACAGCGGGAAGCCGCCGAGGCGCTGGCGCAGGCGCTGGCGGCGCTGCAGCAGGTCGAGCGGCGCAAGGACCAGTTCATCGCCACGCTGGCGCACGAACTGCGCAACCCGCTCGCGCCGCTGCGCAACGGCGTGCAGCTGCTGGAACTCGGCGGCGGGCCGGACGGCGGCGCCCGGGTGCAGGCCATGATGCGGCGGCAGATCGACCAGCTGGTGCGGCTGGTCGACGACCTGCTGGAGGTGTCGCGCATCACCTCCGGCAAGGTGGTGCTGCAGCGCGGCCGGCTGTCGCTGCACGAGGTGCTGGCCAGCGCGGCCGAAACCAGCCGGCCGGTGCTGGACGCGGCACGCCATTCGCTGCACGTGGACATCGATGGCGTGGCGGCCGTGGAGGTCGATGGCGACCCGCTGCGCCTGGGACAGGTGTTCGCCAACCTGCTCAACAACTCGGCCAAGTACACCGATCCCGGCGGCCACATCGCCTTGACGGCGCGCACCGAGGCCGGCCAGGCCGTGGTGCAGGTGCAGGACAACGGCATGGGCCTGCCGCGCGAAATGCTGGAGGAGGTGTTCCAGCCTTTCGTGCAGGCCGACCGCTCGGCCGCGCGCGCCCAGGGGGGCCTGGGCATCGGCCTGTCGATCGTGCGCAGCCTGGTGGAATTGCATGGCGGCGTGGTGGGCGCGCAGAGCGATGGGCCCGGCAAGGGCAGCACCTTCGAGGTGCGGCTCCCGGCCCTGCCCGCGCAGGACCACGAGGCGCCCTCGCCGGCGGCCGAGCCGGCCGCGCCCGCGGCGGATTGCAGCGGTCCTTCGGTGCTGGTGGTCGACGACAACCGTGACGCGGCCGACAGCCTGGGCGCGATGCTGGAGATGATGGGCGCCACGGCCCGCGTGGTCTATGGCGGGCCGGACGCGCTGGCCGCGGCGCAGCAAGCGGCCCCGCGGCTGGTGCTGCTGGACCTGGGCATGCCGGGCATGGACGGCTACGAGGTCGTGCGCCGGCTGGCGGACCACCCGCAGCGCTCGCGCATGCACGTGGTCGCCCTGACCGGCTGGGGCCAGGCCGAGGACCGCCAGCGCACGCGCGAAGCCGGTTTCGACGAGCACATGGTCAAGCCGGCGGAGATCGACGCCCTGCAAGCGCTGCTGGCGCGGGTGGGCGGATCCGTCGCCGCCTAGCAGGCGCAGGAACGACGAAGCCGGGCAAGCCCGGCTTCATCTCGTGGTCAGGCCTGCTCGCTCAGGGCTTGACGTAGTCGGAAATCACCTTCCACTTGCCGTCCTGGATCTGCGACAGCCGCGACAGGTCGTTGCCCAGCCGCTTCTTGGGGCCGTAGCTGGCCTCGGCGCTGCCGAACATGTCGGGCGGGTACACCATGCTGTCCATCACCTTGACGAAGCTGTCGGTGGTCAGCTGGGCGCCGGCCTTGGACGCCGCCCGGGCGAACGAGTCGATCGCGTTGTAGCCGTACACGGAGAAGACGGTGGGATCCTCGTTGAACTTGGTCTTGTACTTGTTGGCCCAGAAGCGGATCGGCTGCGAGGCCTCGTCCAGGTAGGGGTGCTGCACCGTCATGGTGGCGTACAGGCCATTCATCGCCGGGCCGCCCAGCTTGTGGATCAGGTCGGTGTAGGCGGCGCTGGAGCCCAGGAAGGTGGGCGAGAAGCCGGTCTTGCGCGACTCGCCGATGGTGCCGATGGTCTCGCGGATGATGGTGCCCAGCACCACCAGGTCGCAGCCGGCGGCCTTCATGCGCGCCACCTGCGAGGAGAAGTCGGTGGCGCCGCGCTTGAAGGTGGTCTTCTCGGCGAACTCCATGTTCAGGCTCTTGAGCGCGGCCTCGCCGCCGCGCGCGACCTCCAGCCCGAATTCGTCGTCCTGGTAGATCGTGCAGATCTTCTTGGCGTTCTTTTCCTTCACCAGCTTGGGCAGCGTGATGCGGATCTGGTCGTAGTAGGTCGCCGCGAAGGAGTACTTCAGGCGGTGGAACGGCTCGTACATCTCGCGCGCGGCCGTGACCGGGAAGAAGTTGATCACGTTCTTCTGGAACTGCACCGGCATGGCCGCCATGTTCTGCGCCGTGCCGATGTGGGCCACCATAGCGAAGATCTTGTCCTGGTTGACCAGCTTCTGCGCCGCCAGCACCGCCTTGCGCGGGTCGTAGCCCGAGTCCTCGACGATCAGGCGGACCTTGCGGCCGTTGATGCCGCCCTGCTCGTTGAGCTCGTCCACCCGCAGCATCATGCCCAGGCGGACCTGCTTGCCGAACCCTGCCAGCGGGCCCGAGAGGTCCTGGATGGAGCCCAGGACGATCTCGTCCTTGCTCACGCCCTGGTTGGAATTCTGCGCACCGGCCAGGCCGGCTGCCAGGGCGAAGGCCGCGGCGGCGGCGATCTTGCGTTTCATGGGACTCTCCTTCGGGGTTGTCAGCGGTACATCGCTTCGATCTGGGGTTGGTACTTCTTCTGCACCAGCTTGCGCTTGAGCTTCATGGTGGGGGTGAGCTCCTCGTCTTCGGCGGTGAGCTGGGTGTCGAGCAGGAAGAACTTCTTGATCTGCTCGACCCGCGCGAACTTCGCATTGACCCGGTCGATCTCGGCCTGGATCAATTCTTGGACTTCGGGTGCACGTGTCAAGCTGGCGTAATTACTGAAAGGCACGTCGCGGTCCTGCGCGTACTTCTCGACGTTCTCCTGGTCGATCATGATGATCACCGTCAGGTACGGCAGCTTGTCCCCGATCACCACCGCATCGGTGATGTAGGGCGAGAACTTCAGTTCGTTCTCCAGCTCGCTGGGCGTGATGTTCTTGCCGCCGGCCGTGATGATGATGTCCTTCATCCGGTCGGTGATGCGGAAGTAGCCCTCGTCGTCCACCTTGCCCACGTCGCCCGTGTGCAGCCAGCCGTCGGCGTCCATGGTCTCGCGCGTCTTCTCCGGCTGGTTCAGGTAACCCATGAACACGTTGGGCCCGCGCACCAGGATCTCGCCGGTGACCGGGTCCAGTCTCACCTCGTTGAAGCTGGCTGCCGGCCCGATCGAACCGGGCTTGATGCGGCTGGCCGGCACGCCGGTGGAGGCGCCGCAGGTCTCGGTCATGCCCCACACCTCCAGCATCGGCACGCCCAGCGACAGGTACCACTTCACCAGCTCGGGCGAGATCGGCGCCGCGCCGGTCACCAGGAAGCGCGCGCGGTGGATGCCTATCAGCTTGCGCACGTTGTCCAGCGCCAGCCAGCGGGCCAGCGTGAACTTCGCCTTGAGCAGCCCGCCCACCGGCCGGCCCTCCAGCACCCGGTCGGCGATCTCGCGGCCCACGCCGATCGCCCAGCCATAGGCGGCGCGCTGCACCGCGCTGGCCTCCTTGAGCGCGATGGTCACGCCCGAGTAGAACTTCTCCCACACCCGCGGCACCGCGGTGAACACCGTGGGAGCGATCTCGCGCACGTTCTCCGGCACCGTCTCGGGGTTCTCGACGAAATTGAGCCTGGCGCCGGTGTACAGCGAGAAGTACTCGCCGCCCATGCGCTCGGCGATGTGGCACAGGGGCAGGAAGCACATGCACTCGTCCTGCTCGCTGCGCGCGATCAGCGTGTTGTAGCCGCGCACGGTGTAGACCAGCCCCTGGTGGCTGTGCATCGCGCCCTTGGGCTTGCCGGTGGTGCCGGAGGTGTAGACCAGGATGGCCAGGTCGCCGGGTTTGCAGCCGGCGGCGCGCTCGGCGACGGCGTTCGGGTGCTGCGCATTGAAGGCACGTCCCAGTTCGCGCAGCGCGGCCAGGCTGATCACGCCGGGATCATCCAGCTCGCGCAGGCCCTCCATGTCGAACACCACGATCTTCTTCAGGGCCGGCAGGCGGTCGCGCACCGCCAGCGCCTTGTCGAGCTGCTCGTCGTCTTCCACGAACAGGATGCTGGTGCCGGAGTCCTCGCACAGGTACTGCACCTGGGTCGGCGCATCGGTGGGGTAGATGCCGTTGGACACGCCGTTGCAGGACAGCACCGCCAGGTCGGCCAGCACCCATTCGACCACGGTGTTGGACAGGATGGAGGCGGTGTCGCCGCGCCGGAAGCCCAGCGACATCAGCCCGCCGGCGATCTCCCGCACGGCATCGCCGACCTGCGTCCAGGTGTGGCTGCGCCAGATGCCCAGTTCCTTCTGCCGCAGCCAGACCTGCGGCCCGCGCCGCGCCACCGCGTTCCAGAACAGCGCGGCGATCGTGTCGCCCTCCAGCACGACATCGGTGCGGGGCTGGATGTGGGAGAGGTTCCAGAGGTTGCTCATGCCGCCCTCACCGCCACGTCTTCTTCTTCTTCCACCGCCGCTCCCCCCGCGCGCCCGCTTCCTTCATGCCGAGGTAGAACTCCTTGATGTCCTCCTTCTCGCGCAGGCGGGCGCAGGTGTCTTCCATGACGATGCGGCCGTTCTCCAGCACGTAGCCGTAGTCGGCGGCGTTCAGCGCCATGTTGGCGTTCTGCTCGACCAGCAGGATGGTGGTGCCGCGCTCGCGGTTGATGCGCACCACGATCTCGAAGATCTCCTTGGTCAGCTTGGGCGACAGCCCCAGGCTGGGCTCGTCCAGCAGGATCAGCTCGGGCGCGGCCATGATCGCGCGCGAGATCGCCAGCATCTGCTGCTGCCCGCCCGACAGCAGGCCGGCGTCCTGCGCGGCGCGCTCCTTCAGGATCGGGAAGTAGTGGTAGACCGCCTCGACGTCGCGCGCCACCCCGTCCTTGTCCTTGCGGGTGTAGGCGCCCATCGCCAGGTTGTCGCGCACCGACAGCAGCGGGAACACCTCGCGGCCCTCCGGCACGTGCGACAGGCCCAGCTGCACGATCGCGGCCGGGTCGCGCGCCGTGATGGTCTCGCCCTTGAATTCGACGTGGCCCTTGAGCGGGTCGATGATCCCCGAGATGGTCTTGAGGATGGTGGTCTTGCCGGCGCCATTGGAGCCCAGCACGGTGGCGATCTCGCCGCGGCGCACCTGCAGGCTGACCCCGCGGATCGCCTTGACCGGCCCGTAGGCCGACTCCACGTTGGCGAGCTTGAGCACCGGCACATCCGTTGCCTCGGTCATGCGGCCACCCTCCGCAGCGACGCCACGTCCTCCACCGAGCCCAGGTAGGCCTCGACCACGCCGGGGTGCGCCTGCACCTCGGTCGGCGTGCCCATGGCCAGCACCTCGCCCTGGTTCATGGCCAGCACCCGGTCGGACACGCGGGAGACCAGCGCCATGTCGTGCTCCACCATCAGCACGGTGATCCCCAGTTCCTTCTGGATGTCCTGGATCCAGAAGGCCATGTCCTCGGTTTCCTCCACGTTCAGGCCGGAGGACGGCTCGTCCAGCAGCAGCAGCTTGGGTTCGGTGCACAAGGCCCGCGCCAGCTCCACCACCTTGCGCACGCCGTAGGGCAGGCCCGCGACCATGGACTCCCGGTGGTGCTGCAGGTCCAGCAGCTCGATCACCCGCTCGACCTTCTCGCGCGCCTCGATCTCGGCGGCGCGCGCCTTCGGCGTGAAGAGCAGGTCGGCCCACATGCCGGTGCGCCGGTGCGTGTGGCGGCCGATCAGCAGGTTCTGCAGCACGGTGGCGTGCTCGAACAGCTCGATGTTCTGGAAGGTGCGCGCGATGCCCAGCTGGGCGATGCGGTGCGGCGGCTGCGCGGTCAGCGACCGCCCCTCGAATTCGATGCCGCCGGCAGTCGGCTGGTAGATGCGGCTGATCAGGTTGAACACCGTGGTCTTGCCGGCGCCGTTCGGCCCGATCAGCGTGAACACCTCGCCGCGCCGCACGTCGAAGCTGACGTCGTTGACCGCCAGCACGCCGCCGAAGCGCACGGAGAGGTTCCTGGCGGAGAGCAGGACTTCGTTCACCGCAAGCGCTCCGATTTCTGGAAGGATTTCTGGCGCCGGAACATGCCCTGCCGGTAGAACGGGAACAACTGGAACCAGGTGCGCACCTTCAGCCAGCGGCCATACAGGCCGAGCGGCTCGAACAGCACGAAGGCGATCAGCACCACGCCGTAGACCACGGCCTTGAGGCCCGGCGCATTGCCGATCGCCTCGGGCAGGAAGTCCTTCACCGACGAGATCGCCTGGGGCAGCCCGATCAGGAAGATCGCCCCCAGGAAAGCGCCGTGCAGCGAGCCCAGCCCGCCGATCACCACCATCAGCAACAGGTCGATGGACTGGATGATGTTGAACTGGTCGGGCGACAGGAACCGGATCTGGTGCGCGTAGAGCGCGCCGCCGATGCCGGCCAGCGCCGCCGAAATGGCGAAGCTCAGGGTCTTGTAGTACGCGAGGTGGATGCCCATGCTCTGGGCCGAGATCTCCGAATCGCGGATCGCGACGAAGGCGCGGCCGGTGGGCGCGCGCAGCAGGTTCTGGCAGGCCAGCGTGGCCAGCACCGCGGTGACCAGGCAGACGAAGTAGAACGAAGTCGCGCCGTCGGCCGCCCAGCCGAACGCCTTGGGCACGTCCACCGCCAGGCCGGAGTTGCCGCCGGTCACCGACTCCCAGCGGGCGAAGCCTTCCTCCACGATGAAGCCGAAGGCCAGCGTCGCGATGCCCAGGTAGATGCCCTTGACCCGCAGCGCCGGCAAGCCCACCACCACGCCCACCGCGGCGGACAGCAGGCCGGCCACCGCCATCGCCAGCGGGAACGGCCAGCCCATGTTGGTCAGCACCGCCTGGACGTAGGCGCCGACGCCGAAGAAGGCAGCGTGCCCGAGCGAGAACAGCCCGGTGAAGCCCGCCAGCACCATCAGGCCAAGGCCGACGATGCCGTAGATCAGGACGAACGTCAGTTGCGCCAGCACGTATTCCGACAGCAGCCAGGGCGCCGCCACCAGCACCAGCCCCAGCAGCCCGTACCAGAACGCATGGCCCCCGTGCCGGGCCAGGCGGATGTCCTGGAAGTAATCGGTCTTGAAGATGAAACGCACTAGACCTTCTTCCTCAGCTTCTCGCCGAACAACCCGTTCGGCATGACCACCAGCATCGCCAGCACCACGATGTAGGCGGCGATGTCCTTGAAGCCTTCGGGCAGGTAGAAGCCGGACAGCGACTCCACCACGCCGATGATCAGTCCCCCCACGATGGCCCCGGGCAGGCTGCCGAAGCCGCCCACCACGGCCGCCGGGAAGGCCTTCAGGCCGATGAACCCCATGTTGGCGTGCACGAAGGTGATGGGCGCCAGCAGCAGGCCGGCGATGGCGGCCACCGCGGAGGCGAGGCCCCACACCAGGCTGTTCAGGCGCCGCACGGGAATGCCCATGTAGTAGGCGGCCAGCTGGTTCTGCGAAGCCGCCTGCATCGCGATGCCGACCTTGCTGTAGCGGAAAGTGGCATACAGCAGCGCGCACAGCGCAGCGGTGGCGACGATCACCACCACCTGCTCGGCGTTGATCACCAGTCCGCCCAGCTTCCAGATCTCGTTCTTGTAGGGAACGGCGAGCGTGTGCGTCTCGGTGCCTATGCCCGGGATCATGGTGATGGCGCCGCGCGCCACGTAGCCGATGCCTATGGTCAGCATCACGATGGAGAAGGCCGGCTGGCCGAGGATGGGGCGGATCACCACGCGCTCGAGCAGCACGCCGAACAGCCCCATGGCGGCGATCGCCGAGAGCACGGCGAGCCAGAACGGCATGCCCATGAAGGTCATGGCGGCGAACCCGCCGAACGCCCCGAGCATCATCAGCTCGCCCTGCGCGAAGCTGACGGTTTCGGTGGCCTTGTAGATGAGCACGAAGCCCAGCGCGATCAGCCCGTAGATGCACCCCTGCGCGATGCCGCTGATCACCAGTTGGAGGAATTGCACTGCGCCCCGCACCCTTTCGTTGTCGCGCCGGTTATAGCCGCGCATGAGCACACGCCCTACAGGGTTCGTCCCGAGAGACCGCAATTGCGGGAGCGTGCAGCCCCCTGTCTAATGCCGGCATGGAAAGCACTGTGCGGATCGAAAAAGAAGGGCCGGTCACCATCGTGACACTGGACCGGTGCGAAGTGCGCAACGCAGTCGACATGGAGACCGCGAGCCGGCTGCACGAGGCCTTCGTCGCCTTCGATGCCGACGACGGTGCGCGGGTCGCGGTCTTCCACGGGGCGAACGGGCATTTCTGCGCCGGCTGGGACCTGCAATACGGCGCCCGTCTGGCGGCGCAACGCGGCGACGCCTTCGAGGGGCTGGACTTCGGACCGGACGACCTCCAGCCTGCGGGGCCGATGGGGCCGTCGAGGTTGCTGCTGTCCAAGCCCGTGATCGCCGCGGTCAGCGGCGCCGCCGTGGCCGGCGGGATGGAACTGGCGCTGTGGTGCGACATGCGGGTGATGGAGGAAGACGCTTACTTCGGCGTGTTCTGCCGCCGCTTCGGCGTGCCGCTGATCGATGGCGGCACGGTGCGCCTGCCGCGCCTGATCGGCATGGGGCACGCGATGGACCTGCTCCTCACCGGCCGCAAGGTCGAAAGCGCCGAGGCATTGCAGATGGGCCTGTGCAACCGCGTGGTCCCCACCGGCCAGGCGCGCGAAGGCGCGCTGGAACTGGCCCGCCGCATCGCCGGCTTTCCCCAGCAGACGCTGCGCGCCGATCGCCTGAGCGCCTACCGGCAATGGGGCCTGCCGCTGCCGCAGGCGCTGCACCAGGAGTGGCTGGGCGGCGCACCCTGCATGGCCGAGGGGCTGAAGGGCGCGCTGCGATTCGCGGCCGGCGAAGGCCGGCACGGAAAGTTCGGATGATGTCTCCCGCCGCGGCCCAGGTGCCCTTCCCGCGCCGGCTCCCCAGCGCCGAGCGGATGATGTGGATCACCCCCGAGCGGGTGTTCTATGCCGGCCTGCTGGGCGAGCCTTCGATGCACACGCGCGGCTGCCTGACCGTGCACGTCGCGGTCGAGGCGCCGCTGAAGGTGTGCGTGGCCGGCGGCCCATGGCAGCAGGCCGAAGTGGCCGTGGTCCAGCCGGGCATGCCGTACCAGGTCGCTTGCGAAGGCCGCCATGCCATCGGGCTGCTGGTGGAACCCGAGACGGTGGACATGGGCACGCTGCCCGGGTTGCTGCGCTCGTCGGGCGCCGTCCACGCGCCGGAATTTGCGGCCCACGTCCGCCAATGCCATGCGCGCATGGTCGCAGCCGGCGCTGCGCTCGACGTTCGCCCTGCCGACTTCGACCCCCTGTTCTTCGGCGCGCCGCTGCCGCCGCGCGTGCTCGACCCGCGCATCGCGGCCGTGCTGGATCGCCTGCGCGCCGACCCGTCCTCAGTCCTGTCGGCGCATGAGTGCGCGCGGCAGGCGGGCCTGTCGTTCTCGCGCTTCCTGCACCTGTTCCGCGAGCAGGCCGGCGTGCCCTTCCGCAGCCTGCGCAGCTGGAAGCGCGCGCGCAGCCTGCTGCACCACGTCACCAGCGCGCCGCCGCTGGTGGACCTGGCGCTGGACATCGGCTATCCCGACTCCAGCCACTTCAGCCATTCGATCCGGCAAAGCTACGGCCTCAAGCCGCGCGACATCGTGGCCGGGTCGAGGAAGCTGCGCGTGATCGCACAGGGCGCTGTCGCCTAGTCGACTACAGCTGCGCGGCCACCGACGTCGGCACCTTCACAGGCAAGTCCAGCAGGATCTGCGCGAACCCCTTGCCGAGCGGGTCGAACCGCGGCGAGCCCGGTCCGCCGCCGGCCAAGGCGCCGTGCAGCAGGAAATTCATCGCATGGATGCCGGGCAGGTGGAATCGCTCCACGGGCCCATTTGCCAGGTGCGCGAAATGCGCCTGCACCACGGCGGGCGCCAGCCGGTCCCACAGCAGCGGCCACCACTCGGGCCGCCGCGCGATCACGCCGATGTTCGAAAGGTCGCCCTTGTCGCCGCTGCGGGCCCAGGCCAGCCGCACCAGTGGCACTTCGACCTGCGCTTCGCCCGGTGGATCGCGCCAGGCCGGCGGTTCGGGCAGTGGCTCGGGCGCCGCGCTGCCCTCCCCCACGGCGATCTCCACCGGCAGTACCTCGCCATCCAGCGCCACTCGCACCGGCACTTGCCGCTTGTCGAGCAGGAACGAGAACGGCTTGACCAGCGGCGACGGCGCGGGGCGCCCTCCCGCCGGCATCGTTGTGCCCGGCGACCAGGAGGTGCCGGCCGGCGCGATCTCGCGCGCGAACAGCTCCAGCGCCCGCTTGTCGGGGTGGTCCACCACGATGCGCGCCATCACCTCGCGAGCCGCCGGCGTGCGCGACTGCGGGCCGTAGAGCGACTCGTTGCCGAGCAATTCCACGTGCGCCGCGCGGTAGTCGCCCAGCCCCGCTGCGGTCAGCAGTTCGCGCGTTCGCTCCAGGATCGCATCGGCAGTGCGCCGCGCCTTGGCGGCCGCGTCCATGCCCACGATCACCAGTAAGCCGGCGCAGCGGTAACCGTCCAGCCGCGTCGCCGACACCTTGTAGTGCGGCCCCGGTGCACGGCCGCGCGCGCCGGTGACGCGCACCCGATCGCCGGCGACCTGCTCGATGCGGACCTGCCGGAAGTCGCAGGCGACGTCCGGCAGCCGGTAGTCGCCCGGGTCGCCGATCTCGTACAGCATCTGCTCGGCCACGCAGGCCGTGCTCACGAGGCCGCCGGTGCCTGGAGGCTTGGTCAGCTCGAACGCGCCGTCGGCTGTGCACTCGACGATGGGGTAGCCGATGTGCGCCCAGTCCGGCACCTGGTCCCAATCGGTGAACAGTCCGCCGGTGGCCTGGCAGCCGCACTCGATGACGTGGCCGGCCAGGCTGCCGCCGGCGAGGCGGTCGTAGTCCTGCGGCGACCAGCCGAATTCGTGGATCAGCGGACCCAGCGTCACCGCGCTGTCCACGCCGCGGCCGGTGATCACGATGTCGGCGCCGGCCGCCAGCGCCCGCGCCACCGGGAAGGCGCCGAGGTAGGCATTGGCGCTGAGCACGCGCGCGGGCAGCGGCTCGCCGGTGAACATGTCCTGCACTCCGGCTTCACGCAGTGATGGCAGCAGCGCTGCCAGGTCGTCGCCCTCGACCACCGCGATGTGTGGCGACAAACCCAGCGAGGCGGCCAGTTCGCGCAGCGCCTGCGCACAGCCCTGCGGGTGGATGCCGCCGGCGTTGCTCACCACCTTGATGCCGCGCCGCATCACCTCCGGCAGCACCTGCTTCATGGCCACGTCGACGAAATCGGTGGCGTAGCCCAGCTCCGGCTTCTTGCCCCGCGCCGCCGCCAGGATCGCCATCGTGGTCTCGGCCAGGTAGTCGAAGACGAGGTAGTCGACGTGGCCGCTGGCCACGAGTTGCGGCGCACCCACGCTGCTGTCGCCCCAGAAGCCGGAGGCTCCGCCGATCCGGATGGTCTTGTTCATGGTGCGAGGGTAGCGCTGGCCTCGATGCCGCGCTTGTGCGGATTGGCTGCGCGGCCAGTTCACGCAAGACAAGGCCAGCAGGCTCGCGCACACTTGGAGATCATGTTCGCCCTCCCGCCCCTGCCCCACTGCTTCACGCCCGAGCACGAGGCCTTCCGCGCTTCGGTGCGGGCCTTCGTCGAGCGCGAGATCGCGCCCCACGTGAACGAGTGGGACGAGGCCGAAACCTTTCCGCGCGAGCTGTACCGCAAGGCCGCGGCCATCGGCCTGCTGGGCCTGGGTTTCGACGAGCGCTACGGCGGCACGCCGGCCGACACCTTCTTCCAGATCGCCGCCTTCGAGGAACTGGCGCGGCCCGGCTGCGGCGGCGTGGTCGCGTCGCTTATGTCGCACACCATCGGCCTGCCGCCGGTGGCGCGCTGGGCCAGCGAGGCGCTGAAGGAGCGCGTGATCCCGGGCGTGCTGGCCGGCGAGGCGATCAGCGCACTGGCGGTCACGGAGCCGGGCGGCGGTTCCGACGTGTCCGCACTGAAGACCACCGCCGTCCGCGACGGCGACGACTACGTGGTGAGCGGCGAGAAGACCTTCATCACCTCGGGACTGCGGGCCGACTGGCTGACGGTTGCCGTGCGCACCGACCCCGGCAACCGCGGGCCGGGCGGCATCTCCGCCCTGCTGGTGCCGGGCGACAGCCCGGGCCTGGCCCGCACGCCGCTGAAGAAGATGGGCTGGTGGTGTTCGGACACCGCCCACCTGCATTTCGACCAGGTGCGCGTGCCGGCCGATCACCTGATCGGCGCCGAGGGGCAGGGCTTCAAGGTCTTCATGCACAACTTCAACGCCGAGCGGCTGGGCATGGCGGCCAGTGCCTGCGCCTACGCGCAGGTCTGCCTGGAGGAGGCCATCGCCTGGGCGCGCGAGCGCCGCACCTTCGGCCAGCCCCTGGTCGAGCGCCAGGTGATCCGCCACAAGCTGGTGGACATGGCGATGCAGCTGGAGGCCGCGCGCAGCTACGTCTACGAGCTGGCCTGGCGGCTGGACCACGGCATGGGCGGCGGCCCGGAGCTGGTGGCGCGCACGGCCATGGCTAAGGTGCTGGCCACACGCGCCATGCAGGCCTGCGCCGACCAGGCGGTGCAGATCCTGGGCGGCATGGGCTTCATGCGCGGCACGCGCTCCGAGCGCATCTACCGCGAGGTGAAGGTGATGATGATCGGCGGCGGCTCGGAGGAGATCCTCAAGGACCTGGCCGCGCGGCAGCTCGGGCTGTAGATGGCGTTGGAAGGCATCGAGCTCACCCTGGACCTGTCGCCGCGCGTGCAGCCTCTGCTGCAAGCCCGCATCGCCGGGCTTGCCGAGCGTGCGCCGGCCGACCTGTCGTACGGCAATCTCTGGCTGTTCCGGCGGGCCCACGACTGGCGCCTCCACGAGGGCGACTGGCCCTGCATCGCCGGCCGCAGCTACGACGGCGCTTCCCATGCCCTGCCGCTGTTCGACGTCGCAGCCGCGCCGGCGGCAGCGCTGCACGAGGTGATCGAGCGCCACGGCAGCCTGTTTCCGCTCACCGGGCGCGAGATGGCGGCGCTCGGCGCCAGCGGCCTGCGCATCGAGGCCAACCCCGACGACTCGGACTACGTCTACCCGGCCGAACAGTTCCGCCACTACCCCGGGCGGCTGCTGCACAAGAAGCGCAACCTGCTGGCACAGTTCAGCTCCGCGCACGCCGTCACGGCCCTGCCCTACGCGCCGGCTTTGCGCGAAGAAGCGCTGGCGGTGCTCGACGGCTGGCTGGCCGACAAACACAAGCAGCGCGGCGAGGCCGACGACGACGCCTGCCGTGAGGCGCTGGAGCATGCGGCGCTGCTGGGCCTGGAAGGTTTCCTGTACCGGGCCGACGGCCGCCCGGCCGGTTTCCTGCTGGCCGAAGAGTTGCAGCCGGGCGTGTGGGTGATCCGCTTCGCCAAGGGGCTGGTGCGGTACACGGGGGTCGCGCAACACATGTTCCAGCACTTCGCGGGGCACGCGCCGCGCCCGGCGCATTGGCTCAACTTCGAGCAGGACCTCGGGCTGGCCAACTTCCGCCGCACCAAGCAGAGCTACCAGCCCGCTTTCCTGCTGCCCAAGTGGCGCGCCAGCCAGTTGGCGCAAGACTCCTGAAAGGGTTGGCGCTAGCTTGACGGACCCATGCCCCTGATCGAATCCACCCTCGCCTCCGCCAGCCCAGCCTTTGCGGCCAACCGCGAGCACATGCTGGGCCTGCTGCAGCAGGTGCGCGACTGCGAGCAGCGCACCCAGGCCAAGTCCGCGGCCTCGCGTGAGCGCTTCGAGAAGCGAGGCCAGCTCCTGCCGCGCGACCGGCTGGCGCTGCTGCTGGATCCCGGCGCGCCCTTCCTCGAAGTGGCCACCCTGGCCGGCCTGGGCCTGGACACGCCCGACCTGGCGCGCAGCGTGCCCGGGGGCGGGGTGATCGCCGGCATCGGCTTCGTCAGCGGCATCCGATGCATGGTGCTGGTGTCCGATGCCGGCATCGACGCCGGCGCGCTGCAGCCCATGGGGCTGGACAAGATCCTGCGCGTCCAGGAACTCGCGCTGGAAAACCGCCTGCCCTACGTGCAGCTGGTCGAATCGGCCGGCGCCAACCTGCTGGCCTACCGGGTGGAGGACTTCATCCGCGGCGGCAGCACCTTCCGCAACCTGGCACGGCTGTCGGCTGCCGGGCTGCCGGTGGTGACGGTGACGCACGGCTCCTCCACGGCGGGCGGGGCCTACCAGACCGGCCTGTCGGACTACATCGTGCTGGTGCGGGGCCGCTCGCGCGCCTTCCTGGCCGGCCCGCCGCTGCTCAAGGCGGCCACCGGCGAGATCGCAACCGAGGAGGAGCTGGGCGGCGCCGCCATGCACACCTCCGTCTCCGGGTTGGGCGACTACCTGGCCGAGGACGACCGCGACGCGCTGCGCATCGCCCGCGACATCCTGGCGCAGATCGACTGGGATCGCGCGGCCGCCGCCCCTCGCGACTTCGAACCGCCACGCTACGACCGCGAGGACCTGCTGGGGCTCATGCCCGCGGACCTCAAGCGACCCGTCGACATGCGCCAGGTCATTGCCCGCATCGCCGACGGCTCGGAGTTCCTGGAGTTCGGCGAGAACTATGGCCCCGGCACCGTCTGCGGCCACCTGCGGCTGGAAGGCTGGCCGGTGGGCGTGATCACCAACAACGGGCCGATCGACATCGCCGGCGCCAACAAGGCCACGCACTTCATCCAGGCCTGCTGCCAATCTCGCACGCCGCTGCTCTACCTGCAGAACACCACCGGCTACATGGTGGGCAAGGCCTACGAGGAAGGCGGCATGATCAAGCACGGCTCCAAGATGATCCAGGCCGTGACCAGTGCGACCGTGCCGCAGGTGACGATCCATTGCGGGGCCTCCTACGGCGCCGGCAACTACGGCATGTGCGGCCGCGGCTTCGCACCGCGCTTTGCCTTCAGCTGGCCGAATGCGCGCACCGCCGTGATGGGCGGCGAACAGGCGGCGCAGACCATGCGCATCGTCACCGAGGCCGCCATGCGGCGCAAAGGCGCGGTGGACGAGGCGAAGCTGGACGAGCTGGAGCGCCGCATCGTCGAGCGCTTCGACAGCCAGATGAGCGTGTTCGCCACCAGCGCGCGCCTGCTGGACGACGGCGTGATCGACCCGCGCGACACCCGCGCCGTGCTGGCCGAGGTGTTCGCGATCTGCCGTGAGGCGCAAGCGCGCCGGCCGCAGGCCATGCAGTTTTCTGTGGCCCGGCCGTGAAGACGAGGAGACCCCCATGCAACTGACCCACGAACACGAGCAACTGCGTGACACGATCAAGCGCTGGATCACCGAACAGGTGAACCCGCACGTCGACCAATGGGAGCGCGAGGAGACCTTCCCCGCGCACCAGGTTTTCCGGCAGATGGGCGAGCTGGGCCTGCTGGGCCTGACCAAGCCGGAAGAGAACGGCGGCTCGGCGCTCGACTGGTCGTACGCCGCGGTGCTGGCGGAAACGCTGGCCGAGATCCATTGCGGCGGCGTGCCCATGGCCATCGGCGTGCAGACCGACATGTGCACCCCTGCCCTGGCACGACACGGCAGCCCCGAGCTGCGCGCCGAGTTCCTCACGCCGGCAGTCAAGGGGGAGGAGGTCGGCTGCCTGGGCGTTTCCGAGGTCGGCAGCGGTTCCGACGTCGCCTCGATCAGGACCACCGCCCGCAAGGACGGCGGCGACTACGTGATCAACGGCGGCAAGATGTGGACGACCAATGGCACGCAGGCCGACTTCTGCTGCCTGCTGGCCAACACGTCGGACGGCGCGGCCCACCGCAACAAGTCGCTGATCGTGGTGCCGATGAACACGCCCGGCATCAGCGTGGCCAGGAAGATCCGCAAGATGGGCATGCACTCGTCGGATACGGCGCAGCTGCACTTCGACGACGTGCGCGTCCCGCAGCGCCATCGGATCGGCGAGGAAGGCATGGGCTTCATGTACCAGATGGAGCAGTTCCAGCACGAGCGGCTGTGGAGCGCCCTGAACGCCTGCGGCGGGGCGCGGCGCGCGATCCGCGAAACGATCGCCTACACCGCCGAGCGCCAGGTGTTCGGCCGTCCCGTGCTGGACAACCAGTGGGTCCACTTCAAGCTGGCCGAGCTGCAGACGGAAGTGGAGGCGCTGCACGCACTGGCCTGGTCGGGAGTCGGGATGCTCGTGCGCGGCGAGGACGCCACGCGCCTGGCGACCATGGCCAAGCTGAAGGCGGGACGCGTCGTGCGCGAGGTCGCCGACGGCTGCCTGCAGTTCTGGGGCGGCATGGGCTTCACCGACGAGGCGCCGATCTCGCGCCTGTTCCGCGACATGCGGCTGGTGTCCATAGGCGCGGGCGCCGACGAAGTCATGCTGCAGATCCTGTCGAAGTTCATGGGCACCTTCCCCAAGCACTGACGCATGCCGACGGCCACGCCCTTCCAGCGAATCCTCATCGCCAACCGCGGCGAGATCGCGCTGCGGGTCATCCGCACCGCGCATCGGCTCGGCTATCGCACCGTCGCCGTGTATTCGACAGCCGATGCGCAATCGCCGCACGTGGCGGCCGCCGACCAGGCGGTGTGCATAGGCGAGCCGGCGCCCGCGCAGTCGTACCTGAACGTGCAGGCGCTGCTCGAGGCCGCACGCCGGACCGGCGCCGACGCCGTCCACCCCGGCTACGGCTTCCTGGCCGAGAACGACGGCTTCGCACAGGCCTGCCTGGCCGCCGGGCTGGTGTTCATAGGCCCCTCGCCCGAAGCGATCCGCGCCATGGGCGACAAGGCTGCGGCCAAGCGGCGGATGGCCGAGGCGGGGGTGCCCTGCATTCCCGGCTACGCCGGCCACGACCAGGCCGAACCGCGCCTGTTGCAGGAAGCCGAGCGCATCGGCTGGCCCGTGATGATCAAGGCCACCGCCGGGGGCGGTGGACGCGGCATGCGGCTCGCGCGCTCGGCCGACGAATTCCAGGGCCTGCTGCGCAGCGCGCAAGCGGAAGCGCAGCACGCCTTCGGCGACGCCACCGTGCTGCTGGAGCGCGCCATCGAATCGCCGCGCCACGTCGAGATCCAGGTGTTCGCCGACCGGCACGGCAACGCGGTGCACCTGGGCGAGCGCGACTGCTCGGTGCAGCGGCGCCACCAGAAGCTGGTCGAGGAGTCGCCCTCGCCTGCCGTCGATGCGGACTTGCGCGAGCGCATGGGTGCGGCGGCCGTCGCCGCAGCCAGGGCGATCGGCTACGAAGGCGCCGGCACGCTGGAATTCCTGCTGGACGCCGGCGGCGAGTTCTGGTTCATGGAGATGAACACCCGACTGCAGGTGGAGCACCCGGTGACCGAAGCGCTCACCGGATTGGACCTGGTCGAGTGGCAACTGCGCGTGGCCGCGGGCGAGCCGCTCCCCTTGCGGCAGCAGGACATCCGCTTCGACGGCCATGCGATCGAAGTTCGCCTGTGCGCGGAAGACCCGGCCCGCGGCTTCCTACCGCAAAGCGGAACGCTGCTGCGCTGGCAACCGCCCGCCGGCGTTCGCGTCGAACACGCGCTGGCCGATGGCTGCACCGTGCCGCCCTGGTACGACTCCATGATCGCCAAGCTGGTCGCCCACGGCAGCACCCGCGAGGAGTCACGTCGCAAGCTGCTGCGCGGACTGCACGGGCTGGTGGCGCTGGGCGTGGTCACCAACCAGGCCTTCCTCGCGCGCTGCCTGCAGCATCCTGCGTTCGCGGCCGGGGAGGCCACGACCGCCTTCATTGCCGCGCATGAACGGCAGTTGCTGGCTCCACCGGACAGCGGCCGCACCCGCGCAGTGGCCGCCTGGCTGCTGGTGGCCGACCCGCTGCGCCTCTCGCCCTCGCTGGCGCCCGCGCTGGCCATCGGCTTGCGTTTCGACCTCGACGGCTCGCCCTTGCAGGCGCAGGTCACGCAGGTTTCGCCCGGCCGCTTCGGCATCCGGATCGGTGACGAGCTGCACGAACTGGAAGTGGCGTCGCTCGAAGCCGGTTGCGCCCGCATCGTGGTGGACGGTGTCCAGGAACGCGTCGAGTTCGTCCGCGACAGGGACCGGCTCTGGCTGCACTTCGCCGGCGCGCCGCACCATGTGCTCGACCGCACGCGCGAGCCGCTGCAGCGCGGCGGCGCGCCCGGCACCGATGGCCGCGTGCGGGCCTCCATGAACGGGCGTGTCGTGGCGGTGCTGGTGGAAGCCGGCCAGCCCGTCGAGGCGGGCCAGGCCCTGCTGTCCCTGGAGGCGATGAAGATGGAACACGTGCACGCGGCGCCGGTCGCGGGCATCGTGCAGGCGGTGCTGGCCGGCATTGGCCAGCAGGTGCCGGCCGGCCACCTGCTGGCGCAGATCGCACCCGCCGGCAGTGCCACCGGCGACAAGCCGGGGCAGCCAGCCGCCGATGCAAGCACGTCCTCCGGGAGCC
>JAKFEA010000360.1:0-9974 GCA_036675905.1 Acidovorax sp. | reverse complement strand
TGGGGGTGGCCTTCAGCTTCGGCATCCCGATGGCGTTCGCGGCGGTGCAGTCGCGCGTGCCGCTGCTGGCCTGGGTGCTGCTGCTGGGCAACCTGTTCTGGGTGCTGGCCTACGACACCGAGTACGCGATGGTGGACCGCGACGACGACCTGCGGATCGGCATCAAGACCTCGGCCATCACGCTGGGGCGTGCCGACGTGGCGGTGGTGATGGCCTGCTACGGCGCCTTCCTTGCCATCTGGCTGCTGGCGCTGGCTCCGCGCGCGCTCGGCTGGCCTTTCTACCTGGGCATCGCCGCCGCGCTGGCGCAGGCCCTGTGGCACTGGCAGCTGATCCGGGATCGCACGCGCGAGGGCTGCTTCAAGGCCTTCCGCCTCAACCACTGGGTCGGCTTCGCGGTGTTCGCCGGCATTGCCGCCGGCTACGCGCTGAAGTAGCCGGCTTCAGTCGCGGCCGAATTCGTCGCCGAGTTCGGCCGCGCGCCGGCAGGCCGCCTGCATCGCTTCGATGAAGTGCGTGGCAACGCCGGCCTGCTCCATGGAGGTGAGCGCCGCGTAGGTGGTGCCGCCCTTGGAGGTGACCCGCTCTCGCAGCACGTGCGGCGGTTCGCTGGCCGTGCTCGCGAGTTCGGCCGCGCCGGTGAAAGTGCCGATCGCCAGTTGCAGGGCCTTGGCCGGCGGAAGGCCCATCTGCTCGCCGGCACGGGCCATCGCTTCGATGAAATAGAAGACGTACGCCGGGCCGGAGCCGGATAGCGCCGTAACGGCGTCCAACTGCACTTCCTCGTCGACCCACAGGGTGGCGCCGGTGGGCGCCAGCACCTGCTCGGCCAGTGCGCGGTCGGCGACCGGGACGGCGGCGCGTGCGAACAACGCAGTCATGCCGCGCCCGACCAGCGCCGGCGTGTTGGGCATGCAGCGCACCACCCGTTCGCTGGCCAGCCAGCGGGCGATGCTGTCGGAGCGGATGCCGGCCGCCACGCTCAGGTGCAGGGCGCCGGCAGCGTGCGCGGCCACGGGTTGCGCGGCCTCGCGGAAGGCCTGCGGCTTGACGGCCCAGACCACCAGCCGGGCGCGGCCCAGCGACGGGCCGGCGGCCGCGTCGGCCTGCACGCCCAAGTCGCGCGCGAGCCGTCCGCGCGCTTCGTCCCAGGGCTCGACGACCTGCACGTTGGCTGCCGGCAGTCCCTGCCGGAGCAGGCCGCCGATGATCGCGGTGGCCATGTTGCCGCCCCCGATGAAGGCGATGCGCGAGTCCTGGAGTGCCATGGCGGCAAGTCTAAGCGGGGGTGCGGTCGCGCTGCGAGACAATCGCGGCCGATGAATAGAGAGCAACTGCTGGCCCGTCTGGCCAGCCCGGCGACCTGGGACCTGGCCGTCGTCGGGGGAGGAGCCACCGGGCTGGGGGTCGCGCTGGACGCGGCGGCGCGCGGATTTTCGGTGGTGCTGCTGGAGTCGCATGACTTCGCCGGCGGCACCTCGTCGCGGGCCACCAAGCTGGTGCACGGCGGCGTGCGCTACCTGGCGCAAGGCAACGTGCCGCTGGTGCGCGAGGCGCTGCACGAGCGCAGCGTGCTGCTGCGCAATGCGCCGCACCTGGCGCAGCCGCTGCCCTTCGTCATGCCGTCCTATCGGTTGTGGGAGACGCCGTTCTATGGCGCCGGCCTCAAGCTGTACGACGCGCTGGCCGGCAAGGCCGGCCTGGCGCCGACCCGCTTCCTCAGCCGTGCCGGCACGCTGCAGGCGCTGCCCAACGTCCGCGCCTGGGGCCTCAAGGGCGGCGTCGAATACTGGGATGGCCAGTTCGACGATGCACGGCTGGCGCTGGCGCTGGCGCGGACGGCGGCCGCGCGCGGCGCCCTGCTGGTGAACTACTGCGCGGCCACGCAGGTCCTGCACGAGGGCGGGCGGGCCAGCGGCCTGCGCTGCGAGGACCGCGAAACCGGCCGCAACTTCGAGGTGCGCGCCCGCTGCGTGATCAACGCCACCGGCGTCTGGGTGGACCGCCTGCGCGAGCAGGATGCCCATGCGCTCGGGCGGCCGGTGCGGCCGATCGTGGCGCCCAGCCAGGGCGTGCACGTGGTGGTGGACCGCTCCTTCCTGCCCGGCAGCCACGCGCTGATGGTGCCCAAGACGGCCGACGGCCGGGTGCTGTTCGGCGTGCCCTGGCTGGGCAAGGTGATCCTGGGCACCACCGACACCCCGCGCAACGACCTGGCCCGCGAGCCGCGGCCGTTCCCGCAGGAGCTGGAGTTCATCCTGGGCGAGGCGAGCCGCTACCTCGCCAAGGCGCCCCGGCTGGAGGACGTGCGCAGCATCTGGGTCGGCCTGCGTCCCTTGGTCAAGCCGCCGGACGGCGACGGGGGCCCGACCAAGGCGCTCAGCCGCGAGCACACCGTGCTGGTCGGCGCGTCCGGGCTGGTCACCGTGACGGGCGGGAAGTGGACGACCTACCGCGCCATGGCCGAAGACGTGCTCGAGCGCTGCTTCGATGCGGACCTGCTGCCACGGTGTGCGGCCGGAGTGACCACCAACTTGACGCTGGTCGGCGGCGAACTGGGCGGGCGCGCGCCGGTGGCGCTCTGCGAGCCCCCGGGGCTGCACCTGTACGGCTCCGAGGCGGCCGCGGTGCAGGCGCTGCCGGGCGCCGGCGCCGAGCTGGGCGGCGGCCTGACCGAGGCGATGGTCCGCTTCGCCGCCCGGCACGAATACGCCCGGACGGTGGAAGACGTGCTGGCGCGCCGCTCGCGCCTGCTGTTCCTCGACGCGGCGCTGGCCGCCCGGCTGGCGCCGGTGGTGGCCCGGCTGCTGCACGAGGAGACCGGCGTCGACCCGCGACAGGGCGCCTTCGGCGAGCTGGCGGCGAGCTACCTGCCGGAGCGCCAGCCGGCATGAATGCCGCCGCCGGGCCACGGCGTTTGACAACGCCTGCGGATAAGGCATAATCGCGGGCTCGCCTATTTTTGGGTGAGCTTTCAGCCTACAGCGGATCCGGGCGGCGCCAGCCAACCGGGGACGACAGGCCCAAGACTGACCTGATCGCGCCAGCGTGCTGGCGCATCGGGGACAAGTTGGGAAACATACAAATGATCCAGACCGAATCCCGGCTCGAAGTCGCCGACAACACGGGCGCGAAGTCCGTCCTGTGCATCAAGGTGCTCGGCGGCTCCAAGCGTCGCTACGCCAGCGTGGGCGACATCATCAAAGTCAGCGTCAAGGAAGCCGCTCCGCGCGGCCGCGTCAAGAAGGGCGAGATCTACAGCGCCGTCGTGGTGCGCACGGCCAAGGGCATCCGCCGCGGCGACGGCTCGCTGATCAAGTTCGACGGCAATGCCGCCGTGCTGCTCAACAACAAGCTGGAGCCGATCGGCACCCGCATCTTCGGCCCGGTGACGCGCGAGCTGCGCACCGAGAAGTTCATGAAGATCGTGTCGCTGGCCCCCGAGGTCCTGTAAGGGGAACGCAATGAACAAGATCCGCAAAGGCGACGAAGTCATCGTCCTGGCCGGGCGCGACAAGGGCAAGCGCGGCAAGGTCGTCCTGCGCAAGGACGACGAGCGCCTGCTGGTCGACGGCATCAACCTGGTCAAGAAGCACACCAAGCCGAACCCGATGAAGGGCACGACCGGCGGCATCGTGGAGAAGGCCATGCCGATCCACCAGTCCAACGTGGCGATCTACAACCCCGCCACCGGCAAGGCCGACCGGGTCGGCATCAAGGTCCAGGGCGACAAGCGCGTGCGCGTGTTCAAGTCCAGCGGCGAAGAAATCAAGGTGGCATGACCATGGCACGACTGCAACAGCATTACCGCGAGAAGGTCGCCCCCGAGCTGACCGAGAAGTTCGGCTACAAGTCGCCGATGGAAGTGCCGCGCCTGACCAAGATCACGCTGAACATGGGCGTGAGCGAGGCGGTGGCCGACAAGAAGGTGATGGACAACGCCGTCGGCGACCTGACCAAGATCGCCGGCCAGAAGCCGGTCGTGACCAAGGCCAAGAAGGCCATCGCCGGCTTCAAGATCCGCGAAGGCCAGGCGATCGGCTGCATGGTGACCCTGCGCGGCGTGAAGATGTACGAGTTCCTCGACCGCTTCGTCACCGTCGCCCTGCCGCGCGTGCGCGACTTCCGCGGCATCTCCGGCCGCGCCTTCGACGGCCGCGGCAACTACAACATCGGGGTCAAGGAACAGATCATCTTCCCCGAGATCGAGTACGACAAGGTCGATGCCCTGCGCGGCCTGAACATCAGCATCACGACCACGGCAAGGACCGACGAGGAGTGCAAGGCACTGCTCGCGGGCTTCCGTTTCCCGTTCAAGAACTGAAGGCGCAGCATGGCCAAGACAGCTTTGATCCAACGCGAACTCAAGCGCGACAAACTGGTCGCCCAGTACGCCAGGAAGCACGCGGAACTGAAGGCGATTGCCGGCGACGCCAAGAAGAGCGACGAAGAGCGCGCCGCCGCCCGCCTCGCCCTGCAGAAGTTGCCGCGCAACGCGAACCCCACGCGCCAGCGCAACCGCTGCGAGATCACCGGCCGCCCGCGCGGCACGTTCCGCCAGTTCGGCCTGGCCCGCAACAAGATCCGCGAGCTCGCCTTCACCGGCGACATCCCCGGCGTGATCAAGGCCAGCTGGTAAGCGGCGAGGAGAGACAAGACATGAGCATGAGTGATCCCATCGCCGACCTGCTGACCCGCATCCGCAATGCGCAGATGGTGGCCAAGCCGTCGGTGAGCGTGCCCGCCTCCAACCTCAAGGTCGCGATCGCCCAGGTCCTCAAGGACGAGGGCTACATCGACGGCTTCGAGGTGACCAAGGACGGCAACAAGAGCCAGCTCGAGATCGCGCTGAAGTACTACGCCGGCCGCCCGGTGATCGAGCGCATCGAGCGCGTCAGCCGTCCCGGCCTGCGCGTGTACAAGGGCCGCGACGCCATTCCGCAGGTGCAGAACGGCCTGGGCGTGGCCATCGTCACCACGCCGCAGGGCGTGATGACCGACCGCAAGGCGCGCGCCACCGGGGTCGGTGGCGAAGTGCTGTGCTACGTGGCGTAAGGGGGGAGAAGAGATGTCCCGAGTAGCCAAGATGCCGGTCGCCGTCCCGCAGGGCGTGGACGTGCAGATCAAGGAAGACCAGATCAGCGTCAAGGGCGCGGGCGGCCAGCTGTCGCTCGCCACCAATGCGCTGGTCAAGGTGAACAACGAAGGCGGCAAGCTGACCTTCGTGCCGGCCGACGAGTCGCGCGAGGCCAATGCCATGAGCGGCACCATGCGCCAGCTGGTCAACAACATGGTGGTGGGCGTGACCAAGGGCTTCGAGAAGAAGCTCAGCCTGGTCGGCGTGGGCTTCAAGGCCGCCGCCCAGGGCGCGCGCCTGAACCTGTCGGTGGGGTTTTCGCACCCGGTCAACAAGGACATGCCGGCGGGCATCGCCGTGCAGACGCCCGGCCCGACCGAGATCGTGGTCAAGGGTGCCGACCGCCAGCGCGTCGGCCAGGTGGCCGCCGAGATCCGTGCCATTCGTCCGCCCGAGCCCTACAAGGGCAAGGGCATCCGCTATGCGGACGAAAAGGTCGTGATCAAGGAAACCAAGAAGAAATAAGGATCGGACGATGTTGACCAAGAAAGAACAGCGTCTTCGCCGGGCCCGCCAGACCCGCATCCGCATCGCCACCCAGGGCGTTGCGCGGCTGACGGTGAACCGCACGAACCTGCACATCTACGCCACCGTGATCTCCGGCGACGGCAGCAAGGTGCTGGCCTCCGCTTCCACCGCCCAGGCCGACCTGCGCAAGGAACTGGGCGCGTCGGGCAAGGGCGGCAACACCGCCGCCGCCGAGCGCGTGGGCAAGCTGATCGCCGAGCGCGCCAAGGCCGCCGGGGTGGAGCAGGTGGCCTTCGATCGCGCGGGCTTCGCCTACCACGGCCGCGTCAAGGCGCTGGCCGACGCCGCGCGCGAAGCCGGCCTGCAGTTCTAACGGACACGGATCACAGACATGGCAAGAATTCAAGCGAGAACGCAAGGTGACGGTCCGGAAGACGGCCTGCGCGAGAAGATGATCGCGGTCAACCGCGTCACCAAGGTGGTCAAGGGCGGCCGGATCCTCGGCTTCGCCGCCCTCACCGTGGTGGGCGACGGCGACGGCCGCGTCGGCATGGGCAAGGGCAAGTCCAAGGAAGTGCCCGCGGCCGTGCAGAAGGCGATGGAAGAGGCCCGCCGCAACATGACCAAGGTGTCGCTCAAGAGCGGCACGCTGCACCACAACGTGGTCGGCCGCCACGGCGCCGCCCACGTGATCATGGCGCCGGCCCCCAAGGGCACCGGCATCATCGCCGGCGGCCCGATGCGCGCCGTCTTCGAAGTGATGGGCATCACCGACATCGTGGCCAAGAGCCACGGTTCGACCAACCCCTACAACATGGTCCGCGCCACCCTCGACGCGCTGAAGAACTCCACCACGCCTTCGGAAGTGGCGGCCAAGCGCGGCAAGTCGGTCGAGGACCTGTTCGCCGCCTGAGCGAGGTAAAGAGATGGCCACCCAACAAAACACGGTCAAGGTGCAGCTGGTGCGCAGCCCCATCGGCACCAAGGAATCGCACCGCGCGACGGTTCGCGGCCTGGGCCTGCGCAAGCTGAACTCGGTCTCCGAGCTGCAGGACACGCCCGCCGTGCGCGGCATGATCAACAAGATCAGCTACCTGGTGAAGGTGCTCTGAACATGGAACTCAACTCCATCAAGTCCGCCGACGGCGCGCGCAAGCCGCGCCGCCGCGTCGGCCGTGGCATCGGCTCCGGCCTGGGCAAGACCGCGGGCCGCGGCCACAAGGGGCAGAAGTCCCGTGCCGGCGGCTACCACAAGGTCGGCTTCGAAGGCGGCCAGATGCCGCTGCAGCGCCGGCTGCCCAAGCGCGGCTTCAAGTCGCAGACGCGCAAGTTCAACGCCGAGGTGTCGCTGGCGGCACTGGAGCGCCTGGGCGCGGCCGAAGTCGACCTGCTGGCCCTCAAGCAGGCCGGCCTGGTCGGCGAGCTGATCAGGAACGTCAAGGTCATCAAGTCCGGCGAGATCAAGCGCGCGGTCAAGCTGACCGGCGTCGCCGCCACCGTCGGCGCCAAGGCTGCCATCGAGGCGGCCGGCGGCAGCGTGGCCGCGGCCGAATGACGAAGAAGGAATCGGTGCGTGGCCACTAACGCAGCCCAACTGGCGAAGACCGGCAAGTTCGGCGACCTGCGTCGCCGGCTGGTTTTCCTGCTGCTCGCGCTGGTGGTCTATCGCGTCGGGTCGTACATCCCGGTGCCCGGGATCGACCCGGGCCAGCTGCAGGCCCTGTTCAAGGGCCAGCAGGGCGGCATCCTGAGCCTGTTCAACATGTTCTCGGGTGGCGCGCTGTCCCGGTTCACGGTGTTCGCGCTGGGCATCATGCCGTACATCTCGGCCTCGATCATCATGCAGCTGTTCACCTACGTGATGCCGCAGTTCGAGCAGCTGAAGAAGGAAGGCGAGGCGGGCCGCCGCAAGATCACGCAGTACACGCGCTACGGCACGCTCGGCCTGTGCCTGTTCCAGTCGCTGGGCATCGCCGTCGCGCTGGAGGGCTCTCCGGGCCTGGTGATCGATCCGGGCTTCGGCTTCCGCATGACCGCGGTGGTCAGCCTGACGGCCGGTTCGATGTTCCTGATGTGGCTGGGCGAGCAGATCACCGAGCGCGGGCTGGGCAACGGCATCTCGATCCTGATCTTCGCCAGCATCGCGGCCGGCCTGCCCAGTGCCATCGGCGGCCTGCTGGAGCTGGTGCGCACCGGGGCCATGAGCATCCTGATCGCGATCCTGATCGTCGCGCTGGTGGTGGTGGTCACCTACATCGTGGTGTTCATCGAGCGCGGGCAGCGCAAGATCCTGGTGAACTACGCGCGCCGGCAGGTCGGCAACAAGGTCTACGGCGGCCAGTCGTCGCACCTGCCCTTGAAGCTGAACATGTCGGGCGTGATCCCGCCGATCTTCGCCTCGTCGATCATCCTGCTGCCGGCCACGGTGGTGGGCTGGTTCTCCACCGGCGACTCCATGCGCTGGCTGCGCGACGTGGCGGCCACCCTGTCGCCGGGCCAGCCGATCTACGTGATGCTGTATGCGGGCGCGATCATCTTCTTCTGCTTCTTCTACACGGCGCTGGTGTTCAACAGCCGCGAGACCGCCGACAACCTGAAGAAGAGCGGCGCCTTCGTTCCCGGCATCCGGCCGGGCGACCAGACGGCCCGCTACATCGACAAGATCCTGCTGCGGCTGACGCTGGCCGGCGCGGTGTACATCACCATCGTCTGCCTGCTGCCCGAGTTCCTGATCCTGAAATACAACGTTCCGTTCTATTTCGGCGGAACCTCGCTGCTGATCATCGTGGTGGTCACGATGGACTTCATGGCCCAGGTGCAGAACTACCTGATGAGCCAGCAGTACGAGTCGCTGTTGAAGAAAGCGAATTTCAAGACGTCACTCGGCGGCTGAAAGGATGTCCAAGGACGATGTGATCCAGATGCAGGGGGAGGTGGTGGAAAACCTTCCGAACGCCACCTTCCGGGTGAAGCTGGACAACGGTCACCTCGTTCTGGGCCACATCTCGGGAAAGATGCGCATGCACTACATCCGCATCCTGCCGGGTGACAAGGTCACGGTTGAATTGACGCCCTACGACTTGTCGCGGGCACGGATCGTCTTCAGGGCGAAATGAGCGCCCAGGGCGCGTAGGAATCTAGGAGAAAGACACATGAGAGTTTCGGCTTCCATCAAGAAGATCTGCCGCAACTGCAAGATCATCCGCCGCAAGGGCGTCGTCCGCGTGATCTGCACCGATCCGCGCCACAAGCAGCGCCAAGGCTGAGCCACGGGCATACAGAGGTAGAGAGAACATGGCACGTATCGCCGGCATCAACATTCCGCCGCACCAGCACGCCGAAATCGGCCTGACCGCCATCTTCGGCATCGGCCGCACCCGCGCTCGCCAGATCTGCGAGGCCTGCGGCATCGCCTACTCGAAGAAGGTCAAGGACCTGTCCGACGCCGAGCTCGAGAGGGTCCGCGAAGCCATCGGCCAGTTCACGATCGAAGGCGACCTGCGCCGCGAGACCACGATGAACATCAAGCGGCTGATGGACATCGGCTGCTACCGGGGCTTCCGCCACCGCCGCGGCCTGCCGCTGCGCGGCCAGCGCACCCGCACCAACGCACGCACCCGCAAGGGCCCGCGCAAGGCCGCCCAGGCCCTGAAGAAATAAGTGCCAAGGGATCGGACCAAGAGCGCGTAGCGCGTTGCTCGGACCCCTCACATCAAGGAAGAGAGTTAAGACATGGCAAAGGCTCCCGCCAGCAACGCCGCGCAGCGAGTGCGCAAGAAGGTCCGCAAGAACGTGTCGGACGGCATCGCGCACGTGCACGCGTCCTTCAACAACACCATCATCACGATCACCGACCGCCAGGGCAACGCGCTCTCCTGGGCCTCGTCCGGCGGCCAGGGGTTCAAGGGTTCGCGCAAGTCCACGCCGTTCGCCGCCCAGGTCGCCTCCGAGGCGGCCGGCCGCGCCGCGATCGAGCAGGGGATCAAGAACCTGGATGTCGAGATCAAGGGCCCCGGCCCGGGCCGCGAGTCGTCCGTGCGCGCGCTGGGCGCGCTGGGCATCCGCATCACCTCGATCTCCGACGTGACGCCGGTGCCGCACAACGGCTGCCGCCCCCAGAAGCGTCGAAGGATCTAAGGGGAGAACACGGCATGCCTTCGGCACGCCGTGTCCTTCTGTTCTTAAGCCCACCGCCGTCGGTCACGCGCTGACGGCTCCCGCGGTAGATGGCCGCGGCAGATGAACCAAGGAAAGACAAGTGGCACGTTATCTCGGCCCCAAGGCCAAACTCTCCCGCCGCGAAGGCACGGACCTGTTCCTCAAGAGCGCCCGCCGCTCGATCAGCGACAAGGCCAAGTTCGACTCCAAG
>JAKFEA010000359.1:0-8926 GCA_036675905.1 Acidovorax sp. | reverse complement strand
CATCGCCGCCGACGTGCCGGAAGAAACCAAGAAGCGGATCGACGAGGTCAAGGCCGGCCTGAAGGACGGCAGCTTCGTGATCTGGAAGGGCCCGATCAAGGACAACGCCGGCAAGGAAGTGCTCGCCAAGGATGCCGTCGCCGACGACAAGTTCCTGGGCGGCATCAACTTCTACGTGCAGGGCGTCGAAGGCAAGGTGCCGGGCGGCGAGAAGAAGTGAGCCTCGTCGGCCGCGCGTGGCGCGGCCAACGGTGCAGGCAAGCAGAGGGCCAGGGGGCGACCCCTTGGCCCTTTTTTCTTTCACCCGGCCATGGAGCTGGCATCGATACACGCGGGACACCGCAGGTAGAGTTCGGGACATGACCGAATGGAGCCCTTCGATGGCCGCAATTCCCGATCTGCCCGCCGAGCGCCTGCCCGAGCTGCTGCGACACATGCCCAAGGCCGAACTGCACATCCACATCGAGGGCTCGCTGGAGCCCGAACTGATCTTCCGGATGGCGCAGCGCAACGGCATCGCGATCCCCTATGCGAGCGTGGAGGAGCTGCGGCGCGCCTACGCCTTCAGCAACCTGCAAAGCTTCCTGGACATCTACTACGCCGGCGCCAGCGTGTTGATCACGGAGCAGGACTTCTTCGACATGGCCTGGGCCTACCTGGAGAAGGCACGCGCCGACAACGTGGTGCACGCCGAGATCTTCTTCGACCCGCAGACGCACACGGCGCGCGGCATCGCGATGGAAACGGTGATCAACGGGTTGCACCGCGCCTGCGAGCAGGCCCGCGAGCAACTGGGCGTGAGTGCGTCCTTGATCCTGTGCTTCCTGCGGCACCTGAGCGAGGAGGAGGCATTCCAGACGCTGGAGCAGGCGCTGCCGCTGCGCGACAAGTTCATCGGCGTGGGGCTGGACTCCAGCGAAGTGGGGCATCCGCCCGAGAAGTTCGCGCGGGTGTTCGCGCGCTGCGGCGAGCTCGGGCTGCACCGGGTCGCGCACGCCGGCGAGGAAGGCCCGCCGGAGTTCATCTGGACCGCGCTGGACGTGCTCAAGGTCGAGCGCATCGACCATGGCGTGCAATCGAGCAAGGACCCGCAGCTGATGCGCCGACTGGCGCAGGAGCGCGTGCCGCTGACGGTGTGCCCGCTGTCCAACCTGAAGCTGTGCGTGTTCCCGCGGCTTGCGGACCACAACATCAGGCAGCTGCTGGAGGCGGGGCTGGCGGTCACCGTCAACTCGGACGACCCCGCCTATTTCGGCGGCTACCTGAACGACAACTTCCTGCAGACCTTCTCGGCCACCGGCCTGTCGGCGCAGCAGGCCTGGCAGCTGGCCAACAACAGCTTCGAGGCCAGCTTCGTGGGGGCGGAGCAGAAGCGGCGCTGGCGGGAACGGCTGGACGAGGTGTTTGCAGGATTCGCCTGAGCCTCAGCTCGCGAGTCCCTCCACCGCCTGCCCCATCGCCTCGCGCGCCTGTTCCCAGATGCGCTGCTTCCACTCGGGGGTGTCGGTGTAGAAGGCCTCCAGCATCTGCCGCTTGATCGAAGCGGCCAGCTCCGCAGAGGCCTCGGGGTGCTGGGCCAGCCAGTGCTCGGCGCGCACGGCCTGCAGCACCTGCAGCAGCGGCTGGGTGCCGTACTCCATGGCAATGCCGGTGTACTCGGCGTCCGGGCATTCGTCGGCGACGCAGGACCACATCATCCCCGTCAGCCTGGACGAGGTGGACGATCCGTCGTAGATCGAGGTGACCGGCGTGCGGCCGGCGCCGTCCCACCAGCTGCGCGCTCGCGCCACTTCGGCCGCGTCATCCGGGCCGGCATAGATGCGCTCGCCCAGTCCGCTGGGCCCCAGGCCGGTGTGGAAGTCGATCCAGGCTATGCGCCGGGCGGTGCGCCCCTGCGCTTGCAGCACCTCGCGCAGGGTGCGGTTGCTCCAGGTCGGCCCCATCCCGCCGTAGTACATGCCGTCCGGGAACTCGTGCTGGCCGCTGCTGATGGCGGCCTGGTAGGCGGCCGCGCCGTTCTTCTCTACCCACCGCTGCAGCGCCGCTTCGTTCTCCGGCGAAGGCGGCCACTGGTCCGGAAACATCAACCGGTGCAACTCGGCATAGCCCGGGTTCTTCGGCAGCGGTTTCGTGAAATCGTGGAAGTTGCGGTTCAGGTCGACGTTCTCGTGCGTGGTGCGCCGGATGTGCGAGAAGCCATAGGGGTTGAGCGCGTGCACGTACAGCACCGCCACCCCCTTGTCGCGGGCCTGCTCGCGCCAGGGCTTGTCCTTCAGCGCGGCGACCTGCACGCCGCTGCCGCAATAGCCCTCGACGCCGTGGCAGGCGCTGGACAGCACCAGCAGCGCCGTCGCATCCACCGGGCCGTCGAGCACCACGTCCATCGCCAGTTCCTCGCCGTCTCGACCCTGCTCGGGATGAAGCCGGGACTCGACCTGCAGCCCGGCATCGGCCGCGGCATCCAGGAAACGCTGGCGCGCCTGCGCGTAGCTGGCGGAGAAGCAGTCCTGCAGGTTCATGCGCGCTCCTTCGCGAACCAGGACTCGGTCAGCCGCACCCAGTAGGTGGCGCCCAGCGGGATCAGCTCGTCGTTGAAGTCGTAGCTGGGGTTGTGCAGCATGCAGGGGCCGCCGCCGTGGCCCATCTCGCGGTGCGCGCCGTCGCCGTTGGCGATGAAGCAGTAGGCCCCGGGCTTGGCCTGCAGCATGAAGGCGAAGTCCTCCGCGCCCATGGTGGGTTCCTGCACCATCACGTTGGATTCGCCGACGATGGAGGCCATCACCTCGCGGCAGAACCCGGCCTCGGCTGCGGCGTTGACGGTGGGCGGGTAGTTGCGCACGAACTCGAACTCGCATTGCGCGTCATGCGCCGCGCAGACGTGCTCGGCCACCTGCTTCATGCGGCTCTCGATCAGGTCCAGCACCTCCGGCGTGAAGGTGCGCACCGTGCCCTGCAGCTCGCAGCTGTCGGGCACCACGTTGGTGGCTTCGCCGGCGTGGATCATGGTGACCGAGATCACGCCCGCGTCCACCGGCTTCTTGTTGCGGCTGATGATGGTCTGGAAGGCCTGCACCATCTGGCAGGCGACGGGCACCGGGTCGATGCCGTTGTGCGGCAGCGCGGCGTGGCTGCCCTTGCCGCGGATGGTGATCCTGAATTCGTTGGACGAGGCCATCACCGGCCCCGGGCTGACGGCAAACTTGCCCACCGGCATGCCCGGCCAGTTGTGCATGCCGAACACGGCGTCCATGGGGAACCGCTCGAACAGGCCGTCCTTGATCATCTCGCGCGCGCCGCCGCCGCCTTCCTCGGCCGGCTGGAAGATCAGGTAGACGGTGCCGTCGAAGTTGCGGTTCTTCGCGAAGTGCTGCGCCGCCGCCAGCAGCATGGCGGTGTGGCCATCGTGGCCGCAGGCGTGCATCCGGCCCGCATTCTTGCTGGCATGGGCGAAGGTGTTGAACTCCTGCATGGGCAGGGCGTCCATGTCGGCGCGCAGGCCGATCGCGCGCGGGCTGCTGCCGCCCTTGACGATGCCCACCACGCCGGTGGTGCCCATGCCGCGGTGGATGGGGATGCCCCACTCGGTGAGCTTGGCCGCCACCACGTCGGCGGTGCGCACTTCCTGGAAGCACAGTTCGGGATGGGCGTGCAGGTCACGCCGGATGGCGGCGATGGATGCCGCCTGGGTGACGAGGGAGTCGAGGACGTTCATGGTCGGAACTTCTGGTGTTCGAGCCGGGCAGTCTAGCCCGTGAGGCAGGGCGGTGCAGACCTATCCGCGACAATCCGGCCATGCCCGCCGCCGCCCCCACGCTCTCGCCGCGCGCCCTGGAACTGGCCCAGTCCCTGGTGCGCATGAACACCGTCAGCGATCGCAGCAACCTCGAGCTCATCCATTTCATCCGCGATGAGCTGGGCAAGCTGGGGGTGGCCTCGCGCCTGACCTTCAACGCCGACAAGACCAAGGCCAACCTGTTCGCCACGCTGGGCGAGGGCAAGCCGGCCGGGGTGATCCTGTCCGGCCACACCGACACCGTGCCCTGGGACGGGCAGGACTGGTCGGTCGATCCGCTGTCGGCCGTGGTGCAGGGCGGCAAGCTCTACGGCCGCGGCTCGGCCGACATGAAGAGCTTCATCGCGCTGGCACTGGCGCATGCGCCCCGGTTCCTGGCCAGCGACGCGCCGTTCGCCACCCACTTCGCCTTCAGCTACGAGGAGGAGATCGGCTGCTTCGGCGTGCGCGAGCTGATCGCCGACCTGCGCGAGGCCGGCGTCCGGCCGCTGGCCTGCATCGTGGGCGAGCCCACTTCCATGGTGCCGGCGATCGCGCACAAGGGCGTGTACCGGTTCCGTTGCTGCGTGCGCGGCAAGGAGGCGCATTCGTCGCTGACGCCCCAGTCGGTCAATGCCATCGAGATGGCGGCGCGGGTGGTTGGCAAGGTGCGCGACATGGCCGAGGGCTTCGAGCGCGAGGAGCCGCGCTACGAGGGCTTCGACGTGCCGTTCTCCACCGCCAGCGTCGGCCAGTTCCACGGCGGCATCGCCGACAACGTGGTGCCGCGCGACGCCGAGTTCCGCTACGAATTCCGCGACCTGCCCACGGCCGACGCCCAGGCCATGCAGCGGCAGGTGGTGGACTACGCGCGCTCGCTGGAGCCTTCGATGAAGCAGGTGGCGCCGGACGCGGGGTTCCGGTTCGAAACGATCTGCGAGATTCCCAGCTTCCAGGGCCGGCCGGAAGACCCGGTGACGCGCCTGGCGCAGCGGCTGGCGGGCGAGGCGGGCACGACTCTGGTGGCTTTCGGCACCGAGGCGGGGCTGTTCAAGAACGCCGGCATTCCGTCGGTGGTGTGCGGGCCCGGGTCCATCACCCAGGCGCACCAGCCCGACGAGTTCGTGAGCCTGGAGCAGCTGGCCCGGTGCGAGGGGTTCATGCGCGGGCTGGCGGCGGTGAAGGAAGTGGGCTGAGGTATTTCTCCCTCCCCCAGAGGGGGAGGGAACAAGAGAGCCTACTCCCGAACCCGCCCCTGCGAATCGATCAGGCTCAGCTCCACCATCCTCGAGCCGACCCGGTCGCTGCCGAAGTGCACGCGGAAGCCGCCGACATCGACGTCTTCCAGGCCCTCGACGGCCTTCCTGATGCGGGCGCGCGAGGGATCCTTGGCGCGGCGCAGGGCCTCGGTGTAGGCGCGGGCGGCCAGGTAGCCCTCCAGCATGTAGACGTTGGGCTTGCCGGCCTTGGCGGCCTGCGCGTCGACCATCAGCTCGCGCACCACGGCGACCTTGGCGCTGTCGCTCTTGGGCACCACGCGCACCACCACCACGCCGGCGCCGGCCGGCCCCAGCTCCTCGGCCAGCAGGCTTTCGCCGGTATTGGAAAAACCGTAGATCGGCCCGCGGAAGCCCTTGGCGCGCAGGTCACGCACGGCGCTGGCGGCGCCGCCGGCGTCATCGACGATCAGCACCGATTCGGGCTTCTTCTCCAGTGTCTTGTCGACGCTGTTGGCCACGCTGCCGGCATGCACCACGTTCTTGGCCACCAGGTTGGCGCCCATGCCGGACATGGTGCGCTCGGCCGATTCCAGCGCCGCCATCGATTCGCTGTCGTTGCCGTGCAGGATGGCCAGCTTGCGCGCGCCCAGGGTCTCGGCATGCCGGGTGATGGCCGCGGCCTCCACCGAGTACCCGGGCCGGATCGAATAGACGTTGGGGTAGACGGCGCCGCGCAGCTCGTCGGCCGCGGCCATGGGCGCAAACAGCAGCACGTCGCTGTCCTTGACCAGCGGGTAGGCCGCCGTGACCTGCGGCGAGCCGTAGTAGCCGAACAGCGAAAGCACCCCTTGGGCCAGCAGCTTCTTCGTGTTCTCGACCGTGTTGGCCGGCTTGCCGCGGTCGTCCAGCGTGACCAGTTCGATCTTGCGGCCGTTGACGCCGCCGGCCGCGTTGACGCGGTCGAAGTACAGCTTGGCGCCCCGGTGGAAGGGCTCGGCCAGGGCCGAGCCCGGCCCGGTGAGTGCAACGGACTGGCCGAGAACGATGCTGGTCTTGGTGATGCCCTCTTCGGCGCCGGCCGCCGCACCCGCGAGGGCGAGGACCGCTACCATCGCGAGTCGGGCCCAGTTCCGGGTCGTCTTCATGTCTCGAATCTCCTGGTTGCGGTAAGCGGATGTAAGTCGAGGGGCGGACTTTAGTGAACATCGTGAGCGCCGGCATCGGCAATCCCCCTAGCGTGAACGCGCAGCAACAGGTGCGTGGCGCATGCCCGCACGACTGCCCCGACACCTGCTCGCTGGTGACCACCGTCGTCGACGGCATCGCGACCAAGGTGCAGGGCAACCCGGCCCACCGCCCGACCGACGGCGTGCTGTGCGCCAAGGTGTCGCGCTACGCCGAGCGCACCTACCACCCCGACCGCGTGCTGCGACCGCTGCGGCGGGTCGGGCCCAAGGGTTCGGGCCAGTTCGAGCCCGTGAGCTGGGATGAGGCGCTGCAGGACATCGCGTCGCGCCTGTCGCAGATCGCCGCGCGGGACCCGCAGGCCATCCTGCCTTACAGCTTCTGCGGCACCATGGGGGTGGTGCAGGGCGAAGGCATGGCGGCGCGCTTCTTCAACCGCCTGGGGGCCTCGCTGCTCGATCGGACCATCTGCGCGGTGGCCGGCGCCGCCGGGATGGTGCACACGCTGGGCGCCAAGGTCGGCATGAAGGTGGAGTTCTTCGCCGAGGCCAAGCTGATCCTGATCTGGGGCAGCAACTCCATCACCAGCAACCTGCACTTCTGGCGGCTGGCGCAGGAGGCCAAGCGGCGCGGCGCCAGGCTGGTGTGCATCGATCCGCGCCGCACCGAGACCGCCGAGAAGTGCCACGAGCACCTGCAGATCCTGCCGGGCACCGATGCCGCACTGGCGCTGGCGCTGATGCACGAGCTGGTCCGCAACGACTGGCTGGACCACGACTACATCGCGCAGCACACCTTGGGCTGGGAAGCGCTGCGCGAGCGCGCGCTGCGCTGGACGCCCGAGCGCGCCGCCGCCGTGTGCGGCATCGACCCGCAGCGCATCCGCGAGCTGGCGCGCGACTACGGCACCACCCGCCCGGCCGCCATCCGCCTGAACTACGGCATGCAGCGCGTGCGCGGCGGCGGCAACGCAGCGCGTGCAGTGGCCTGCCTGCCGGCGCTGGTGGGCGCCTGGCGCGAGCGCGCCGGCGGCGTGCTGCTGTCCAACTCCGCCTGGGCCACCCTGGACAGCGCGGCGGTGCAGCGGCCCGACCTGCTGGCCGGCCGCAAGCCCCGCACCATCAACATGGTCACGATCGGCGACGACCTGCAGCGGCCCTCGTCGCCGGCGTTCGGCCCGCGGGTGGAAGCGGTGATCGTCTACAACAGCAACCCGGTCGCGGTGGCGCCGGAGTCGGGACAGGTGGTGCGCGGCTTCGCGCGCGAAGACCTGTTCACCGTGGTGCTGGAGCATTTCCGCACCGACACCGTCGACTACGCCGACTACGTGCTGCCGGCCACCACCCAGCTGGAACACTGGGACCTGCACACGACCTACGGCCACACCGACGTGCTGCTCAATCGGCCGGCGATCGCGCCGGTGGGCGAGGCCCGGCCCAACTCGCAGATCTTCCGCGAGCTGGCTGCGCGCATGGGTTTCACGGACCCCTGCTTCGCCGACAGCGACGAGGCGATCTGCCGGCAGGCCTGCGCCGGCCGCATCGACTTCGACGAACTGCTGCGAAACGGCTTCGCGACACTGCCGGTTCCCGACGCGCCCTTCGCCGAAGGCAACTTCCCGACCGCGTCGGGCCGCTGCGAGTTCTTCAGCGCGGCGCTGGCCCGGCAGGGCCTGGACGGCCTGCCCGACCACGTGCCCAACCACGAGGCCTTCGGCTCCTCGCCGCTTTATCCGCTGGCCATGATCTCGCCGCCGGCGCGCAACTTCATGAACTCCAGCTTCGTCAACGTCGACTCGCTGCGCGCCATCGAACGCGAGCCGCTGCTGGAGATTCATCCGCAGGACGCGCAGCCGCGCGGCATCGAAGACGGCGCCGTGGTGCGCGTGTTCAACGACCGCGGCGAGTACCGCTGCAAGGCGCAGGTGTGCGAGCGCGCGCGCCCCGGGGTGGTCAACGGCCTGGGCTTGTGGTGGCGCAAGCTCGGGCTGGCCGGCACCAACGTCAACCAGCTCACCAGCCAGCGGCTGACGGACCTGGGCGGCGGCCCGGTGTTCTACGACTGCCTGGTGGACGTGCAAGCGGCGTGAAGGGCAGGTGGCTGGTGGCTTCGGCGCTGGGGGCGGTGGCAGTGGCGGCTTCGCTGCTCTGCCTGTCGGGCTGCGCCAACCTGGGCTACTACTGGCAGTCGGCCACCGGGCACCTGCGCGTGATGAATGCCTCGCGCCCGGTGCGGGACTGGCTGGGTGACGAGCAGGCTTCGCAGCGCCTGAAGGAGCGGCTGCAGCTGAGCCAGCGCATCCGCGCCTACGCCTCCAGCGAACTGCACCTGCCCGACAACCCCAGCTACCGGCGCTACGCCGACCTGCAGCGCAGCGCGGTGATCTGGAACGTGGTGGCCGCGCCCGAGTTCTCGCTCAAGCTCAAGACCTGGTGCTTCCCCATCACCGGTTGCGTGGGCTACCGCGGCTACTTCGACGAGGCCGATGCCAAGGCCGAGGCGGCGCAGATGCGCGCCGAAGGCTACGAGGCCAGCACCTACCCGGTGCCCGCCTATTCCACGCTGGGCTGGATGAACTGGGCCGGCGGCGATCCGCTGCTGAACACCTTCATCCACTATCCCGAAGGCGAGCTGGCGCGGCTGATCTTCCACGAGCTGGCCCACCAGGTGGTGTACGCGCGCGACGACACGGTGTTCAACGAGTCCTTCGCCACGGCGGTGGAGCGGCTGGGCGTGCAGCGCTGGCTGC
>JAKFEA010000358.1:0-13692 GCA_036675905.1 Acidovorax sp. | reverse complement strand
CCGCGACGGGCTCGACGTGGTGGTGGACGCCGGTGCCGGTTGCGTGATCCAGCCGGGCGGCAGCCTGCGCGATGAAGAGGTGATCGCGGCAGCGAACGAGCGCGGGGTGGCGATGGTGTTCACCGGCGTTCGCCACTTCCGGCACTGAGCCGGCCCACCGCTCGCTGTCATCCTCCGCTTTCGCGGGAATGACGAATCAGAGTGCGGCGAACACCTCGCGCGCCACGGCCACCGTCTCGGCGATCTCCTGCTCACCGTGCGCCGCACTGACGAAGCCCGCCTCGTACAGCGCCGGCGCGATGTAGACGCCGCGGTCCAGCAGGCCATGGAACAGCTTGTTGAAGCGCGCCCCCTCGGTCTTCATCACTTCACCGTAGTTGCGCGGCAACTGCGCCAGCAGGAAGAAACCGAACATGCCGCCTTCGCTGTCGGCGCAGAAGGGCACACCGGCCTGCTGCGCTGCGCCTGCCAGCTGCTCCATCAGGCCGCGGGTCTTCGCGGCCAGCGCCTCGTAGAACCCCGGCTTGCCCACCTCGCGCAGCGTAGCCAGCCCGCAGGCGGTGGCCACAGGGTTGCCCGACAGGGTGCCGGCCTGGTACACCGGCCCCAGCGGCGCCAGTTGTTCCATGACCGCGCGCGGGCCGCCGAAGGCCGCCAGCGGCATGCCGCCGCCGATCACCTTGCCCAGCACGGTCAGGTCGGGCCGGAAGCCAGCGATCTGCTGCGCGTAGTGCGCCTGCGCGCCGCCCAGGCCGACCCGGAAGCCCGTCATCACCTCGTCGAACACCAGCAGCGCGCCATGCTGCGTGCACAGCTCGCGGCAGCGCCGCATGAAGTCGACGCCGGCGCGCACGAAATTCATGTTGCCGGCGATCGGCTCGATCATCAGGCAGGCGATGTCGCGGCCGTGCAGCGCGAAGGCCTCCTCCAGTTGTGCGAGGTTGTTGTATTCGAGCACCAGCGTGTGCTGCACCACCTCCGGTGGCACGCCGGCGCTGGTGGGGTTGCCGAAGGTGGCCAGCCCCGAGCCGGCCTTGACCAGCAGCGAGTCGGCATGCCCGTGGTAGCAGCCCTCGAACTTGACCAGCTTGCTGCGGCCGGTGGCGCCGCGGGCCAGCCGGATCGCGCTCATGGCGGCCTCGGTGCCGGAGCTGACCAGCCGCACCATCTCCAGCCCCGGCATCACGGCCGCGATGGCTTCTGCCAGCTCGATCTCGCGCTCGGTGGGGGCGCCGAACGAGAAGCCGTCCTGCACCGCGCGTTGCACCGCTTCGACCACCGCCGGGTGGCCGTGGCCCAGGATCATCGGCCCCCAGGAGCCGATGTAGTCGATGTAGCGGCGGCCGTCGGCGTCCCAGAAGAACGGCCCCTGCGCGCGCTGCACGAAGCGGGGCGTGCCGCCGACGGCGCGGAAGGCGCGCACCGGCGAATTGACGCCTCCCGGGATGATGCGGCGGGCGCGCTCGAACAGTTGCTGGTTGCGGTCAGTGTTTGGTGTCATGGGCGGGCATGTCCAGGACCTGCAGGGCCTGGGCTTCTTCCGTGGTGAGCTCGCCGGGATCGGCTTCGGGCTGGGCCCAGAACAGGCGGTCGGGCACCACGTTGCCCATGCCGGGCCGGAAGCCGGCGTCGAGGCAGCGGTCCAGGTACGACAGCGCCTCGGTGGTGGCCGCGGCCAGGTCGGTGCCGCTGGCCACCAGCGCGGCCAGCGCGGCCGACAGGGTGTCGCCGGCGCCGGAGAAAACGGCCTCGAAGCGCTCGAACTTCTCGCTGCCCAGCACCGTCTGCGGCGTGGCCAGCACGTTGTCCAGGAACTGGTCGGGCAGCGGGATGCCGGTGACCAGCGTGTAGGGCACGCCCATGTCGGACGCGGCCTTGGCGATTTCGCGCGCGCCGGGGCTGCGGTCGCTGCTCCAGTCCGGCAGCAGCCAGCGCCACAGCGTGCTGTGGCTGCCCACCAGCACCGTGACCTGCGGCAGCATCAGTTCGCGGAAGGCATCGAGGTACTGGTCGGCCTGCGACTCGTCCCACCAGGCCAGGCTGGGCATGTAGGCGATCACGGGCACGTCGGCGTAGTCGGCGGCGATGGCGGCGACGGTGCTGACCGTCTCCGGGCTGCCGAGGAAGCCGACCTTGAACACCTGCGCCGGGGTGTCTTCCAGGATGGCGCGGGCCTGCTCGCCGACCGCGTCCTCGTCGAACGCGAAGTGGTCGTGGATTTCCGCCGTGTCGCGCGCATAGGCGCCGGTGACGACCGGCAGCGCGTGGGCACCGACCGAGGCGATGGCCGTGACGTCGGCTGCCAGTCCGCCGGCGCCGCTGGGGTCGCTGGCGTTGAACGACATCACGCACGCGGGGCCGGTGTCGTCGTCGTCCTGCGCGCCGGCGCCGGTGCTGGTGGGGTCGGGGTTTGTCATGAGCCTGAATCTTCCAGGCATCGGCACCGTGACGTTTCTCCGCAGATGCCCTCGATACAATCGTTGCATTCTATTCGAAGGCCCCTTAAGCTGTGACTGAAGCGAGAACCTGGATGTGTCTGATCTGCGGCTGGATCTACGACGAAGCCGCCGGCGCACCGGACCACGGAATTCCCCCCGGCACCCCCTGGGAGCAGATCCCCATGAACTGGACCTGTCCCGAGTGCGGCGCCCGCAAGGAAGACTTCGAGATGGTGCAGGTCTAGAGGGCGACCCGGTTACATCCGTGGATGGCGGTGCAGCCCCGCAGCAGTAACGAATGAGGAGCGGCGTCAATTGAGCACGACTGGGTTCAAGGTGCTGGTGATCGACGACAGCAACACCATCCGGCGCAGTGCCGAGATCTTCCTGAAGCAGGGGGGTCACGAGGTCATGCTGGCCGAGGACGGCTTCGACGCGCTGTCCAAGGTCAACGACTACCAGCCCCACCTGATCTTCTGCGACATCCTGATGCCGCGCCTGGATGGCTACCAGACCTGCGCCATCATCAAGCGCAACGCGAAGTTCGCCTCGGTGCCGGTGGTCATGCTGTCCTCCAAGGACGGTGTGTTCGACAAGGCGCGCGGGCGCATGGTCGGCTCGCAGGACTACCTGACCAAGCCCTTCACCAAAGACCAGTTGCTGCAGACCGTGCAGCAGTTCGGCGCCGCATCGCAGCAGGCGCAGTAAGACCCAGAGGAAAAGAGGAGTACGCGATGCCGATCCGCAAAGTGCTCGTGGTGGACGATTCCAAGACCGAGCTGATGTTCATGACCGACCTGCTGCAGAAGAACGGCTTCTCGGTCAAGACGGCCGAGAACGCCGAGGACGCCTTCCGCCGGCTGGCCGAGGAAAAGCCCGACCTGATCCTGATGGACGTGGTGATGCCGGGCCAGAACGGCTTCCAGCTCACCCGCGCGATCACCCGCGACCCGCTCTACGCCGACGTGCCCATCATCATGTGCACCAGCAAGAACCAGGAGACCGACCGCGTCTGGGGCATGCGCCAGGGCGCGCGCGACTACATCACCAAGCCGGTCGACGCCGGCGAGCTGATGGCCAAGATCAAGGCGCTGGGCTGAGCCCGCCCCGACGCCGTCCATGGCCAACCGCGAAGCGCTGCGCGAGCTCCAGACCCGCCTGGCCCACCGGCTGCAGGCGGCGCGCGCCGAGGGCGTGCAGGCTTCATGGCTGGCGGTCGAGGCGGCCGGGGCCCGCTACCTGTTCCCGCTGGCGCAGTCCGGCGAGATCTTCCCCTTCGCCCATCCGCAGCCGGTGCCCTACACGCAGCCCTGGTTCCTGGGCGTGGCCAACCTGCGTGGCGGCCTGTACGGCGTGGTCGACCTGGCGGGCTTTGCCAGCGGCCGCCCGCCCGCACCGCGCACCGAGGCCGGCCACGCCGAGTCGCGCCTGGTGGCCCTGAACGCCGCGCTGGAAGTCAACTGCGCGCTGCTGATCGACCGCCTGGCCGGCCTGCGCAACCTGGAGGCCTTCGCGTCGTCCAGCGAGCCCGCCGAAGGCTCGCCGCCCTGGTTCGGCAGCGGCTACACCGATGCAGCCGGCGCCCATTGGCAGGAGATCAACCTGCAGGCGCTGTCCCAGCAACCCCAGTTCCTCAGCATCAGCGCTTGAAGCGCCTCCGGAAGGCTTTGCAACCATGTCCGTCGTCGACCAACTGAAGAACATCTTCGCGAAGAAGAAATCCACCGGTCAGGAGGACGGCGCCGGCGCTGACGCTGCGGTCGAACAGGCCGGCGCCGACCCGCTGGCCGGCACCACCATCGAGGCCGGCGAAGTGCTGTCCGAGATCGACGCCGACAGCGTCGATGCCCCCGAGTCGCTCGACGCCGCCGAGCAGGCCGCCGAGGCCGAGCGGGTCAGCGTCCCGCTGCTGGGGCGGCGCACCATCGCCACCCACCAGCGCATCCTGTTCACGCTGCTGGCCTTCGCGCTGCTGGTGCTGGGCTCGGTGGCGGTGTTCGCGGTCAACCAGGGCGACAAGGTCGCCCAGCAGGTGAAGAACACCGGCGACTCGCTGACGCAGTCGCAGCGCCTGGCCAAGTCGGTGGCGCAGGCGCTGGTGGGCAGCGAGCAGGCCTTCGTCGAGGTGCGCGACAGCGCCAACGTGCTGGCCCGCTCGGTGCGCGGCCTCAAGGCCGGCGACGCCGGCCTGCGCCTGGACCCGGTGGCCATCGAGTTCCAGGAAGACATGGAAAAGATCGTGCCGCTGATGGAGCGCGCCGAGAAGAATGCCGGCGTCGTGCTGGGCCAGCAGAAGATCCTCACCCAGGTGGGCGCCGCGCTGCGCACCATCAATCGCCAGTCGTCCGACCTGCTGGAGATCGCCGAGACGGTGTCCTCGCTCAAGCTGCAGCAGAACGCGGCGCCCGCCGAGATCTCGGCCGCGGGCCAGCTGGTGATGCTGACGCAGCGCATCGGCAAGTCGGCCAACGAGTTCATGACCGCCAGCGAGGGCCTGTCGCCCGAGGCGGTGTTCCTGCTGGGCAAGGACCTGAACTCGTTCAAGGAGATCGCGCAGGGCCTGCTGGAAGGCAGCCCCGAGCTGCGGCTGGGCGGCACCAAGGACGCGCAGACCCGCGAGCGGCTGGAGTCGCTGCTGAAGGTCTATGAGGAAACCCGCACGCAGGCCAGCGCCATTCTCGGCAACCTGCAGGGCCTGGTGTCCGCGCGCGAGGCGCAGGCCGCGATCATTGCGGATTCCGAGCCGCTGCGTAAATCGCTGGAGGAGCTGCAGGGCAGGCTGTCGCTGCAGACCGGCCTGGGCGCCGGCGCCATCGCCGCGCTGGCGCTGGCCGCCGCCTTCGCCATCCTGTGCTCGATCGGCCTGGCCTACGTGCAGCTGCAGGACAGCCGCAAGCGCCAGGAAACGGCCGAAGGGCAGCGCCAGGAAGCCGAGCGCCAGGAGCAGGAGGCCAAGCGCGTCAACGACGCCAACCAGGCCGCCATTCTTCGCCTGATGAACGAGTTGCAGACGGTGGCCGAAGGCGATTTGACGCAGGAAGCGACCGTGACCGAGGACATCACCGGCGCCATCGCCGACTCGGTGAACTACACGGTGGAGGAATTGCGCCAGCTGGTGGGCAACGTACAGAACACGGCGACCAAGGTGGCGCAGACGACGGCGCAGGTGGAAAACACCTCCACCGAACTGCTGGCCGCGTCCACCGAGCAGCTGCGCGAGATCCGCGAGACCGGCCAGTCGGTGCTCGACATGGCCGGGCGCATCAACCAGGTGTCCGGTCAGGCGCAGGAATCGGCCCAGGTGGCGCGCCAGTCGCTGCAGGCCGCCGAGTCGGGCTTGCAGGCGGTGCAGAACGCCATCGGCGGCATGAACTCGATCCGCGACCAGATCCAGGAAACCTCCAAGCGGATCAAGCGGCTGGGCGAGTCCTCGCAGGAGATCGGCGAAATCACCGAGCTGATTTCCGACATTACCGAGCAGACCAACGTGCTGGCCCTGAACGCCGCCATCCAGGCCGCGTCGGCCGGCGAGGCGGGCCGGGGCTTCTCGGTGGTGGCCGAAGAAGTGCAGCGGCTGGCCGAGCGCTCGGCCGACGCCACGCGCCAGATCTCGGCGCTGGTGAAAGCGATTCAGACCGACACGCAGGACGCGGTGGCCGCCATGGAGCGCTCCACCCAGGGCGTGGTCGAGGGGGCCAAGCTGTCCGACAACGCCGGCACCGCACTGACCGAGATCGACCAGGTGTCGCGCCGCCTCGCCGAGCTGATCGAGCAGATTTCCGCCTCGGCGTCCAAGGAAGCCGAGTCCGCGAACGTGGTGGCCGGCAACATCCAGCACATCTTCGCCGTGACCGAGCAGACCGGCGAGGGCACGCGCTCGACGGCCCAGCAGGTGCGCGAGCTCTCGCGCATGGCCGAGGAGCTGCGGCAGTCGGTGGCGCGGTTCAAGATCGCATGACGGGCAGGTGACGCGCGGCGCCCGCCGGCCGGGCGCCGCCGCACCCGTCCGGCGAGCAGCGAAGGCCATCGGAACACACCATGCAAGCAGCAACCGACATCGACCTGTCGACCCATGACCTCGGGCCGCTGGCCTGGGTGCTCGACGAGCTGCGCAAGTCGCTCGAATCCGCGTCGGCGGCCCTGCGGCGCTTCGTGCGCGACGCGGGGCAGGCGCGTGGCCAGGACATGGCCTCGGTCGACGACGGCCAATTGCGCATCGCCCGCCAGCAGTTGCACCAGGCGGTCGGCGCGCTCGAGATGGTGGGCCTGGGCGCCCCCGCGCTGATCCTGCGATCGATGGAAGCGGCGGTGCAGAAGTTCGTCGAGCGGCCCGAGCTGTGCAGCGAGGCCGCTGCCGCCAAGGTCGAGCGGGCCGGCTTCGCGCTCACCGAATACCTCGAGGCCGTGCTGCTGGGCAAGCTGCTCTCGCCGGTGGCCCTGTTCCCCCAGTACAAGGACGTGCAGGAGCTGGCCGGAGGTGACCGGATCCACCCGGCCGACCTGTGGCCCTTCGACTGGCGCTGGCTGGACCCGGAAACCCCGGCGCCGGCCGCCACGCTGGTCTACGACCCGGCGCTGCGCTCGCGCATGGACCAGGCCGTGCTGCGCATAGTCAAGACGGCCGACCCGACGGCCGCGCGCGAGCTGGCCGACATCAGCCTGGGCCTTGCCGCCGGGCAGGACGCGCGTGAGCCGCGCATCTTCTGGAAGCTGTGCGCGGGCTACTTCGAGGCGATGTCGCTGGGCCTGCTGCCGGCCGACATCTACGTCAAGCGGGGCGGTTCGCGCGTGCTGCTGCAGTACGCCACCCTGGCCAAGGGAGAGCCGGGCATTTCCGACCGGCTGGCGCAGGACCTGCTGTTCTACTGCGCACAGGCGGCGGCGCCCGCCGATGCGCAAATGCCGTCGCTGGCCGCGGTGCGCAGCGCCTACGGACTTGCCCGCTTCACCCCGGTCGACTACCAGACGCCGAAGTTCGGCCGCTTCGACCCGCTGCTGCTGGGCCAGGCGCGCAAGCGCCTGGGCGCGGCCAAGGAAAGCTGGTCGGCGGTCTCCGGCGGCGACCTGGGCAAGCTCAAGTCCGTCGCCGAGCCGTTCAGCCAGATCGGCGAGGTGCTCACCAGGCTGCATCCGCCCAGCGCGCCGCTGGCGCAGGCGCTGGTGACCAGCGTCGAGGGGGTGGCACGCTCGGGCCGCGCGCCACGGCCCGAGCTGGCGATGGAAGTGGCCACCGCCGTGCTGTACCTGGAAGCGGCCTTCCAGGACCTGGACCCGACCGATTCGCAGCTCGAGCTGCGCACCGGACGCCTGGCCGACCGCTTGCAGCAGGTCAGCCGCGGCGGCCAGGCGCCGGCGCTGGAGCCCTGGATGGAGGAGCTGTACCGCCGCGTCAGCGACCGCCAGACCATGGGCAGCGTGGTCGGCGAGCTGCGCGGTACTTTGGCCGAGCTGGAAAAGCTGCTCGACGCCTTCTTCCGCAACCCGCAGGACAAGGGGCCGCTCGCCAACGCCCCCGGCCACCTGCTGCAGATGCGGGGCGTGCTGTCCGTGCTGGGCCTCGAGCAGGCCAGCCAGGCGGTGGCGCGCATGCGCGAGACGGTGGAGGAAATCATCCTCACCGAAGTCGACGAGGCGATGGCGCGCAAGGCCGGCACCTTCGACAAGCTGGGCAACAACCTGGGTGCGCTCGGCTTCCTGATCGACATGCTCAACTACCAGCCGGCGCTGGCCAAGAAGCTGTTCGTCTACGACGAAGCCAATGGCGAACTGCGCTTGCTGATGGGGCGCGCCGCGGCGCCGGCGCCCGATCTGGCGCTGGACGCCCCGTCCGTTGCCGACCTACAGGCCGCCGCGCCTGCCGCCACGCCGCCGGTGGTCGCCGCCGAAACGCCTGCGGCGCCATCGGTGCCCGCGCCTGCACCTGCTGCCGCCGCAGCGACCGCGTCCGAAGACGAGGAAGACGGCGAACTGCGCGAGATCTTCCTGGAGGAAGTGCGCGAGGTGGTCGCCAACGGCCTGGCCGCCATCGGCACGCTGGCCGCCAACCCGGGCGACATCGGCGAGCTCACCACCTTGCGCCGGGCGTTCCACACGCTCAAGGGCAGCTCGCGCATGGTGGGCCTGAACGAATTCGGCGAAGCCGGCTGGGCGATGGAGCAGGTGCTCAACACCTGGCTGGCCGACCAGAAACCGGCCACGGAGGACCTGCGAACGCTCTCGGCCGAGGCGCTGCGCGGCTTCGGCCGCTGGGTCGAGGACATCGCCACGCGCAGCGACGCCGCCTGGAAGTCCGCCATGTTCCGCGGCCCGGCCGATGCGCTGCGCACGGAGGGGCGGCTCCTGGCCTTGGCGCTGCCCGGCGACATCGAGCCGGATGCACCCGCGCCCGCCGAAGTGGCGCCCGCTGCACCGGACATCGTGACGGAACTGCAGTTCGAGCCGCCTCCGATCGAGGCCGTGGCGATCGAGCCGATCCTGCCGGAAGCCCCAGCGCCGGCGCCTGAATTCGAGCTGGACCTCGGCTTCGACGCCGCTGCGCCCGAGGCGCCGCCGGTGATCGCCGAGAACCCGCTGTTCGCCGTCACCCAGACGATCCAGGTGCCGGTCGAGCCATCGCAGGAGCCGGCCTCGCCCGAGTTGCCGGCCGACTTCGAGCTGGATCTCGGCTTGGCCGCGGCGCCAGCCATGCCCGCCGGCCCGTCCGAGGCGCCGGCCGAGATCGAGGCGATCGATTTCGCCAGCCTGGGCGATCTGGCCGGCTCCGAGCAGCCGTTGCCCGTGGAGCCCTCGTCCGTGCCGACTGCCGACTCGGCCGACGCTTTACCCGCCTTCGACTTGCCGGCGGCGCCCACCGAAGCCACTCCGGCCGGGCCGGCCACCGAAGCGGCTGCAGAGGAGTGGCCGGCGGTGTTCGCCTCCGCCGACGTGGAGGTCATCGAAGTCACGGCGTCCGACCCGCAGCCCGAAGTGGCGCAGGAGGGCGTCCTGGCGGCAGATTCGGCGGCCATGCCGCTGGACGAGCAGACCAAGGTCATTGGAACGCTGCGCATCGGCATTCCGCTCTACAACGTCTACCTGAACGAGGCCGACGAGTGGTCGCGCCGGCTCGAGCACGAGCTGGGCGAGTGGGCGCTGCAGGTCAGCGAACCGGTCCCGGATTCGGTGGTCGGCCTGGCACACGCGCTGGCCGGCAGTTCCGCCACGGTCGGCTTCGAGGCCCTGTCCGACGTCGCACGCGCGCTGGAAAGCTCGCTGCAGCGCGCGCAGATGCTGGCCTGGGGCACCCCGCAGCACGGCCGCGCTTTCGTGCGGGCGACCGCCGAGATCCGCCGCCTGCTGCACCAGTTCGCCGCGGGGTTCCTGAAGGAAGCCGACCCGGCCGCCACCGAGGCGCTCGCCGCGCTGGAGCAGCTGGACATCCCGCGCCGCGCCGACCTGCCCGACAGCGGCCGACTGGGGCTGGATGATTTCGATTTCGAAGAACCCGCCGCAACAGTCGACGCCTCGCCGGCACCGGATGCCGACCGGGCCGGGGCGCCCGTCGGGCAGCCGGACCAGCCGCCGCTCGTCGCGCCGGCCGCCGCCCCGCAGCACTTCGAAGGCGAGGGCGACGAGGAAGATTTCGACGTCGCCGACGCGATCGACCCCGACCTGTTCCCGATCTTCGAGGAGGAGGCGATCGAGCTGCTGCCGCGCATGGGCGCCGCCCTGCGCCAGTGGGCGCAGCAGGGCCAGCGCGCCGGCCGCGACGAGGTGCTGCGCGAGTTGCACACCCTCAAGGGCAGCGCCCGCCTGGCCGGCGCGCTGCGGCTGGGCGAAATGGCCCACCGCATGGAGTCCAGTGTCGAAGGCGTCGCCGACGAGGCCGCGGCCGCCGAGCTGGAGCCGCTGCTGCACCGCTTCGACAACCTGCAGGCGCGCTTCGACGCGCTGCGTGCCGGCAGCGGGGAGTCGGCCGGCGTGACGGCCGAAGCAGCCGAACTTGCGTCGCCGTCCGCCGGGCAGCATCCGCAGGCCGGTGGCGACGCGCGCCCATCGCCCGGCCGAGCCGTGCTCGCGGCACCGGTCACCACCCAGCTGGCGCCGCAGCGTGCCGCCGCCGGCCAGGCCGTGCGGGTGCGCTCGCAACTGCTGGATCGCCTGATGAACCAGGCCGGCGAGGTGATGATCACCCGCTCGCGCCTGGAGAACGAGCTGCGCAGCCTGCGCGGTTCGCTGCAAGACCTCACCGGCAACCTGGACCGCCTGCGCTCGCAGCTGCGGGACATCGAACTGCAGGCCGAGACGCAGATGCAGTCGCGGCTGGCCCAGGCCAAGGACTCGGCCGGCTTCGACCCGCTGGAGTTCGACCGCTTCACCCGCGTGCAGGAACTCACCCGCATGATGGCCGAGTCGGTCAACGACGTGGCCACGGTGCAGCGCAACCTGCAGCGCACGGTGGAAGCCACCGAAGACGACCTGATCGCGCAGGCCCGCCAGACCCGCGAACTGCAGCGCGACCTGCTGCGCACGCGCATGGTCGAGTTCGACGGCATTTCCGACCGCCTGTACCGGGTGGTGCGCCTGGCCTCCAAGGAATCCGGCAAGCAGGTCAAGCTGGACATCACCGGCGGCTCCATCGAAATGGACCGGGGCGTGCTCGATCGCATGACGCCCGCCTTCGAGCACCTGCTGCGCAACTGCGTGGCCCACGGCATCGAGGACGCGGCCAGCCGCATCGCCGCGGGCAAGGAAGCTGCCGGCACGATCGGGGTCGACGTGCGCCAGGAAGGCAACGACGTGTCGGTGGAGTTCCGCGACGACGGCGCCGGCCTGGACCTGGCCCGCATCCGCGATAAGGCGCTGCAGCAGGGCCTGATCACGCCCGGCCAGCAGCTGACCGAAGGCGACGCCGCCAACCTGATCTTCCTGCCCGGCTTCTCCACCGCCGCCCAGGTCACCGAGCTGGCCGGCCGCGGCATCGGCATGGACGTGGTGCGCTCGGAAGTGAACGCCTTGGGCGGCCGCATCGAGACCAGCACCCTCCGCGGCCAGGGCACGCGGTTCAAGCTGGTGCTGCCGCTGACCACGGCGGTGACGCAGGTGGTCATGGTGCGCAGCGGCAGCCTGTCGATCGGGGTGCCGGCCAACGTGGTGGAAATCGTTCGCCGCGCCAACGGCAAGGAGATCCAGCAGGCCTACAACAGCGGCAGCTATGAGCTGGCCGGCGAGCAGGTGCCGTTCTTCTGGTCGGGCGCACTGCTGCAGTCCTCGGCGCGCAGCACCGAGCCGCAGGCCCGCACGCTGCCGGTGGTGGTCTTCCGCAGCGCGGCCCAGCGCGTGGCCGTGCACGTGGACGAAGTGCTGGGCAACCAGGAAGTGGTGGTCAAGAACCTGGGGCCGCAACTGGCCCGCCTGCCCGGCCTGGCCGGCATGACGGTGCTGGCGTCGGGCGCGGTGGTCCTGATCTACAACCCGGTGGCCCTGTCCGCTGTGTACGGCGAGCAGGCCCGCCGCCTGAGCGCCGACCGGGCCCAGCCCGAGGTGCTGGAGCAGGCCGGCGGCGCCGCGGTGGTGGCCGAGCTGGTGCCGGCCACGCCCCAGGTCCCGCTGGTGCTGGTGGTCGACGACTCGATCACGGTGCGCCGGGTGACGCAACGCCTGCTGCAGCGCGAAGGCTACCGGGTGGCGCTGGCCGCCGACGGCCTGCAGGCGCTGGAGCGGCTGGCCGAGGAGCGGCCGGCGGTGGTGCTGTCGGACATCGAGATGCCGCGCATGGACGGCTTCGACCTGGCCCGCAACATCCGGTCCGACCCCCGCTGGGCCAGCCTGCCGATCGTCATGATCACCTCGCGCATCGCCGAGAAGCACCGCGAGCATGCCCGCGAGCTGGGCGTCAACCACTACCTGGGCAAGCCCTACTCGGAAGAGGAACTGCTCAGCCTGGTCCGGCACTACTGCACGGCGGCGTCCGCGGCGGCGCCGGCCTGAGGACATGGCGGCCGGGCGGCCGGCAAGGCCTTTCCGGCCGCCCGGCCGCCGCCCCCTTGGCTAGAATCCGGCCATGCCGGCCGAAGCCATGTCCATGAACCTGACGCATCACTTCCTGATTGCGATGCCGGGGCTGGAGGACGAGTCGTTCGCCGGCAGCGTGGTCTACCTGTGCGAGCACAGCTCGCGCGGCGCGCTGGGGCTGGTGATCAACAAGCCCAGCGACATCAAGCTGAAGAACCTGTTCGAGAAGGTCGACCTGCCGCTGACGCGCGACGACCTGGCCGGCGCGCCGGTGTTCCAGGGCGGCCCGGTGCAGACCGAGCGCGGGTTCGTGCTGCACGAAGCGGTGATCGGCGACGAAGCCCAGCCCGACGAACCGGTCTATGCGTCCACCATGACCATCCCCGGCGGGCTGGAGATGACCACCTCCAAGGACGTGCTCGAGGCCATGTCCACCGGGGCCGGCCCGCGCAAGGTGCTGGTCTCGCTCGGCTACTCGGCCTGGGGCGAGGGCCAGCTCGAGTCGGAACTCGCCGAGAACAGCTGGCTCACCGTGGCCGCCGACCCGCAGGTGATCTTCGACACGCCGGTCGAGCAGCGCTACGCCAAGGCGCTCCTGCTGCTGGGCCTGCAGGCCTGGATGCTGTCGCCCGAGGCCGGCCACGCATGAGCGTGCCGCCGCGCCCCGACGTTCCCCGCCACTTCACCACCTTTCTTGCTTTCGATTACGGCGCGCGCCGCACCGGCGTGGCCGTCGGCAACCGCCTGCTGCGCACCGCCACGCCGCAGCCGACCATCCGGGCCGAGGGCCGGGCGCGACTCGATTCGGCCGAGCAACGCGTGCGCCAGTGGCAGCCCGACGCGCTGGTGGTGGGCGTGCCGTTCCATCCCGACGGCGCGCCGCACGAGAATACGGCTCGCGCGCGCCGCTTCGGCCGCCAGCTCGCCGCCCGCGTGAAGCTGGCCGTGTACGAGGTCGACGAGCGTTACAGCACCACCGAGGCGCTGGCGAGCGGGGCCGCCGACGCCGACGCCGGCGCTGCCTGCGTCATCCTGGAGCAATTCCTGAGGAGCATCGAATGAGCGATTTGCGGCTGGACGCCGAGGCGCTGTACCGCGAGCTGCTGCGCGGCGTGCCGGCGCTGCGCGGGCCGGCCGGGCGGCTGGTGGGCATCACCTCCGGCGGCGCCTGGCTGGCGCAGCGCCTGCAGCAGGACCTGGGGCTGGACGGCGAGGCCGGCACGATCTCCTCGTCCATGCACCGCGACGACTTCGCGCAGCG
>JAKFEA010000357.1:0-12339 GCA_036675905.1 Acidovorax sp. | reverse complement strand
ACGCCTGAGCATTCAATTCATCCCGGCCTATGTCATCCCGGCGAAAGCCGGGATCCACCTCCGGACGCCCGATCCCCAGCAGTTCTTGTTCAGGCGACAGGAGATGGATTGCGGGTCAAGCCCGCAATGACATCTCTGACCTCACGCCGCCACCGTGTAGTTCAGCGTCATCCTCCCCCCGTCCACCACCACGATCTCACCGGTGACGTAGCTGGCGGCGTCGCTGGCCAGCCAGGCGACCACGTCGGCGATCTCCGAGGGCTCGCCCAGCCGCTTCATCGGCGTGCGGCTCATGATGCGGTTCTTCGCGTCTTCGCTGGTCAGCACCGCCTTGGCCGCCAGTTCGGTGGCGATCGTGCCCGGCGCGACCGCGTTGACGCGGATGCCCTTGTCGGCCAGCGCCAGCGCCATCACGCGCGTGAGCTGGTTGATGCCGCCCTTGCTGACGTTGTAGCTGGCGATGGTGGGAATCGCGAGCACCCCGTTCACCGAGCTCATGTTCACGATGGCGCCCCGGCCCGCCTTGGCCATCTCGCGGGCGACCGCCTGCCCGACGAGGAACGAGCCCTTCAGGTTCACGCGCAGCACCGCGTCGAAGTCCGCCTCGCTCACCTCGAGGAAGTCGGCGGCCTTGAAGATGCCGGCGTTGTTGACCAGCACGTCGATGCGCCCGTGGCGGCGCATGGCCTCGGCGACCAGCGCGTCGACCTGCGCCTTGTCGCCGACGTCGCAGTGCACGAACAGGCCGTCGAGTTCGGAAGCCAGTGCCTGGCCGCGCGCATCCTCGATGTCGGCGACCACCACCTGCGCTCCGTCGGCCGCAAAGCGGCGCACGCAGGCCTCGCCTATGCCCTGCGCGGCGCCGGTGACGATGCAGACGCGGCCTTGCAGGCCGAAGCGGATGGGGGAGGGGGCAGGAGCGGTCATGCCGGCATCGTAGCGGCGCCCAAGGCCTGGGGTGGCCGCTACCATGCGCCGTCCACCCGCATCGCGCACCGTGCGCTTTCGCGAACCCAAAGGCTCCGCATGCACTTCACCAAGGTCATCCTCTTCACCGACAGCGACGGGCGCGCCCGCTTCCGCGAGGAACAGGTTCCGCTCGACCAGGGCAGCCCCGAGTCGAGGCTATCGGCCCTGCTGCCCAGTGGCGGCTACCAGCTGCGCCACAGCCCGGTCGGCTTCCGCAGCAGCTTCCATTGCTCGCCGCGCACCCAATGGCTGTTCGTCCTCTCGGGCGCGATGGAGATCGGCCTGCAGGATGGCAGCACGCGCGTGTTCCGCCCCGGCGAGCATTTCTGGTCGGCCGACCTGCTGCCCGCCGGCGCGACGTTCGATCCGGCGGTGCATGGGCACCGCAGCGCGCAAGTCGGCGACGAGCCGCTGGTGACGCTGTTCGTGCGGGACTGAGGGGGACGGGGGTCAGCGGCGCGAAGCGCCCTGCATGCGGCCGGACGGCAGCACGGTGGTGCCGCGCGCGTGCGGCAGTGCCTGTAGCAGCGCTGCAGCCACGTCGGCGGCGCGGATCGACCGGTAGTTGGCGGGGATCAGCGGCCGCAGCGCCGTGCTGACCCGCAACGCCAGTGTCTCGCCGGAGCGCACCGGCTGACCCAGCGACTCGCGGTCGCCGGCCAGGAAGGAGGGGCGCGCGATCGCCAGGGCTTCGTAGCCGAGGCCAGCCAGGGCGTCCTCCAGCTCGCCTTTCACGCGGTTGTAGAAGATCGACGACTTCGCGTCGGCGCCCATCGCGCTCACGAGTGCGAGGCGGGATGCGCCGGCCTGGCGCGCTGCACGCGCGACCGCGAGATTGGCGTCGAAGTCCACGGCGCGGAAGGCCTCCTGGCTGCCCGCGACCTTGATCGTGGTGCCCAGGGCCAGGTACAACTCGTCGGCCGCAGGAAGCGCAGGCAGCGCCCGGAAATCGACGACGTGCTGCGCGAGCTTGGGATGCGATGCGGGCAGTTCCCGGCGCCCGAGCGTGTGGACCTGGGCTACGTTGGCATCGGCCAGCAGCCCGGCCAGGATCTCGCGGCCGACCAGCCCGGTGGCGCCGGCGACCAGGGCAATGCGGGAGGCAATCGGCGCGGGCATGCGCCGATTGTGCGCCTCAGCCGCCGGACCTCAGCGGCCGTAGCCGCGCGAGCCACCGCGGTTGCGGCTGTTGCCGCCGCCGCCACCACCGCCACCGCCCCGGCGGTTGCCGGCACCCATGGCGTCGATGCTGGTGCGCATCGGATCGGGCTGGCCGCCGTTGCCGCTGGCGGGACGGCGCACGCCGATGGTGTCGCGGCGGCTGGGCAGGTTGGTGCGCAGCGGATCGACGTTGCGCGGCATCCGGTCGTCGCGATCGTCGAAACCGTCGGCATCCTGGGCCACGCGCTCGGGCCGGGGTTGCTGCGGCGCGCGCTGCTGTCCGCCGCCGTTGTGCGAGCGCCCGTTCTGCGCATGCTGGGGCGGCTGCCCGGCCGGCCGGCCGCGCTGGCCGCCATTGGCACCATTGCGTGAACCGTTGACCGCGCCGTTGCCGTTGCGCGAGCCATTCGCGGCCCCGTTGCCGTTGCGGGCCGCACCGTTGCCGCCGCGGGACTCACCGCCCGAAGCCTTGCGCTCACCCTTGTTCTCGCGGATGCGCTGCATCATTTCCTGGCGCGCGGCCTTGGCCGCAGCCGCCATCACGTCGCGGCTGGGCGGCTTGCCGGCGCCGCCCCACAGGGTCTGGCGGCCCATCGCGATGGGCTCGGCGCGCTCGTCCGGCTCGGGGCCGAAGCCTTCGATGACTTGCGCCGGAATCTCGCGCTTGGTGAAGCGCTCGATCTCCTGCATGAAGCCTTCCTCGTCCAGGCACACCAGGCTCACGGCCTGGCCTTCCTTGCCGGCACGGCCGGTGCGGCCGATGCGGTGGACGTAGTCTTCCGGCACGTTGGGGACTTCGAAGTTCACCACGTGCGGCAGGTCGTCGATGTCGATGCCGCGGGCGGCGATGTCGGTGGCCACCAGCGCGCGGATCTCGCCGCTCTTGAAGCCGGCCAGCGCCTGCGTGCGCGCGCCCTGGCTCTTGTTGCCGTGCAGGGCCATGGCGGTCACGCCGTTCTTGTTCAGGTAGTCGGCGACGTGGTTGGCGCCGAACTTGGTGCGGGTGAAGACCAGCACCTGGCTCCAGTCGTGCTCCTGGATGATGTGGGCCAGCAGCTGCTTCTTCTTGGCGCGGCCCACCGGATGCACCACCTGGGTGATCCGCTGGACCGTGGTGTTGCGAGGTGTGACCTGGATGCTACGCGGATCGCGTAACAAAGCGTTTGCAAGGTCACGAATTTCATCACTGAAGGTGGCCGAGAACAGCAGGCTCTGCTTTTCCCTGGGCAGCAGCGCCAGGATCTTCTTGACGTCGTGGATGAAGCCCATGTCCAGCATGCGATCGGCCTCGTCGAGCACCAGCATTTCCACCGTCGACAGGTCCATGAAGCCCTGCTGCTGCAGGTCGAGCAGCCGGCCGGGCGTGGCCACGAGGATGTCGACGCCGCGCTTGATGCGGTCGATCTGCGGGTTCATGCCCACGCCACCGAAGATCACGGTGGAGCTCAGCGGCAGGTACTTGCCGTAGGTGCGGACGGACTCTTCCACCTGCGCGGCAAGTTCACGCGTGGGTGTGAGTACGAGGGCGGCGACACCATCCACGCCGAACTTGTTCGTCTTGCTGCGCCCGGCGGTGAGCTTGTGCAGCATCGGCAGGGTGAAGGCGGCGGTCTTGCCGGTGCCGGTCTGGGCGCCGCCGAGGAGGTCGTGGCCCTCGAGAACGGCCGGGATGGCCTGGGCCTGGATGGGGGTGGGGATTTCGTAGCCCTGCTCGCGCACGGCCTTGAGGATGGCGGGTGCCAGATTCAGTTCGTCAAAGGTCATTGAACACTTGAGCGCCAACCGTGGCGCTGGGTATCGGCCTGTACGGTGCCGGGGGGCACCGAGCCAGTCAAAGGCAGATGGGGTTGAGGTCGGGAGCGCGGCGGCAGCTGGGCCGTCAGCCCCCCAGCGAAATCGCTGAGCCCACGCAAGCGACTGAATGTTCACGCGGGAGCCGCATTGTCGCACGCTTCGCAAAGCTGGGCCGGCTGGCCATAATGAACACGACCATGGCCAAGATGCTTCCACGGCGATTCGGTGTCGCGGACGATCCGACGGCGCTGCAACCCACCCTCAACGACTGCCTGGGCACCATGCTGCAGCAGGCCCAGCCGCTCATGGCCGAGGTGGTGCAGGGGCTGGTGCGCGGCGCCGCCCCCGTCGGCCCGCAGAGCGTGGCGGCCTTCCAGCAGCCGGGCATCAAGCAGGCCATCGCCGCGCTCGACGCGCAGTCCGCGGCCGTGCAGGCCACCTACCAGGAAGAGCTCACGCGCATCGCGCGCGAGGGCGGCGGCAAGGAGCAGGCGCAGACCGAGGTGCTGCGCTACGAGGACCTGCAGCTGTTCGGCGACGACGAGCTCGACCAGAGCATCGAGGTCGCGCGCGCCCAGCAGGAAGTCTCGTTCGCCGTCGACGGCGTGCTGCCCACCGTGGATGCGCTGGTCAGCACCTTGCTGGGCTGGCGCACCATCCAGCCCGGCCTCAATCCGCTGCGTCCCGAGGTGTTCGTGCGGGCGCTGCAGAGCACGCTGGCCGCGCACGTGCCGGATGCGCAGGCGCGAGAGACGCTGATCGCCCCCTCGGCCGGCCTGCTCGGCGCGCAGCTGCGGCGCCTGTACCGCGAGCTGTCGGACTGGCTGCTGTCCACCGGGGTCGAGCCGGCGGTGCCCGTCGGCGGCAAGCTGCAGCAGGGCGGCGGCGCCCACGGGGCTCCCGCAACGGGCAGCATCGCCAAGACGCTGCTCACGCTGGACCGCCTGCGCAAGCTGCTGGCCGGCGACTTCGACGCGCCCGGTGGCAAGGCCGAGTTCCTGCACACGGTGCCGGCTTCGATGGCGCTGCTGCAGGAGCTCAAGCAGGTCGATGCGCTGGTCAAGCGGCTGGAGGAAAGGCCCAAGGCGCCGCCCGCCGCGCCCGCCCAGCCCGTCGCCGCGCATGAAGCCGCTCCCGTGCTCAGGCTGGGCCACCAGCTCGGCGAGGAGGTGCTGCGCCTGATGTTCGAGACGCTGGCCAAGGACCCGCGCCTGCTGCCCGGCTACAAGGATCAGCTGCGCGTGCTGCAGCCGGCCGTGCAGAAGCTGGCACAGAAGGACTCGCGCTTCTTCAGCGATCGCGCCCATCCCGCGCGCCAGCTGCTCGACCGCGTGACCCAGCGCAGCCTGGCGTTCAAGAGCGCCGACGACGAGGGCTGGATGCGCTTCCTCGATTCGGTGCAGTACGCCTCTCGCTGGCTGGCCGAGAGCAAGGTGGTCGATGCCGGCACCTTCGGCGAGCTGCTGGAGCACCTGCAGAACGTCTGGACCGAACAGGACCAGTCCGTGCGCCAGCGGCGCGAGGAAGCCGCGCGCGCGCTGCAGCACGCGGAGCAGCGCAACCTGCTGGCGCAAAGGCTGGCCGCCGAATTCGCACAGGCGGCCGACGGGCTGGACGTGGCGCCGTTCGTGGTCGATTTCCTCAAGGGATCCTGGTCGCAGGTGGTGGCCGAGGCCCAGCTGACCTGCACCGACGGCTCGGACGACCCCTTCGGCTACCGCGCCCTGGTCGACGACCTGGTCTGGAGCGTGCAGAAGTCCACTTCGCAGCGGCGGCGCGCGCACCGGCTGGCGCAGATGGTGCCCGCGCTGGTGGCCAAGCTGCGCGAAGGGCTGCAGCGCATCGCGTATCCGGCGGAATTGAGCGAGCGTTTCTTCGACAACCTGGGCGCGCTGCACGCGGCCGCGCTGCAGGGCGCGCAGGAAGCCGCGCGGAAGCGGGCCGCCGAACTCGAGTCGGCGCCGCGCCGGGCCGGCGCGCAGGAGGCGGCCGAGCCGTGGCTGGCCGACAGCGAGGTGCAGGAATCGGGCTGGCTGGGCGAGGATTCGCTGCTGCCGCAGGAACTGGCCGCAGCCGGCGTCCCGTTCGACGATTCCGTCCCGCCGCACGAGCCGGTGCCCGCCGGCGCCGCCGACCTGCGCACCGGCACCTGGGCCGAACTGGTGGTCGAGGGCCAGTGGACCCGCGTGCAGCTCACCTGGGCCAGCCCGCACGGCACGCTGTTCATGTTCACCTCGCTGGCCGGCACCGCCCACTCCATGTCGCGGCGCACGCTGGAGCGCCTGCGCTCGCAAGGCTCGCTGCGCGTGGTCGCCGAACGCCCGGTGGTGGACGACGCGTTGGACCAGGTGGCCAAGGCGGCGCTGAAGAACAGCCTGGACGGCAGCCAGGGCTGACCGCCGCCGCTGCGCGGGCAAGCGTCCGTCGTCATTCCCGCGAAGGCGGGAATCCAGGGCGTCCGCTTCCAGCAGTGCCCGCAATGACGCACCCAGCCCTGCGTTAATCCCCACCGGGGATAATGCCCGGTTTCGCCCGGCATCCACACCAAGCTCCAATGGCCCAGTACGTCTACACCATGAACCGCGTCGGCAAGATCGTGCCGCCGAAGCGGCAGATCCTGAAGGACATCTCGCTGTCCTTCTTCCCCGGCGCCAAGATCGGCGTGCTCGGCCTCAACGGCTCGGGCAAGTCGACCCTGCTCAAGATCATGGCCGGCATCGACACCGAGATCGAAGGCGAAGCCACGCCGATGCCGGGCCTGAAGATCGGCTACCTGCCGCAGGAGCCGCAGCTCGACCCCGAGCAGACCGTGCGCGAATCCGTCGAAGGCGGCATGGGCGAGGTCAACGCCGCCAAGCAGCGCCTGGAAGAGGTCTACGCCGCGTACGCCGAGCCCGATGCCGACTTCGACAAGCTGTCGGAGGAGCAGCAGAAGCTGGAATCCATCATCGCCGCCGCCGGTGCCGAGAGCGACACCGAGCACCAGCTGGAGATCGCCGCCGACGCGCTGCGCCTGCCGCCCTGGGACGCGGTGATCAAGAACCTGTCGGGCGGCGAGAAGCGCCGGGTGGCGCTGTGCCGCCTGCTGCTGTCCAAGCCCGACATGCTGCTGCTGGACGAGCCCACCAACCACCTGGACGCCGAGTCGGTCGAGTGGCTGGAGCAGTTCCTCGCGCGCTTCCCGGGCACGGTGGTGGGCATCACCCACGACCGCTACTTCCTGGACAACGCCGCCGAGTGGATCCTGGAGCTGGACCGCGGCCGCGGCATCCCCTGGAAGGGCAACTACAGCACCTGGCTGGAGCAGAAGGAAGCGCGCCTGGAGGCCGAGCAGAAGGGCGAGGAAGCCCATGCCAAGGCGATGAAGAAGGAACTGGAGTGGGTGCGCCAGAACGCCAAGGGCCGCCAGGCCAAGAGCAAGGCGCGCCTGGCCCGCTTCGAGGAACTGAGCGACATCGACTACCAGAAGCGCAACGAGACCAACGAGATCTTCATCCCGGTGGCCGAGCGGCTGGGCAACGAGGTGATCGAGTTCGAGGGCGTCTCCAAGTCCTTCGGCGACCGCCTGCTGATCGACAACCTCAGCTTCAAGGTGCCGGCCGGCGCCATCGTCGGCATCATCGGTCCCAACGGCGCCGGCAAGTCGACGCTGTTCAAGATGATTGCCGGGCGCGAGCAGCCCGATTCGGGCACGGTGAAGATCGGCAAGACCGTGAAGCTGGCCTTCGTCGACCAGAGCCGAGACGCCCTGGCCAACGACAAGACCGTCTGGGAGGACATCTCCGGCGGCCTGGACATCATCACCGTGGGCAAGTTCCAGATGCCCAGCCGCGCCTACTGCGGCCGCTTCAACTTCAACGGTGGCGACCAGCAGAAGAAGGTGGGCTCGCTGTCCGGCGGCGAGCGCGGCCGCCTGCACCTGGCCAAGACGCTGATGCAGGGCGCCAACGTGCTGCTGCTGGACGAGCCGTCCAACGACCTGGACGTCGAGACCCTGCGCGCGCTGGAAGACGCGCTGCTGGAATTCGCCGGCAGCGTGATGGTGATCAGCCACGACCGCTGGTTCCTCGACCGCATCGCCACCCACATCCTGGCCGCCGAGGGCGACAGCCAGTGGGTGTTCTTCGACGGCAACTACCAGGAGTACGAGGCCGACAAGAGGAAGCGCCTGGGCGAGGAGGGGGCCAAGCCGCGGCGGGTTCGGTTCAAGGCCCTCAAGTAGGCGACAGCTTCACCCTGCATGTCATCCCGGCGAAAGCCGGGATCCATCTCGCGCCCGTTGCGAGCCGGCGCGGGTGTTCAGGGCACAGGTGATGGATTGCGGGGCGAGCCCGCAATGACACGGCCTTGCCTCGCTACAACTCGCTGACCGCCGGCACCCGCACGCCGTCCACCGTCATGCCGCGCGCCGTGCGAACGGCGCGAACCGTCGCCAGCGCCACGGCTTCGGCGGCCATGGTGGCCAGCAGCATCATCTCGGCCGGCTGGCCCGAAGCGCCTGTACCCAGCGCGAACAGCGTGTCGCCGTCCAGCAGCGTGTGGGCCGGGTTGATGGCGCGGGCGAAGCCGTCATGGCCCACGGTCGCCAGGCGCGCCGCCTGCGCCTTGGTCAGCACGGCATCGGTGGCGATCACGCCGATCGTGGTGTTGCCGCCGGGGATCAGGCGCTTGGGCGGCTGGCCCGCGAGTAGCGAGCGGCGCGAATCCATCAGCGTGTGGCCATCGTCCCGCCGCGCGCCCGCAATCAGCGCGCCGGTGTCCGGATCGACCACGTCGCCCAGCGCATTGCACGCGACGATCGCGCCGACCGTGAATCCCGCCACGCGCACCGACGCCGTGCCGATGCCGCCCTTCATGGCGCGGTCCAGCCCGAAGATCTTGCCGACCAGCGCACCGGCGCCGGCGCCTACGCTGCCTTCCTCGGGCGCCTGGGCCGACGCGGCGGCGCAGGCGGCCAGTCCGGCCGCCGCATCGGGCCGCACGGACAGATCGCCCAGGTAAAGGTCGAACAGCACAGCGGCCGGCACGATGGGCACCACGGCCGGGCCCACGCCCAGGCCGATGCCCTGTTCCTCCAGCCAGCACATGGCGCCGCCGGCTGCGTCCAGGCCCCAGGCGCTGCCGCCCGAGAGCATGACCGCGTGCACGCGGTCGACCAGGTTGGTGGGCGAGAGGAGGTCGGTCTCGCGCGTGCCGGGTGCGGCGCCGCGCACGTCGACGCCGGCCACGGCGCCCTGGCGGGCCAGCACCACGGTGCAGCCGGTGGCCCGGCGGGTGTGGGTGAAGTGGCCGACCTCGATGCCGGCAACGTCGGTGATGGCGCCTTGCGGCGCGGGTGTCTGCGATGCAGTCATGGAACTGCGGCTCATCATAAGCGTGGCACGCCGCTACCGCCTCGTCACGCGTTTGTCAGTGGTGTCCTACCCGGTCGTTCCCCGGTGGACGACAGGCCGCCAACGCTGGGCTTTCTACAGTCGACGAGCCGCCGGCGCCGCCGGCGTTTTTTTGCCGCCGAAGCCGGCAATTCCCTCGGCCTGCACCACGGAGTACCCACACCATGAACAGCGAAACCTCCACCTCACCCTTCCCCACCAGCGCCACCACGGGCACGGGCGGCACGCCAGGCAGCGCCTCCACCGGCGGCAGCAACATGGGGAGCAGCGAAATGGGCGGCATGGGCGGCGACAGCGGCCGGGTCCATCGGGTGGCGCAGAGCGCCCACGACGCGGTCGACCGCCTGGAGCAGACCCTCAGCTCGGGCAGCGATCGCATGATGGGCTGGCAGCAGGAGTACGGCGAGATGACGCGCGAGCAGGTGCGCGAGAACCCGCTGGCCGCGATCGGCGTGGCTTTCGCCGTCGGCATCATCTTCTCGAAGCTGTTCATGCGCTGAGGCCCGGCGCCGACGGGCGCGGTGTTCCCCGGCGCGGGCCGCGTGGCGGTGCACGCGGCCCTCCGCCGGATCAATCGAGCCGGATCTTGCCTTCGCGCACGTAGCGATCGAACTCGTCGCGCGTGATCGCGGCCGAGCTGGCATCCCGGCCTTCCTGCCAGCCGAGCGTCACGCTGTCGTCGGCGAGCTCGATGTCGACCGGCCCGTCGGGGATCGGCAGCAGCATGCCGTCGCCGGCGCGAAAACAGACTTCTCCCCGGATCAGGGCTTGCTGGGACATGGCGGTCTCCTTTCGTCAGTCCAGCGACGATTTCAGCGGCGCCGCTGATCCGTGGCTGTCGGAGGACGCGCCGTCACGCTGACGGAAGCTGCGTGCAACAGAATGGATTACACGCCGTCCTTCCCGCCCCCGCCTTCGCAGGGGTGACGGCTTGTGCGCTGGGCGCCGGCCTGCGCGGGCACGACGGAAGCTCGGACTACCGCGGCGCCGCCGGGTGCGCGCTGGGCGGCTGCTGCTCCATGTAGCCCTGGCCGTCCTTGACACCCCTTCGCCCCAGCTCCTGCCAGGCGGTGCGCTGGTCCACCAGCTGCGCGAGCTGCTCGATCTCCTCGTCGGTGTGGTTGATCGCGCGTGCGGGCGTCAGCCAGCGGCCGTCCTTGGGCGCCACCTCGCCCCAGAACGACTGGTGGTAGCTGGACCTGGACAGCACCTGCTCGGGGCCCGCGCTCATCGCCACCACGCCGTAGCAGTTGCAGAAGTAGCTGCGGAACGACTGCTCGGGGAACACCTCGGTGTACACGCCGGTGCCGCGGATGCCGGCCGTCAGGGTGGGCATGACGATCTGCCGGTTGGGGCCCTTGCCCCAGATGCTGGCCACGGCGCCGGTCAGCAGGCGCAGCACGCTCACCGCGTTGAGCGTGGCACCCCGCTCCACCAGCAGCCGGCTGTTCTGCCGCACCTGGAAAGCCGAGCTCCCGATCACGAACACCAGGTGCGAGCGCGGTCCGGTCTCGATCGCGTCGCCGGTCTGGATGAAGGATTGCGGCGTCAACCGCTGCCCGTTGACCTGCGCATCGCCGAGCAGCTCGACGATGTTGCTGCGCTGCTGCGCCTGCGCGGCGCTCCACCCGCCCAGGGCCGACCAGGTTGCGGCGGCCTGCAGGAAGCTGCGGCGCCGGAACCAGAGGGCTTCCGCTTCGGTGCGGCCTTGCAGGTGGTGCTGGGTCATGGGCTGTCTCCGTCGGGTGGGGGTGGGGAAGTGGGATCGTCGGCCGTGAAGCTGTCGCGGAAGGTGAACCAGATCGAGCTGGTGAACATGGCAGCCATCAGCAGCGCGGTGGGCACCATCACGGCGCGCGCCAGGTTGGCGCCGCCGGCGATCACGCCCAGCAGGCCCAGCACCGTGCCCACCAGCAGGAACACGCCCATCCAGGCCAGGCCATAGACCAGCAGGGCGCCCATGTTGCGCCAGCAGGCGACCACGCTGAAGAACAGGCTCTTGGCCGGCGTGATGCCGTGCCAGTGCACCAGCGCGGGCGCGTGCCAGAACATCAGGAACAGGGGCGTGTGCAGCAGCAGCGTGACCAGCAAGCCGGTGTCGATCTGGGGCTGCTCGGGCGTGGCGCCGGGCGCCGCGGCAGGTGCGCCGCCGGCCAGCAGCGAGCCCAGCGCGGTGGCAAGCACGGAAGCGACGGTGTAGATCACGCCCAGCACCAGCATCGACCGCAGGCGGTCGCGCCCGGCGCGAAAGGCGCTGACCAGCACCGTGGGCATGGGAAAGCGCCCGCTCGCGGCTTCGGCCGTAGCCGCCATCAGGCCCAGGGTGGCGGCCGGCACCAGGATCCCGCCGATCACCATGCCCACCACCGGGATCTGGGTGACCACCAGCACCACCGCCATGTACATGAAGAACAGCCCCGCCAAGGCGAGCGGCTGCCGCAGGAAGGTGCGGATGCCGAGCCGGACCCAGAGCAGGCCGGTGCGGGCCGGGACGACGTTGAGTTTCATTGGTGGGGACTACGCAGGAGCTGGGCGGTTGGATGCGTGGAGGGCGGCGCAGGCGACGAACGCGGGGCCGGGCAGCGTGAGGAATTTAACGCAAGCCCTCCGTCATCCCGCCCCCGCCCTCGCGGGGGTGACGGATCAAGCGGCCTGCACAGGCCGCGCCACCCTCTCGCGCAGCACGCGCTCGAAGTGGGCCGGATCGTGCGGTTTCAGCAGGGCCGCCTCGCGCGGCAGGTGGAAATCCCACAGGCGCGAAATCCAGAACCGCAGCGCGCCGGCGCGCAGCATCGCGGGCAGCAGGCGGCGCTCGGCGTCCTCGAGCGGGCGCACGCGCTGGTAGGCCTGCAGGAAGGCGTCGGCGCGCACGGGGTCGTGCGCCCCGGTGGGCAGGTCGACGCACCAGTCGTTCAGGCACACCGCCAGGTCGAACAGCCAGCTGTCCAACCCGGCGAAGTAGAAGTCGAAAAGGCCCGTCAGCGTTCCGCCCTCGAACAGCACGTTGTCGCGGAACAGGTCG
>JAKFEA010000356.1:0-1896 GCA_036675905.1 Acidovorax sp. | reverse complement strand
GCGCTGGAGACGCCGTCCACCACCGGCACCGGCAGGCGGCCGTGCAGCGAGCGCGCCAGCCCGGCGAGCGGCGCGCCGGCGAGGATGATCACGTCGGCGCCGTCCTCGGCGACCGCGCGTCCGGCCAGGTCCTGCAGGGCCTGCGCGTGTTCGTCCTGCACGCCGCCGATGCTGGCCAGCGGGCGGTCCAGTGCGCGGATGCTGGCCAGGCGCGAGGAGAAGCCGTAGCTCTCCACCACCTCGCGGTACCAGGCCTGGATGCGCTGCGAGATGGCGATGATCGAGATGCGGTGGCCCAGCAGGTGCGCGCTGGCCAGTGCCGCCTCGGTGAGGCCGGTCACCGGCACCGGCAGCACTTCGCGCAGGGCCGCGAGGCCGGGGTCGCCGAAGGCCGCCACCACCACCGCGTCGTAGTTCGCCGCATGTTCGGCGGCCAGTTGCGCGGTGGCATAGGCGCCGAGCAGGGCCTCGAAGCGGGTCTCGATGTAGGCGACGCCGAAGGGCGCGGTCAGCACGTCGACCTCGGTCCCCGGCGACGCGCTGCGCTGCGCCTCGAAGCGGATCAGAGCCGACACGCTGTCGGAGATGTTGGGGTTGATCAGCAGCACGCGCATGGTCGCTCCCTCCTCACGTCCGCTTCGGCAACAGCGACGGCGTTCCGCACGGCAGGAACTTGCCGCGGCCGGCCTGGCCGGTGAACGACGTGCCGTCCCACACCACTTCGCCGCGGCTGAGCGTGAGGCCCGGCCAGGCCTTCAGCTGCATGCCTTCGTAGGGCGTGTAGTCCACCGCATGGTGCAGCTTGCGGTTGTCGATGGCCAGCGCGCGCTCGTCCCAGACCACCAGGTCGGCATCGCTGCCCACCGCGATGGTCCCCTTGCGGGGATGCAGGCCGTAAGCCTTGGCGGGGTTGGTGGAGGTGAGCTCCACGAACTTCTGCAGCGTGATGCGGCCGCCCAGCACGCCTTCGGAGTACAACAACGGCAGCCGCGTCTCCAGCCCCGGAATGCCGTTGGGGATGTGGCGGAAGGGTACTTCCTCGCCGCCCGGCTTCTTGCCCTGCGGGTCGTCGTAGCGAAACGGCGCGTGGTCGGAGGAGAACACGGTGAACAGGCCGTCGCCGAGCCCGTCCCAGATGATTTCCTGGTTGGCCTTGTCGCGCGGCGGCGGGCTGCACACGCAGCGCGCGCCCTGGTAGCTGTCGTCGATGCCCAGGTCCTCCGCGGTGAGGAACAGGTACTGCGGGCAGGTCTCGGCGAACACCGACAGGCCGTGCGCGCGCGCCCAGCGGATCTGCTCGATGGCTTCGCGGCCGGACACGTGCACGATGAGGATCGGCACGTCGACCAGTTCGGACAAGGCGATCGCGCGGTGCGTGGCCTCGCGCTCCACCAGCATCGGCCGCGCGTGCGCATGCCAGCGCGGCGCGGTGCGGCCGGCGGCCTCCAGCCGCTTGGTCAGCCACTCGATGCAGTCGGCGTTCTCCGCGTGGACCATGGCCAGCGCGCCGTGCGTGCGGGCGACGTCGAGCACGTCGAGGATCTGCCCGTCGTCGAGCTTGAGGTCGTCGTAGGTCATGTAGACCTTGAACGAGGTGTAGCCCTGGGCGATGAGCTTCGGCAGTTCGTGGGTGAGCACCTGCGGCGTGGGGTCGCTGACGATCAGGTGGAAGGCGTAGTCGATGCAGGCCTTGCCTTCGGCACGCCCGTGGTAGTCCACCACCGCGGCCTCCAGCGACTGGCCCTTCATCTGGGCGGCGAACGGGATCACGGTGGTGGTGCCGCCGCAGGCCGCCGACCGCGTGCCGGTCAGGAAGTCGTCGGCCATCTTCACCGGTCCCTCCATCGGCTGGTCGAGATGGCAATGCGCGTCCACGCCACCGGGAGTGACGGTGCG
>JAKFEA010000355.1:0-26705 GCA_036675905.1 Acidovorax sp. | reverse complement strand
AGCGAGGAAGGCATCCACGTCATCCGCATGCCCGAGCACTACGGGCCGCTCAGCCCGCTGCTGCACGTGGTGCCGCTGCAGCTGCTGGCGTATCACACCGCCTGCGCAAGGGGAACCGACGTCGACAAGCCCAGGAATCTGGCCAAGAGCGTGACCGTCGAGTAGCCGCGCGGTCCGGCCGGGCTACGAAGGCGGGAGCTTCCGCCTATTCCGCGAACCCTGTCCGCGGACTCCAAATGGCGGTCCCTGATGCACTCACCTGAAAGGAAACGCCATGGGTCCGAACGTGCTTGTATTCGGCTGGAACCGCTCGCTGCCGGGGCGCGAAATGCTCAGCGGGCAGCACTTCCAGGAGTTCTCCGAGTTCCTCACGGCCCTCCAGCGCGACAAGCGGATCGAGTCCTTCGAGGCCGTCCTGCTGGAGCCGCACGGCGGCACATTCAACGGCTGCTTCCTGATCCGCGGCGAGCCGGCCCGCCTGGGCGAACTCACCGCGTCGCCCGAGTGGGCGCGGCACATCACGCGCGCCATGCTCCACCTGGACGGCACCTGCGTCGTGCGCGGCATGGCCGGCCAGGCCCTGCAGGAGCGCATGCAACTCTGGATGGAGGCCATCCCGAAGCCGTAGCGAACATTCCGGCCCACATCGAGGGTTTGCGGCGACGCTCAGCCGACCGGCGGATACGATGCAGGTTCCTGTAGCCGGAGGTCAGCATGGACGACGAAGCCTTGAACATGAGCATCCGCAAGTTCCTCAAGTTGGTCGGGGTGAGCTCGCAGCGCGAGATCGAACAGGCCGTGGCCCGGGCGATCGGGCAAGGCGCGCTCTCCGGCAGCGAGAGCCTGCCGGCGACCATGACGCTGGAGATTCCCGCCCTGAACGTGCGCGTCAGCTTCGACGGTGAGCTGAAGCTGCAGTAGCGGCTTGCAACCGGTGTCCTGAACACCCGGCGCCGCTTGCGGGCTGGCGCCGCTCCCCGCAGCCTCAACTGGTTACTTCGCTCGAGTTCGCCGTCGCTACAGTGCCCGGGCATTCCTGCCCGGAGGCGTCCCGATGGCATTCCACCGTAGAGCCCGGCTTGCGGCTGCAAGCGTGCTGGTGCTGGTTGCTGCCCTCGCAGCCTACTGGTATTTCTCGCCGTACCTGGTGATTCGCACCTTGCACTCGGCGGCCGAAGCCGGCGACGTCGACACGATCAACGAACACGTGGACTTCCCGCGGCTTCGCGCCAGCATCAAGGCGCAGCTCGGGGCCGCCATGGCCGGGAGCATGAGGGGAACGGAAGACAACCCGCTGGCGGCGGCGGGTGCCGCCATGGGCCGGATGATGATCGGCGGCGTGGTCGAAGTGCTGGTGCAGCCGCAGATGCTGATGTACAGCATCCGCACCGGCCTGGCCAGGCCTCGATTGGGTGGAGAAGAACCATCGCTTGCGCCTTCAGCGGCAGCCGAAGCCGCGCCGCAGACGCCTGACTCCGCATCGCAGCGGCGCGAGCAGGCCCGGTGGCGCGCGGAACGCCTGGGCGCCGATCGGGTGGTGTTCTATCCCGCCAACGGCCCGCGTGAAGACAGCGTGGGTCTGGTGCTCGAGCGCTACGGCTTCGCATCCTGGAAGCTGAGCGGGATGCAACTCCACTTGCCACCCTCAGGGCCGGCCGGCGCCGGCGGGTGACGGCCGCTCACCCGAACTTGTACAGCACCCCGTAGCCGCCGCGCGGGTAGGCCCACTCGATGTTCAGGTGCTCGCTGCACAGCAGCCGGCAGGTGCCGCATTCCAGGCAACCGTCGGTCGACAGCACCACGCTGCCGTCTTCGCCCTGGGTGTAGCAATGGGCCGGGCAGCACCAGGTGCAGGCCGGCGTGGTGCACTGGTCGCGGCAGACATCGGGGTGGCGGATGGTGATGTGCGCGCGCCCTTCATCGACCCGGTAGCGGTTCTCGAACAGCTTCTCTTCGACCTTGATCATCGGGACTCCCGCTGCGGAAAGGGTGGGGGACAGGGACTTCATCGGAAGGCCCGCACCAGCTTGATCGCATCGACGAACAGGCCCAGGCGCGACCGCTTCTGCACGAAGTCGCGCTGGATCTGCCGCTCCTTGGTCCGCTTGTCGACGCCGTCGACCTTGAGCAGCGTGTGCGCGGCGCGCGACAGCAGCTCGGGGTAGGTGGTCAGGAACTGCCGGTTGCCGTGCAGGATGCGCGGGACATCTCGGTACTTCTTCAGGTCCTTCATCACGAAGCTCTGCTCCAGGGCCAGGCGGTAGCGGCGCAGGTTGGCGGCGCTGAAGTCCTTGCCCTGGTCGCGCAGTCCGATGATGGTTTCGGCGGCCAGCCGGCCGGTGGTCATCGCCAGGTTCGAGCCCTCGCGGTGCACGGCGTTGACGAAGCCGCCCGAGTCGCCGCAGATCACCCAGCCCTCGCCGTGCACCACCGGCACGGCGTTGTAGCCGCCCTCGGGGATCAGGTGCGCCGAGTATTCCTTGACTTCCGAGCCGGCGATCAGCGGCTTGACCGAGGGGTGCGCCTTCATCTCTTCCAGCAACTGGTACGGGGAGACGCCCGAAGCCTTGAAGTCGTCGACCATGCAGCCGACCCCGAGCGAGACCGACTCCTTGTTGGTGTACAGGAAGGCGGTGCCGACCATGCCCCGGGTGATCTTGCCGACCATCTCGATGACCACGCCGTGGTCGCCTGCGATGTTGAAACGCTCCTCGATCGCGGCCTTGGGCAGGAAGTGCATCTCCTTGACGGCCAGCGCCACGTCCTGCGCCTGCACCGGCGCACGCAGCTCCGCCCTGGTCGCGACCAGCGAGTTCACGCCGTCGGCCAGCACGACGACGTCGGCCAGGATGTCCCCATTCGCGCGGTCGGTGCGCACGCCAACCACCCGGTCGCCCTTTTTCAGCAGGTCGAGCACCGTCGTCTCGCAGACCAGCAGGGCGCCGGCCTCCTGCACCTTCTTCGAGAGCCACTTGTCGAGGTTGGCGCGGATCACCGTGTAGCGGGTGGGCTGCTCGTCCTTGCCGGTCTCCGCGCGGAAATGCGTTCCGACGTGCGAGCGGTCGTCCATCAGCCACATGCGCTGCTCGATCACCGCTCGCTCCAGCGGCGCCTGCCGGCGGCAATTGGGGACCACCGACTCCAGCGCTTCCGCGTACAGGATGGCGCCCTGCACGTTCTTGGAACCCGGGTACTCCCCGCGCTCGAGCTGCAGCACCTTCATGCCGGCCTTGGCCAGCAGCAGCGCGGCGGTGTTGCCCGAAGGGCCCGCGCCGACCACGATCGCATCGAATCTCTCGGCCATGTCGGCTCCTCGTTTGGCAGATCAGGCTGCCGCGGCGCGCCGCGCCAGCCGTTCGCGCAGCGCCCCGGTCAGCGCGGGCAGGATCTGGAGTGCGTCGCCGACCACGCCGTAGGTGGCGAAATCCATGATGGGCGCCTTCGGATCGCTGTTGATCGCGACGATCACGTCGGATCCCTCGACACCGACGCGGTGCTGCACCGCGCCGGAAATGCCGGCGGCGATGTACAGCTTCGGCCGGATGGTCTGGCCGGTCTGGCCGATCTGCCGGTCGGCCGACACCCAGCCGGCCTGCGCCACCGGGCGCGAGCCTCCCCACTCGCCGCCGAGCAGTTCGGCCAGTTCCCGCACCAACCGGAAGTTCTCCGGCTTGCCGAGGCCGCGTCCGCCGGCCACCACGACGTCGGCATAGGCCAGTTGCGCCTGGCCGGCGTCGGCATCCGGGATGAACGACAGGATCTTGGTGACCACGTCGTCTTCGGCCAGGGCGATCGGCTCCTCCAGCACTGCGCCGCTGCGCTGCGGGTCGCGCGAGGGCATCGCCATCACGCGCGGGCGCACGGTCGCCATCTGCGGCCGGTACTCGAGGGTGTGGATCGTGCACAGCAACGTGCCGCCGAAGGTCGGCCGCGTGGCGGCGAGGCTGCGGGTCTCGTGGTCGATGCGCAGTTCGGTGCAGTCGGCGGTCAGGCCGGTGCCCAGGGTGGTGGCGACCGCGCCGGCCAAGTCGCGCCCCAGCGTGGTTGCGCCCAGCAGCAGGATCTCCGGGCGGCGGCGCTCGACCAGTTCGGTGAGCGCCTGGGTGTAGGGGGCGGTCCTGTAGTGCGCCAGCACCGCGTCGCGCACCACGCAGACGCTGTCGGCGCCGTGGCGCAGAGCCTCGGCACAGGCCTGGGAGGTCGCCTCGTCGTCCGGCCCGAGGACCACGCCCGACAAGGGCACGCCCAGCTGGTCGGCCAGCTTGCGGCCCTCGCCCAGCAGCTCCCAGGACACGGGGTGCACGCGCCCGCGCTCGAGTTCGACGTACACCCAGACGCCCTGCCAGGCGCCCAGGTCGGTTCCGCCGGTCCGCCGTGGGGCCGCGGCCGTGGCCGGCTTCTCCCCGGGGTCGCTCACGGTGCAGCCTCCGTTTGCAGCGCGGGGTGCTGCGCTCGCAGCCGGTCGAGCAGCGCGTCGACCGTCTCGCGTGCGCTGCGGCCGGCGCCGTCGATGATCTCGGCCTTTTGCGAGCGCGGCTGCGGCGCGAACACCTTCTTGACCACCGTCGGCGAGCCCTTCAGTCCGCAGCTTGCGAGCTCGGCGATGCCGGCCGCCTTGTGGTCCCACTCCTGCACCTCGCAGCGCGCGGCGCGGAACATGTCGTCCATGCCGGCAAAGCGGATCGTGTTCGCGCCTTCCATCATGGTCACCAGGCAGGGCAGTTTCGTCCGGAGCACCTGGACGCCACCCTCGGCGCGGCGGTGAACGACGATCTCGCGCGCGCCGGGATCGACGGACTCGATGCGCGACACGTAGGTGAGCTGCTGCAGGCCGAGCCGGCGCGCGATGCCGGGGCCGACCTGCGCGGTGTCGCCGTCGATGGTCTGCTTGCCGCAGAACACCATGTCGACCGGGCGCGTTGCAGCGAGGGTGCGGATCGCCGCCGACAACGCGTACGAGGTCGCGAGCGTGTCGGAGCCGGCGAACACGCGGTCGGTGATCAGGATCGCGTCGTCCGCGCCGTACGACACGCACTTCTTCAGCGCCTCGGCCGCCATCTTCGGCCCCATGCTGAGCACCGTGAGGTGCGCGCCGAAGCGGTCTTTCAGGCGCAGCGCCTCCTCCAGCGAGACCAGGTCGAACGGGTTCACGACGGCGGGCACGCCCTGCCGCATGATGGTGTTGGTCACCGGGTGCACGCGGATCTGGCTGGAATCGGGCACCTGCTTGATGCAGGCGACGATGTGCAGGCTCATGGGGAAACTCCGTATTCCGGTACTCGTTTACCATTATTGGATGCGGGAAACCCACCACGACCCGGGTTGACCCGGAGTTTCCGCTTGATTGAAATCAAGGCTCGCGGCTGCGAGCGCCTTCACGCGGTCGGCCGCTGCTCGAAGCCGTCTAGCTCCTCGTACGGAGGCGGAACATCGCCGGTCTCGATCGCGTCGACCCGCGCGCCCGGCACGTCCTCGTGCATCCATCGGCACATCCGCGCCACTTGCGCCGGCGGACCCTGCAGCAGGGCCTCCACCGATCCATCCAGCCGGTTGCGCACCCAGCCGGTGAGGCCCAGGGACCGGGCCTGATGCATGCAGGCATAGCGATAGCCGACGCCCTGCACCAGCCCGCGCACCCGCACCAGGCGGGCTGCGCCGGCCGGGTCCTGGGGCGCTGCCAAGCTCACCCTCCTTCGGCTACCAGCGACCCGATCAGCACCCCGAGGCCGAGGTCCGGCTGGTGGCCGAAGCCCTGGAACCGCATGCGGCCTTCGCGGTCGATCAGCACCACGCTGGGGGTGCCCTCGAAGCCGTAGGTGCGCATCGTCATCGGGATGGCATCGCCGTCGTGCCGGTCGATGCCGATCGGGAAGGTGAGGCGGTTCTCGTGCACGAAGGCTTTCAGCGCCACCGGCGTCATTGCGTCATGGTGCTCGAACACGGTGTGCAGGCCCACCACCGCCACCTCGCCGCCTTCGAACATCGCCTGCAGCTTCTGCATCTGCGGCGTGGCCATCTGCACGCAGGCCGGGCACAGCATCTGGAAGGCGTGCAGCACGACGACCTTGCCCTTGAGGTCGGCGAGCGCCAGCGGCGACTTCGTGTTCAGCCATTCACTGACCTGGATCGGCGGCGCCGGGGCCGCGACTTCGAGCATCCGCATCGTTGGTTGTCCTTCGGCTCGGGTGGGGTGCCGCGGCGGCCAAGCCACCCCGGCGCCCCTATTGTCGCCCCCCGACCTCGAACCGGGCCATCTGCTCCAGCGCCCGCACCAGCGCCGAGTGGTCCGCCCCGCTGCCGCCCTGTGCAGCGCAGGCGTTGAACAGCTGCTGCGCCGTCGCCGTGTTCGGCAGCGACACCCCGATCTGGGCGGCGCTGGACAGCGCCAGGTTCAGGTCCTTCTGGTGCAACTCGATCCGGAAGCCAGGTTCGAAGCGGCGCTGGATCATCCGCTCGCCATGCACCTCCAGCACCCGCGAGGAGGCGAAGCCACCCAGCAGCGCTTGCCGCACGCGCTCCGGATCGGCGCCCGCCTTGGCGGCGAACACCAGCGCCTCGGCCACCGCCTGGATGTTCAGCGCCACGATGATCTGGTTGGCGACCTTGGCCGTCTGGCCATCGCCATTGCCGCCGACCCGGTTGATGTTCCTGCCCATCGCCTCGAACAGCGGCCGCACCCGTTCGAACACCTCTTCCGGCCCGCCCACCATGATCGACAGGGTGCCGTTCTTCGCACCGACCTCGCCGCCGGAGACGGGCGCGTCCAGGTACCCGCAGCCGAGCTCCTCGATGCGACGGGCGAAGGCCTTGGTCGCCACCGGCGAAATCGAACTCATGTCGACCACGACCTTGCCGCGTGCCAGCCCGGAAGCCACGCCGCTCTCGCCGAACAGGACATCCTCGACATGCGGCGTGTCCGGCACCATCAGGAAGACGATGTCGGCCTGCCCGGCGACGGTCCGTGCGGTCGGGCAGCGCGTTGCACCGGTGCCGGCGATCGAAGCCGGCACCTTGCTGCGGGTGTGCACGTACAGCCGATGGCCGGCGGCGATCAGGCGCTCGCACATCGGCGTTCCCATGGTGCCCAGGCCGATGAAGCCGAGCCGTTGCGCCCGGGCAGTCATGCAGGAACTCCTTCATGCTCGAAGGCATCGAGCCAGCGCAGGCCCGCTTCGGTGGTGGTCGCCGGCTTGTACTCGCATCCGACCCAGCCGGCATACCCGATCCGGTCCAGGTGGCGCAGCAGGTAGTCGAAGTGGATTTCGCCCGTGCCCGGCTCATGGCGGCCCGGGTTGTCGGCCAGCTGCACGTGCGCGATGCGCGGCAGGTGCTGCTGCAGCGTGGCGGCGAGTTCGCCCTCCATGCGCTGGGCGTGGTAGATGTCGTATTGCAGGAACAGGTTGGGCGCCTCGACGCGGTCGAGCAGCCGCAGCGCCTGCTCGGTGCGCGAAACGAAGAAGCCCGGAATGTCGATGGTGTTGATCGGCTCGACCAGCAGCCGCAGGTCTTCGGCGGCCAGCCGGCGCGCCGCGTGGCGGAGGTTGTCCACCAGGGTCTGTTGCAGCAGTTCACCCGACGTGCCGGCCGGTGTCTTGCCCGCCAGGCAGTTCAGCTGCCGCACCCCCAGCCGCAGCGCGTAGGCGATGGCCTGGTCCACCCCGGCGCGGAACTCCGCCACCCGGCGCGGATTGCAGGCGATGCCGCGCTCGCCGGCGGCCCAGTCGCCGGCCGGCAGGTTGTGCAGCACCAGCGTGAGTCCGTTCGCCTGCAGCCGGCTGCGGATTTCCTCGGCCGGGTACTCGTAGGGGAACAGGAACTCGACGGCTTCGAACCCGGCCAGGGCGGCGCGCTCGAACCGGTCGAGGAACGGCACTTCGGTGAACAGCATCGAGAGGTTGGCGGCGAATCGGGGCACGGTTTCTCCTTTCAGTCCAGCAGCGCCAGCGCGGTCGGCACATCGCCGGGACCGCTGGCCATCGGCTCGAACTCGACGACGTTGTCGATCTCGGTGCCCATCGCGATGTTGGTGACGGGCTCCAGCATCACCTCGATCACGACCGGCACCTGGTACTCGGCCATCCACAGCTCGGCCTGGCGAACCGCTTCGGCGAATTCGCCGGGCGCATGGACCCGGATGGCCTTGCAGCCCAGGCCCTCGACCACCTTCACGTGGTCGACGCCGTAGGCGCCAGCGGCCTCGCCGGGCGGGCTGTTGAGGTTCTCGAAGGCCAGCTGCACGCAGTAGTCCATCGAAAATCCGCGCTGCGCCTGCCGGATCAGCCCCAGGTAGCTGTTGTTGACGACCACGTGCAGGTAGGGCAGCTTGAACTGCGCGCCCACCGCCAGTTCCTCCAGCATGAACTGGAAGTCGTAGTCGCCCGACAGCGCCACGATCCGGCGCTGCGGGTCGGCCGCGCGCACGCCCAGCGCCGCCGGAAGGGTCCATCCGAGCGGCCCGGCCTGGCCGCAGTTGATCCACCTCCGCGGCCCGTACACGTGCAGGAACTGCGCGCCGCCGATCTGCGACAGCCCGATGGTGGACACGTAGGTCACGTCGCGGCCGAACGCGCGGTTCATGCACTGGTACACGCGCTGCGGCTTCATCGGCACTTCGTCGAAGTGGGTCTTGCGCAGGTTCCCCAGGTCACCCTTGCGGGCGCTGCACTCGCGCGCCCAGTCGGCCCAATGGCGCATTCGGCCGGCCGCGCGACGCTCGCGCGCCGCCTCGATGAACAGCTGCAGGGCCGCCTTGGCATCCGAAGTGATGCCCAGGTCGGGCGCGAACACCCGTCCGATCTGGGTCGGCTCGATGTCGACGTGGATGAAGCGGCGCCCCCGGCAATAGACCTCGGGCGAACCGGTGTGCCGGTTGGCCCAGCGGTTGCCGATGCCCAGCACGAAATCGGACGCCAGCAGGCTGGCATTGCCATAGCGGTGGCTGGTCTGAAGCCCGCACATGCCCGCCATCAGCGGGTGGTCGTCGGGGATGGCTCCCCATGCCATCAAGGTCGGGATGACCGGGATGCCGGTGAGTTCGGCGAAAGCCACCAGCTCGTCGGCCGCATCCGCGTTGATGATCCCGCCGCCGGCCACGATCAGCGGGCGCTCGGCCGTCTCCAGCAGGTCCAGCGCCTTGTCGATCTGCTTGCGCGTGGCGGCCGGTTTCCAGGGTGCCAGCGGCTCGTAGGCATCGATGTCGAACTCGATCTCCGCCATCTGCACGTCGAACGGCAGGTCGACCAGCACCGGGCCGGGCCGGCCCGAACGCATCAGGTGGAAAGCCTGCTGGAACACCTGCGGCACCTGGGCCGGCTCCAGCACGGTGGTCGCCAGCTTGGTCACCGGCCTGGCGATGGACGCGATGTCGACGGCCTGGAAGTCCTCCTTGTGCAACCGGGCCCGCGGCGCCTGGCCGGTGATGCACAGGATGGGGATCGAATCGGCGCTGGCCGAGTACAACCCGGTGATCATGTCGGTGCCGGCCGGCCCCGAGGTGCCGATGCACACGCCGATGTTGCCGGCGCGCGCGCGGGTGTAGCCCTCGGCCATGTGCGATGCGCCTTCCACGTGCCGGGCCAGCACGTGCGAGATGGTCTGGCGTTCGCGCAGCTGCGCGTACAGGGGGTTGATCGCCGCGCCGGGCACCCCGAAGGCCTGGGTCACCCCTTCCTTCTCCATCACGAGCACGGCCGCCATCGCTGCCTTCATCCTTGCCATCCGGGCCTCCTGGGTCGAATGGCGCCATTCTTCGCAATGGCGGCGCCGGCGGGAACGGCCGCGCGCGCGATATGACTTATTCCGGTACCGAATGCCCGCCGGCGGGCTGCTCCCACCAGGCACCGCCGAATCGTCCTTGGAGGTAGCCGACCAGGCTTTCCACCTTGGCCGGAACCAGCCTGGGCGAGGGGAAGACGGCATGGATCTCCTGCTCCGGCAGGCTGTGGCCGGGCAGCACCTGCGTGAGCGCACCGGCGTGCAGCGACTCCCAGGCCACGTACCAGGGCAGGGCCGCGATGCCCAGGTGACCCCGGGCGGCCGCCAGGATGGCCGACAGGTTGTTGGAGCGCAGCGGACCGCGCACGCCGACGGTCACGGCGCCGGCGGCACTGCGCAGGCGCCACACGTCATCGCCCTGCACGCTGCTGTAGACCAGCGCGGCGTGGCCGGCCAGATCGGCCGGGACTTCCGGTACGCCGTGCCGGCGCAAATAGCGCGGCGACGCCGCCAGCAGCCAGGGATTGATCCCGAGAAAGCGTGCGCCCAGGCTGGAGTCGGCCAGCTTGCCCAGGCGGATGGCGATGTCGATGCCCTGCGCCACGAGGTCGGTGTAGCGGTCCTCGAAGCTCAGGTCGACCCGCAGTTGCGGGTGCTGTTCCATGAAACGGAGCGCGAGCGGAACGACCACGCGCCGGCCGAAGGCGACCGAACTCCCGATGCGAAGCAGCCCTTGCGCCTGGCCCTGTCCCGCGCGGGCGCTGCGGTCGGCCTCTTCGGAGGCGAGCACGATCGCACGGCACTGCTCGTAGTACGCATGGCCCGCTTCGGTCGGGCTGACGCCGCGGGTGTTGCGGTTGAGCAGACGCACCTTCAGCCGCTGCTCGAGCGCGGCCACCAGCCGGGTGACGGTGGGCTGGGTGGTGCGCAAGTCGGCGGCCGCCTTCGAGAAGCTGCCGGTCTCGACCACCCGGACGAAGACTTCCATCGCCTGCAGACGATCCACGGCGTGGCGCTTTCCGAAGGCTTTCCTGATGGACCGCAGCGGCGTGCAGACTCGCCGGCGCCACTGCGGGGCGAGCGGTCTTGCTACCCGGCGACCGGGCGATCGGCCCGTTGCGCCGTCTCGGCGAGGTACTCCATCGCGGCGGCGCAGCCACTGCCTTGCAGCCGCACGCCGGCCAGGCGCAGGCCCATCTCGCAGCCCGAGAGGGTGGCCATCAAGGTCAGGTCGTTGCACTCGCCCAGGTGCCCGATGCGGAACATGCGGCCCTTGACCTTGCCGAGCCCCGCGCCCAGCGACATGTTGAAGCGCTGGTAGATCAGTTGCCGCACCGCGTCGGCATCCACGCCTTCGGGCACCATCACTCCGGTCAGGACCGGGGAGTAGACGGCCTCGTCGGCGCACTGGATCTCCAGTCCCCAGGCGCGCACGGACCGCCGGCAGGCCTCGGCCAGCCGCTGGTGGCGCGCGAACACGGCGTCCAGCCCTTCCTCGTGCAGCATGTCGATGGCTTCGGACAGGGCATACAGCAGGTTGGTGTTCGGCGTGTAGGGGAAGTACCCCGTCTTGTTGATCTCCAGCATCTCGTCCCAGGCCCAGAACGACCTGGGCAGCCGGGCGGAGCGGCTCGCCTCGATCGCCTTGGGCGAGAGGGCGTTGAAGCTGATGCCGGGGGGCAGCATCAGGCCCTTCTGCGAACCGCTGACCGTGACGTCCACGCCCCACTCGTCATGGCGGTAGTCGGCCGAGGCCAGCCCCGAGATGGTGTCCACCATCAGCAGTGCCGGGTGGCCGGCGGCGTCGATGGCCCGGCGGACGGCGGCGATGTCCGAGGTCACGCCGGTCGAGGTCTCGTTGTGCACGACGCACACGGCCTTGATCGCATGCGCCCGGTCGGCCCGCAGCCGCTCCTCGATCATCCCGGCCTGCACGCCGCGGCGCCAGCCCTCGGCTCCCGCAAGGCCGAGGAATTCGGGCTTGATGCCCAGCCGCAGGGCCATCTTGTTCCACAGCGTGGCGAAGTGGCCGGTCTCGTACATCAGCACCGCATCGCCGGGGCTGAGCGTGTTGACCAGCGCGGCCTCCCAGGCGCCAGTGCCGGACGCCGGGTAGATGACGACGGGGTGCTGCGTCTTGAAGATCGTGCGGATGCCGGAAAGCACCTTTCGGCCGAGCGCGCCGAACTCCGGACCCCGGTGGTCGATCGTCGGATAGCTCATCGCGCGCTGCAGGCGGTCGGGCACCGGGCTCGGCCCGGGGATCTGCAGGAAGTGGCGCCCGGCCGGGTGGAAATTCAGGTTCAGCACGTGGGTCTCCTCGTTGAAATGGCGCCGCTGCGAAGGCGCAGTCGCCGCCTGGAAAGCCAGGGAGCAGGCGCGCGCGCCTAGCTGTTGAAGATCTCGGCGAGATCGACTTCGCCGTTGCCGACATCGAGCTTGAGGCTGCTCTCGATGTGCTCGAGGTGCTCGAGCATGAGCTTCTCGGCCTTCGCGCGGTCGCGCTTGGCGACGGCGTCGACCAGCATCTCGTGCTCGTCGTTGCGGCACGAGTGGGCGGTCGGCGCGTCGTACAGGAAGATCGTCAGGCAGGTCAGCATGCACAGCTCGCGCACGCTGCGGGCCAGCGCCGCGTTGCCCGCCAGTTCCGCCACCAGGGTGTGGAACTCACCCGACAGGCGGATCACGGCCCGCTTGTCGTCCCGGCGGCGCGCGTCGGCTTCCAGCTCCTGGTGCTGGCGAAGGCGCGCGACCTTCTCCGGCGTGAGGGTGTCCACCAGCCGCCGCAGGACCGCCGGCTCGATCAGCCGCCGCGCCTCGAAGACGTCTCTCGCCTGTTCGATGGAGGGCTTGGCGATATAGGCGCCTCGCTGCGGAAACAGCTCGACGATCTGCTCGTGCGCCAGCTTGGCGAGCACCTCGCGGATGCGGGCGCGGCTGACGCCGAAGATCTCCGCCATGCGCTCCTCGCCCAGCTTGGTGCCGGGCTGGAGGCGGTGCTCCAGGATGGCGACGTAGATGCGCTCGTAGATGTCTTCCACCGATTTTTCCCGTTCCGCCCGGGGGGAAGACTTGCGCGCCGTCGCCATCGAGTGCTTGTGGTTGCGTTCGCCGGCGATTCTAGCCAGCGGCCGCGTTCGCGCTGCGTTCATGTCCATTGGAACAGCTCTCCCCATCCGGTGATCCCGGCCGGCGACCGGCCGGCCAGTCGTGCCATCCCCCAGACGGTGGTGCTCACCGTGTCGAGCAGGGGGATTCGTGTATCGGCCTCCACGCGCGCGGCCAGCGGCGCGGCGCGCAGGTTGGTGCAGAAGGTGGTGATCGCCTCCGGCCGTTGCGCGGCCACTTCGGCGATCAGCTCGCGCAGCCGCTGCGGCTCGACGGCGGCGAACGAGTGGTTGTCGCGGATGCCCAGGTGGCGCTCGGCGACCACCTCGATGCCGAGCGCGCGGTAGTTGTCGACGATGCGCTGCTGCACGTCCTGTGTGTAGGGGGTGACGAGCGCCAGCGTCCGCGCGCCGCGGATCTGCAGCAGTTCGTTCAGGGCCAGCACCGCCGTGGTGGCCGCGATGCCGGTGTGCAACCGGATCCGCTCGCACAGCTGCCGGTCGCGCTCGAACCCCAGCCATCCCGACGAGGTGCCGCTCCAGCCGATCACGTCGACCTTGGCGTGCGCCAGGAGTTCGGCCGCGGCCAGGATGGGACCGTCGTCGAACTGGCCGAGCGCACCGGCGCCCAGGCCGATCTCCGTCACCTTGAAGCGCGAGAAGTGCGCGCTGGCGCCCGGCAGCGACCGGACGATCTCGCCGGTCAGCGGTTCGAGGGCCGTGTTCGATGACGGCGTCAGGATGCCCAGGCGAATTGTTGACATGCTTGTTTGCAAAGTGCGGGTTCATTATGCATGCGGTGTCGACAATAGCCAACCGGTTGCCATTTTCTTTGTCTACATCGGTGTAAACACCAATCCGGCTCCCGGTTGCTCACGCCATAGTGAGACCCAAGGACCTAATTCGATGGCGGGCAGCCGAGCCGGCGGGCCGTACGGATGGGCATCGATGCCGTCTATGCATGATCAAATGTCAACAATGATTTGGATTGATTGTCTACACAATGGTGCCGCAGGGGTGCTCAATGGCTGAGACGCCCTTCGACCTGGTGGTGCGCAATGCGCGAGTCGCCACGGCCAGCGACACCTTCGATTGCGACGTGGCCATCCGCGACGGCCGCGTCGTGCAACTGGGGCAGGCACTGGCCGCCGGGCGCAGCGAGTACGACGCCCTCGGCCGGGTGGTGACGCCCGGCGGGGTCGACGCCCACTGCCACCTCGACCAGCCGATGGAGGCGCCGGCCCGGATGGCCGACGACTTCCGTTCCGGCAGCCGATCGGCTGCCTGCGGCGGGACCACCACCCTGATTCCGTTCGCCGCGCAGATGAAGGGCCAGTCGCTGCTGGCCGCAGTGGACGACTACCACGCGCGCGCCGAAGGCCGCGCGGTGGTGGACTACGCCTTCCACCTGATCGTCAGCGATCCGACGCCGGAGGTGCTGGGCAAGGAGCTGCCCCAGCTGATCGCGCAGGGCTACACGTCCTTCAAGGTCTACATGACCTATGACGACATGAAGCTCGACGACGGCCAGATCCTGGACGTGCTGGACATCGCGCGCACCCACGGCGCCCTGGCCATGCTCCATGCGGAGAACGCCGACTGCATCGAATGGCTGACGCGGCGGCTGGAGGCCGCCGGCCGGACGGCCCCGCGCTACCACGCCCATGCCCGGCCGATGCTGGTCGAGCGCGAGGCAACGCACCGCGCCATCGCCCTGGCGGAGCTGGTGGACGTGCCGATCCTGATCGTCCATGTCTCGGGCAAGGAGGCGGTCGAGCAGATCCGCTGGGCCCGCAGCCACGGCCTGTCGGTGTTCGCCGAGACCTGCCCGCAGTACCTGTTCCTCACCGCCGAGGACCTGGGCATCGACGACAGCTACCACGGTGCGCGCTGCATCTGCAGCCCGCCGCCGCGCGACAAGCAGAACCAGCAGGTGATCTGGGACGGCTTGTCCGACGGCCTGTTCACGGTCTTCTCGTCCGACCACGCGCCGTTCCGCTACGACGATCCGCACGGCAAGAAGCCCCGCGGCGAGGAGGTGGCCTTCCGCCACATCCCCAACGGCATTCCGGGGCTGGAGACGCGATTGCCGCTGCTGTATTCGGAAGGCGTGCTGGGCGGCCGCATCACGCTGCAGAAGTTCGTCGAACTCACGTCCACCAACCCGGCCAAGGCCTACGGCCTGCATCCGCGCAAGGGCACCATCGCCATCGGCAGCGATGCCGACCTGGTGATCTGGGACCACCGCGACACCGTCGTGCGCAATGCGGACCTGCACCACGCGGTCGACTACACGCCCTACGAGGGCATGGCCCTGAAGGCCTGGCCGGCCCTGACGCTCAGCCGCGGCGAGGTGGTGTGGGACGGCCGCGACTGCGTGGCCCGGGAGGGCCGCGGCCGCTTCCTGCGCTGCGGACCGCCCTCGCTGCTGCCGCAACGCCCGGAGATGCGCGCATGAAGCTGCTGCTGGTCAACCCGAACATCTCGACCGAGGTGAGTGCGCTGATCGAAGCCGAGGCGCGGCGCACCGCGGCGCCGGATACCCGCATCACGGTGGCCACGGCGCCGTTCGGCGTTGCCTACATCGAAACCCGCTTCGAGGCGCTGGTGGGCGCCTACGCGACGGCGCAAGTGGCGGCGCAGGAGTACGCGCAGCACGATGCCGTCATAGTCGCCGCCTTCGGCGACCCCGGCGTCGGCGGCATCCGCGAACTGCTGCCGGTCCCTGTCATCGGTTTGACCGAAAGCGCGCTGGCCAGCGCCTGCCTGCTGGGCCAGCGCTTCTCCATCATCACCATCTCGCAGCGCATCCAGGCCTGGTACCGGGAGGTCGTCCAGTCCTATGGCCTGCTGGGCCGCCTGGCCAGCATGCGCGGCCTCGACCGGCAGCTGTCCGGCATCGGGACCGTGCAGCAGGACCACTCCGCCCACCTGGCGCAGCTGTGCGACCAAGCCGTCCGCCAGGACGGCGCCGACGTGATCGTGCTGGCCGGCGCGCCGCTGGCCGGCCTGGCGCGCGCGCTGCGCGACCAGCTCCAGGTGCCGGTGGTCGATGGCGTCTCCAGCGCCGTGCGCCACGCCGAATCCCTCGTCGCACTGCAGCCCGGTTCGCACCGTGCCGGCAGCTTCGAAACGCCGCCGGTCAAGCCTCACAAGGGCTTGCCCGAAGCCATCGCGCGCATCCTGGCGCGCACCGGTCCGTAGTTCCCCACCCCGTTCGCAACCCTTGCCCCAAGGAGCCCCCATGAAAGCTTCCCTCTCGCGCCTGCTGGCCTGCGCCGCGTTCGGCGCCGCCGCGTTGCAGATCCCGGCCCAGGTCCAGGCCGATGACCGCCTGAAGTGGAAGGCCATCGGCCAGCCGTTGGCCACCGGCCTGATCCAGAAGAACAAGGAACAGCCGTTCTTCGAGAACTTCGCGGCGAAGACCGGCTTGCCGATCGACATCGACTACAAGCCGATCGACACCCTCGGCCTGAAGGACACGGAGCAGCTGCGCGTGATGAAGGCCGGCCTGTTCGATGTCGTGTCGCTGCGCGTCTCGCAGAACTCGCGCGACGAGCCCACCCTGCTCGGACTGGACCTGGTCGGTGCCGCGCCCGACTACGCGACTGGCCGCAAGGTCGCCAATGCCTACTTCGACACCATCGACAAGCGCCTGCAGAAGCAGTTCAACGTCAAGCTGCTGGGCGTGTGGCCGTTCGGCCCGCAGGTGCTGTTCTGCAAGAAGCCGATCGCCAAGCTGGCCGACATCAAGGGCATGAAGGTCCGTGTGTACGACCAGAACCTGGCCAAGTTCATCGAGATGGTGGGCGGCACGCCGGTGCCTGTCTCGTTCGCCGACACCCACCAGTCGCTGTCGCTGGGCGTGGTGGATTGCGCCATCACCGGCCCGAGCTCGGCCAACTCGGCCGGCTGGCCCGAGGTGACGACCCACCAGATGCCGCTGGGCTTCCAGATGGCGCTGAACGGCTATGCGATGTCGCTCAAGGCCTGGAACCAGCTCAAGCCCGACCAGCAGGCCAAGCTGAAGACGGCCTTCGACGGCCTGACCAGCGAGATCTGGACCTACTCCGAGGAGCTGTTCCAGGACGCGCTGAACTGCAACACCGGCAAGGAATGCAAGACCGGCAAGAAGTTCAACCTGACCAACGTGGCCGTCACGCCGGCTGACCTGGAGCTGGTTCGCAGCGCCGTCACCAAGGTGTCGCTGCCGGTCTGGGCCGAGGTCTGCGACAAGTCCAATCCCGACTGCTCCAGGCAGTGGAAGGCCACCGTCGCGCCGGTGCTGGGGCTGAAGTGAAGAACGGCGCGTCCATGCTCAAGACGGACGCGCCGGGCGGCGCGCCCGCAACCCAGGGGCGCGCGCCGGGCGCCGCCCCCGCCAACCCCGTGGGGCCCGCCGTGAAAGAACACATCGAAAACGTGCTGGCCTGGGTGTTCGGCACCATCTTCCTGGTGCTGTCCGTCGTGGTGGCGGTCGAAACGCTCTCGCGCAAGATCTTCAACTATTCGCTGCAAGGCGCGGACGAGTTGGGCGGCTACGCGCTGGCCGTAGGCTCCACCATCGCCTTCAGCCTGGCCCTGATGGGGCGCAACCACATCCGGGTGGACGTGTTCCACGAAAAGATGCCGCGAGCGCTGCAGGCGTTCCTGAACTGGTTCTCCATTGCCAGCATCGCCGCTTTCGGCGTCTTCATGGCCTGGGTGGCCACCAAGGTGATCGTGGACACCATGCAGTACGGCAGCACCGCGCAGACACCCTGGGCCACGCCGCTGATCTGGCCGCAATCGGTCTGGTATGCCGGCCTGGTGATCTTTGCGCTGGTGGCAACCGGCTATGCCGTGCGCGCGAGCTGGCTGGGCATACGGCGGCGCATCGACACGCTCAACGACGACTTCCAGCCCAAGAGCGCCAAGGAAGAACTGAAGGAAGAACTGGACGACCTGGCCAACCGCCAGGCCGCCGAAGGAGCTCCGCGATGACCCTACCCTTCTTCGGCCTCGCGTTCGCGGCGATGCTGGGCATGATGCTGGTCGGCATGCCGATCGCCGTCGCCATGGCACTGGTGGGCATCGTAGGCGGCATCGCCGCCTACGGCATCCCGTTCATGGACTCGATCGCGCCGGTGGTCTGGGGCGTGCACAACGAGAACCTGCTGACCTGCATCCCGCTTTTCGTCCTCCTCGGCGAGTTGCTGCTGCGCTCGGGCATTGCCGATCGCATGTACATCGCGCTGTCGGCCTGGCTGGGCCGGCTGCCGGGCGGACTGCTGCACACCAACATCGGCAGCTGCGCGCTGTTCGCCGCCACCTCCGGTTCTTCGGTCGCGACCGCCGCCACGGTGGGAACGGTGGCGCTGCCCTCGCTGCAGAAGCGTGGCTACTCGATGCGCGGCTCGCTCGGCAGCCTGGCCGCCGGCGGCACGCTGGGCATCCTGATCCCGCCGAGCGTGAACATGATCGTGTACGGCTCGCTGACCAACAATTCGATCGGCCAGCTGTTCATCGCCGGCATCATCCCCGGCATCCTGCTGACGTCCTGCTTCATGCTGTACATCGCGATCTCCAGCGTCCTCAGCGGCCAGGTGATGCGCGAGGCGAAGATCCCGCTGGCCGACAAGATGCGCACGCTGGTGCACCTGATCCCGCCGCTGGTGGTGTTCGGCATCGTGATGGGCAGCCTGTATTTCGGCATCGCCACCACCACCGAGAGCGCGGCGCTGGGCGTGATCGCGGCGCTGGGCTTCGTCTGGCACTCCGGCCGGCTCGATCGCGAGCTGCTGCGCAACTGCTTCATCTCCACCGCGCGGGTCAGCGGAATGATCCTGTTGATCATGACGGCGGCCTTCATCCTGAACCTGGCCATCAGCCTGACCGGGGTGGCCGAGGGCATGACCCGGTGGGTGACCAGCCTGGGGTTGTCGGGTACCGCTTTGATCCTGGTCCTGATCGTGTTCTACCTGATCCTGGGCATGTTCATGGACGTGCTGTCGATGCAGGTGGCGACCATCCCGATCACCTACCCGATTGCCGTGGCCGTCGGCATCGACCCGATCTGGTTCGGCATCTTCATCGTGCTGATGTGCGAGTTGGGCCTGATCACGCCGCCGGTGGGCATGAACCTGTTCGTGGTGCATGGCATCCGGCCCGACAAGGGCGGCATCGAGGACGCCATCTGGGGCGCCTTGCCCTACGCCCTGATCATGATCGCCTTCACCGTGCTGCTGCTGTTCGTGCCGCAGCTGGTGACCTGGCTGCCCAGCCACATGTGAGCTCCTGCAAACGATGACATCGACCGAACCGTGGCGGCTGTCCGCCACCGACATGCGCAGCCGATATCGCGACGGCAGCCTGACACCCCTTGCGGTGGCCCAGGCCTGCCTGGCCCGGCTGGAGGCGGTCAATCCCAGGATCAACGCGGTGGTGGCCCGGCGCGACGCGGCGTTCCTGGCCGAAGCCGAGTCCGCGACGCGGCGCTACGAGGCCGGCCGGCCACTGTCCGGCATCGACGGCATTCCGCTGACCGTGAAGGACAGCCTCTACACCGCCGACCTGCCCACCACCTGGGGGTGTCCGGCCCTGCGCGAGCACTGCACCGGGCACGACGAACTGTCGGTGGGGCGCGCCCGCGCCGCCGGCGCGCTGATCATCGGCAAGACCAACGTGCCGGAGTTCGCGCTGGAGGGCTACACCGCCAACCCGATCCACGGCGTCACCGGCAATCCGTGGAACCCGGCGCTCACGCCCGGAGGGTCCACCGGGGGCGGAGTGGCCGCGTGTGCCGCCGGCATCGCGCCGCTGGCCATCGGGCAGGACGGCGGCGGCTCGATTCGCCGGCCGGCGTCGCACACCGGCCTGGTCGGCCTCAAGCCCTCGCTGTCGGCGGTGCCGCGCGAGCACGTGCTGCCCAGCCTGCTGATGGACTTCGAGGTGATCGGCCCGCTGGCGCGCACGGTCGCCGACGTGCAACTGCTGTTCGAGGTGATGCGCGGCCCGGCGGACGTGGACCGCTCCTCGCTCGCGGCCGCGCAGGCGTCGCGCGAGGCGCGATCGGCAGGCCCCCTGCGCATCCTGTACGTGGAGCGCTTCGGCAGCGCGCCGCTGGATCCGCAGATCGCGGCCAGCGTCGGCGCCGCCGTGGAGCAACTGGCCGCGCTGGGCCATTCGGTGGACACCGGACCGCTGCCGCTGGACCTCGATTTCTATGGCGAGGCCTGGCCGCAGATCGGGCAGATCGGACTGGCGCAGCTGTTCGAACAGTACCCCGAGTGGGCCGCTCAGGCGTCGCCCAAGTACCTGGAAATGGCCGGGAAGGGACGGGCGCTGCCGGGCGCGCGGCTGTGGCGCATCCTGGAGCAGGTCAAGGCCCTGCGCCGGCAGGTGGCGACGGTGTTCCGGCAGGTCGACGTGATCGTCCTGCCGTCCGCCGCCGCGCTGCCCTGGCCGGCGCAGGAGGCCTATCCGACGCACATCGACGGCCAGGAGGTGGGGCCGCGCGGGCACGCGATCTACACCGGCTGGGTCAATGCGGCCGGGCTGCCGGGGCTGGCCGTGCCCTGCGCCCCTTCGCGCGAGGGCCTGCCGATCGGCCTGCAGATGGTCGGCGCCTACGGCAGCGACGACCGGTTGCTCGAACTGGGTGCCCGGTTCGAGGCCGCCAGTCCGTGGGCCCACCGCTGGCCGGAGCTCTGACCCATGGACGACGTCCCTCCCATCCAGGCGGTCGCACAGGCATTGCTGCACGCGCGCCACAGCCGCAACCCCGTCGGCGCCGCCGGCCTTGCAGGCCATCTGCGCGAGCCGCAGGACGCCTACGAAGTCCAGCGGCTCGTGCGTGAAGCCCTGGCCGCCGGCGAAGCGCCGGTCTTCTGGAAATCGGGAGGGCCTTCGCGCAGCGCGGTGCTCACCCATGCGCCGCTGTTTGCCGCGACCACCTGGCCGAGCCCGGCGAACGCGCAGGGCCAGCACTTCAACTTCACGCTGATCGAGGCCGAGGTCGCCTTGCGACTGGGGTCGGACGTCACGGCCGCGCGGGCCGACCAGCTCACGCAGCAGGACGCCGCCGCGCTGGTGGACGCCATGGCGGTGGCGATCGAAATCGTCGATTCGCGCTGGATCGAGGGGGTGGACGCGCCGCCGCTGCTGAAGCTGGCCGACCTGCAGTCGCACGGCGCGCTGGTCGTGGGCGAGTGGCGCCGGTTCGGGAACAGGGACTGGGCCACGCAATCGTGCCTGGTGCAGATCGCCTCGAGCGGCACCGCCGAGTACCGGGGTACGCACCCGCTGGGGGATCCCACCTGGCTGCTGCCCACCTGGCTCAAGCACGCCACCCGAGGCGGCACGGTCGTGCGCGCCGGCACCGCGGTGACCACCGGCACCTGGTGCGGCATGCTGGCTGCCGGCCGCGGCGACCGCGTGTCGGTTACCTTCGACGGCATCGGCGAGGCCAGCGTCCGGCTCTAGGCCGCTCGACGCAGGCGGTTCCGGCAAGGCGCATCCAGATCAAGGACGATATCCCCATGACAGATTCATCTTCACCGGACCGGACGCTGTCCGGCGCCGAGCAGGCCCTGCGCGAGGCGGCTCGCGAGTACCACCGCAGCCCGACGCGCGGCAAGATCGCGGTCACCCCGACCAAGCCACTGTCCAACCAGCGCGACCTGTCGCTGGCCTATTCGCCCGGCGTGGCCTACCCCTGCCTGGACATCCAGGCCGATCCCTCGCTGGCTGCCGAGTTCACTTCGCGCGGCAACCTGGTGGGCGTGGTCACCAACGGCACTGCGGTGCTGGGGCTGGGCGACATCGGCCCGCTGGCCGGCAAGCCGGTGATGGAAGGCAAGGGCTGCCTGTTCAAGAAGTTCGCCGGCATCGACGTGTTCGACATCGAACTGGCCGAGCGCGACCCGGACAAGCTGGTCGACATCATCGCGGCGCTGGAGCCCACGCTGGGCGGCATCAACCTCGAGGACATCAAGGCGCCCGAGTGCTTCTACATCGAGCGCAAGCTGCGCGAGCGCATGAACATCCCGGTGTTCCACGACGACCAGCACGGCACCGCCATCATCTCGGCGGCCGCGCTGTTCAACGGCCTGGAGCTGGTGGGCAAGAAGATCGACGAAGTGAAGGTGGTGGTCTCCGGCGCCGGCGCGGCGGCGATCGCGTGCATCGACCTGATGGTGGGTCTCGGCGTCCCGCAAGGCCGGATCTTCGTGTGCGACTCCAAGGGCGTGCTGTACGAGGGCCGGCCGGGCGGCTACGACCCCTCCAAGGCGCGCTATGTGCAGGACACCACGGCCCGCAGCCTGGCCGACGTGGTGCAGGGTGCCGACGTGTTCCTCGGCTGCTCGGCGCCCGGCGTGCTGAGTGCCGACATGGTCCGCACCATGGCGCCGCGGCCGATCATCCTGGCGCTGGCCAACCCGGAGCCGGAGATCCGGCCCGAGGTGGCGAAGGCGGCGCGGCCGGATTGCATCATCGCCACCGGCCGGTCGGACTACCCGAACCAGGTCAACAACGTCCTGTGCTTCCCCTACATCTTCCGCGGCGCCCTCGATTGCGGCGCGACCCGGATCACCGAGGAGATGAAGCTGGCCTGCGTGCGCGAGATCGCCGCGCTGGCCAAGGCCGACATCAGCGAGGAGGTGGCCAATGCCTACTCCGGCAAGGAGCTGGCGTTCGGCCCGGACTACATCATCCCGACGCCGTTCGACTCGCGGCTGATCCTGCGCATCGCGCCGGCGGTTGCGCGGGCCGCCGCCGAGTCGGGCGTCGCGACCCGGCCGATCGAGGACCTGGAGGCCTACAAGCAGAGCCTCACGCGCTTCGTCTACCAGACCGGCATGATCATGCGGCCGGTGTTTTCGGCCGCCAAGGCGCTCGAGGGGCGGCGGGTGATCTATGCGGAAGGCGAGGACGAGCGGGTGCTGAGGGCGGCGCAGCTCGCGCTGGACGAGCGGCTGGCCACGCCCATCCTGATCGGCCGCCCCGCAGTGATCGAGGCGCGCATCGCCCGCGCCGGCCTGCGCCTGAAGCTGGGCCAGGACGTCGAGTGCGTCAATCCGGAGAGCGACGCGCGCTTTCGCCAGTACTGGGAGGCCTACCACCGGCTGATGGGGCGCGACGGCGTCACGCCCGAGGCGGCCAAGGCGGCGGTGCGCCGCTCCAACACCCTGATCGGCGCGCTGTCGGTGCACCTGGGCGACGCCGACGCCATGCTGTGCGGCATGGTCGGGCGCTTCGATGCGCACCTGGCGCATGTGCGCGACGTCATCGGCACCGCGCCGCAGGCGCCCGGGCTGGCCACGCTGAATGCGCTGATGCTGCCGCACCGAACCCTGTTCATCGCCGACACCTACGTCAACGAGGACCCCGGCGCCGAATTGCTGGCGAGCATCGCGTTGATGGCCGCGCAGGAGGTGCGCCGGTTCGGCCTGCCGCCCAAGGTGGCCTTCCTCTCGCACAGCAGCTACGGCTCCTCCACCCGCGGCGCGGCGCTGAAGATGCGGCGCGCGCGCGAGCTGTTCACGCAGCTGGCGCCGGACATCGAGTGCGACGGCGAGCTGCAGGGCGATGCCGCGCTGTCGGAGCCGATCCGCCGCGAAAGCCTGATGGAGGGCGGCTCGCTGGAAGGCGAGGCCAACCTGCTGATCTGCCCGGACCTCGATTCGGCCAACATCCTGTTCACCGTGCTCAAGATGACCGGCGGTCACGGCATCACGGTCGGGCCGATCCTGCTCGGCGCGCGCGCCTCGGTGCACGTGCTGAACCCGTCCGCCACCGTGCGGCGGATCGTGAACATGACGGCGCTGGCGGCGATCCGGGCCTGAGCGGCTCAGGCCGCTTCGAGGTCCCGTAGCGCCGCGAGCATTTCGCGCGGCAGTTCGCGCGCCAGGTAGCCCACCGGCCCCAGCCGCTGCGCCAGCCGGTCCCCGGCCTGCGCGTGCAGCGCCACGCCCCAGGCGCAGGCCTGCTCCAGCGAGGCGCCGCGCGCGCACAGGCCCGCGATGGCGCCGGCCAGCACGTCGCCCGAGCCGGAGGTGGCCAGGCCGGCGTTGCCGCCCTCGTGCAACCAGCAGCGGCCATCCGAGGCTGCGATGGCGGTGGCCGGCCCCTTCACCGCCACCACCGCGTTCCAGCGGTGCGCAGCTCGTCCCGCGGCGGCGAGCGGGTCGGCGAGCACCTCGTCCTTGTCGACACCGGTCAGGTGCGCCATCTCGCCGGCATGCGGCGTGACCAGCACCGGTCGCGGGAACCGGCCGATGGCAGCGATGCAATCCATCGCGAGGGCGTCGAGCACGACCAGCTGCTCCTTCAGCAGCGGCAGCAGCCGCCGCATGAAGTCGCAAGTCGCTTCCCGGTCCAGCAGGCCGGGTCCCACCAGCACGCCGTGCGCCGCTATGGCCGCGTGCGCCAGCTCTTCGATGCCCGTGGGGTCCAGGCCTCCGGTTGCGGTTTCGGGCAACCCGATGACGCGCGCCTCCGGCATGGCGAACGCCATCTGCGTGGCGATCGATCGCGGCGTCGCCATGGCGAGCTTGCCCGCGCCGACCCGCAGCGCCGCCGTGGCGGCCAGCACGGCGCTGCCCGGCATCTCGCGGCTGCCGGCGATCACCAGGATGCGGCCGCGCGCTTCCTTGTCGGCATCGTTGGCCAGCGCGGGCAGCGGCCAGCCGCGCAACGCATCGGCATCGACGCGAGTGAAAGCGTCCATCAAGGCTTGGGCGCGGCCAGCGCGTCCGGCTCCATGGTCACCGGCGCGCCGGCCTCGCGCAGCGGCGCCACGAAGTTCACCAGGTCGCACGCCAGTGCGTCACGCACGGGATCGTGCTCCCACGAAGTCACGCCGCAGTTGGGGACGTCGCCCTTGCGGTCCATCGCCAGGATCTCGTGCTCCTCCAGGCAGTCGACCAGGTAGCGCACGCAGTTGACGATGACCTGGTGCGCCACCACCAGCACCCGCTGCCCCGCATGCTCGCGCGTGAGCATCTCCAGCACGCTGCGCAGCCGCAGGATCACATCGCACCAGCTCTCGCCACCGGGCGGGCGGAAATAGAACTTGCCGACGTGGCCGCGCTGCGCCGCCAGCTCGGGGTAGCGCTCGCGGATGCCAACCACCGTCAGCCGGTCCAGGATGCCGAACTCCTTTTCGCGCAGGCGCTCGTCCACGCGCAAGCGAACGTGTTGCGGGTCGAGCCCGGCCGACTGCATCAGCAGCCGCGTGGTCTCCCTCGCCCGCACGTAGGGCGACGTGAGGATCACCTCGGGCCGCCGCGAGGGCGGCATCTCGCCGAACCAGTGCCCCAGCGCCACTGCCTGCTCGCGCCCGAGCGCCGACAGCGGCACGTCGATGTCGCGCTCGGCGATGTCGATCATCGCGAGGCCGGCCGCCTCGGCGGCATCGCGGGCCACGTTGCCGGCGCTCTGGCCGTGCCGGACGATCCACAGGGTGCGCGGCCAGTCTTGCGGCATGGACAGTCGGACTCCCGCGCTCAGGGCCGAAAGCCCAGGGTGCGCATGGCGGCGTCGAGCTTGACACTGCTCTCGCGATAGCCGTCCCAGGGCGCGTTGCCTTCGTCCAGGCGCTGGTGCACGGTCGCCACGGACCAGTGCGCGCCGCCCTTGAGGGTGCCCAGTTCCTCCCAGCGCACCGGCACCGAAATGCCGAGCCCGGGCCGGGCCCGCGCCGACCACGCCGCCACGGTGGTGGCGCCGAAGCCGTTGCGCAGGTAATCGATGAAGATGCGCCCGACCCGGTTCTTCGGACCGCTCTTGGCCACGAAGCGCTGCGGAAGGGTCTTCGCGAGGTGGACGACGATCGCCTGCGAGAAGTCCTTGACGGTGTCCCAGCCGTGTTTCGGTACCAGCGGCACCACCACGTGCAGGCCCTTGCCGCCGCTGGTCTTCAGCCAGCCCGGGAGCGACAGCTCCTGCAGGAAGGCGCGCACCAGCGTGGCGGCCTCCTGCACCTGCGGCCACTCGACGCCTTCGCCGGGGTCCAGGTCCAGGGTCATGCGGTCCGGCTGGTCCGACCGGTCGGCGACGGCGTTCCAGGTGTGGAACTCGATCACGTTCATCTGCGCCGCGGACAACAGGCCCTCGGCGCTGGCGATCTCCAGCATCGCCGGGTGGCCGGGGAAGATGGCGGGGTCCAGCGGCTCGACGCCGGCCATGCGGTAGCGCTCCAGGTGCTTCTGGAAGAACAGCTGCCCGTCCACGCCGTCGGGCGCGCGCACCAGCGCGATCGGGCGGCGCCGCAGGTGTTCCATCATCAGCGGCGCCACCAGCGCGTAATAGCGCACCAGGTCGATCTTGGTGAGGCCGCTGCGGGCATCGATCACGCGCTCGGGGTTGCTGATGCGCAGCGTGGACGGCAACGTCACGCCGGGCTCCGCCGCGGGAGGACGGGCGGGCCTGGATGGCGCCTTCGCCGCGCGACCCGCCTTCCCGCGCGCTGCTGCCGGCGCATCGGCCGCAGCCTGGACAGGTGCCTCGATCGAGATCTCCTGCGCCGGCTTGTCGCTGCGCAGGCCGTGGAACACCGAGTGCCGGACCTTGCCTTCACGCGTCCACTCGCCGAAGGACACCTCGCACACCAGTTCCGGTTTCACCCAGTGCGCGCCGCGCGGCCAGCCGCTGCCCGATTCGAACGGGTTGCGCGTCGAGGCGATCGCCTCCAGCCGCCGGCGCAGGTCGCGCAGGACGCGTTCGTTGAAGCCGGTCCCCACGTTGCCGGCATAGCGCAGCTTGCCGTCCTCGCCGTGAACCCCCAGCAGCAGCGATCCGATGCCGGTGCGCGAGCCCTTGGGGTCGGTCCAGCCGGCGATCACGAACTCCTGCCGGTGCGCGCACTTGAGCTTGATCCAGTCGGCGGACCGGCGGCCCACG